>NZ_JXYC01000031.1:0-68096 GCF_000967665.1 Marinomonas sp. S3726 | reverse complement strand
AGGCTCACGGTCGTTGTGTCTATAGTGTCTGTAATTTGCGCTGCTGTTGAAGCTGTACTGAGGTCTAAATTCGCAAAATTTCCGCCAACTACACTATTAATAGTTGCAGTAATAGTCGACGCATCTAAGTAAACATCACTGTCTTGCGTATCAACTACTAAGGTACCAGTCGTTTCGCCCGCCGCAATAATAATATTGCCGTGGTTAGTGGTTATCGTTATATCTGTTTGAGCAGCATTATTAAGCGTTACGACAAAACTAACGCTTGCATCATCTTCTGTAGCCGAAGTTGATGTAAAGCTGGCAAAAGCTTCAAATTTAACGGTGTGGGTGGATGTTGTTGTTCCGGTGTAAGTGTTGCCTGCAGAGTCTTGCCCACTAACACTTGCCTGGAAAGAAGTATCTTGCGCTAGATCACTACCTGCAACATCCACACTCCATGTTCTGTTTGCTGCAACGGTAGTGGTATAAGTTGTGCCATTCACCTCAAGCGTAACAGTATCACCAGCTTGAGCATCAAAACCAACTCTACCCGTAACCGAAACGGTGCTTTGGCTTTCAGAGGCATTAATGATGTCATCAGAAGTAATTGAATCAACGCGAATTGTCGCTCTCGCTGAAGTATCAACAAAATATTTCTCGGTTGAATCTGCTGTTCCTTCTTGTCCAATACCATTGGTAACAACAACACTAGCGTCCACAGTTGTATCAGAATCAGCAGATAAAACAGATCCAGGTACACTAATCGCAAAGGCACCATTTACAAGGTTACCAGTATAGTTTGTCCCATTAACTGTCAGCGTAATAACGCCAGAATCAAATTCATCACCTGTTACATTACCAGTAATAACAACGTCTGCCGCAACCTCTGTCGCATTAAGAATTGAGTCATCAGTTATTGGGTCTATATCTAGGTTAACTTGAAGAGCTGAACTATCAAGTGTATGAGTGGAAGACCCTGTTGAAGAGACTGTATTACCAGCTGCATCACTTGAACTTACAACGACATCAAATACTGTATCAGCAGCTAGATCACTACCAGCAACATTAACTGCCCATGTATTATCTCCAGCAACGCTTGTTGTATAGGTTGTTCCATTGATAATCAAAGTAACTGTATCACCAGATGATATATCACCACCTGTCGCTGTACCTGTTACCGACACAGTGCTAGAAGCTTCTGAGGCATCAATAACATCATCAGATGTTATTGCATCAACTGTCACCGTGCCTGCGACAATCACTGTATCAAGAGTGAATGTATCACCAACGGTTGCGATATTACCTGTAGCATCTGTGACCACTGCAGTAACATTCACTGTCCCATCATTAAGACTACTAATGTCAGTCGCGCCTGTACTCCAAACACCACCAACTTGGGTTGCTGCAACTGATATTTGGTTAGTACCATCAGTATAAGTAACCGTAATACTAACAACATCGGCATCTACACCTGTAAGTGTTCCAGAAACACTAGAAGCTTCAACTGCATTTACAAAGCCAACATTAGCACCACCAACACCAACGGCTAAATCACCACCTTCATCAGCGGTTTGATCTGCATTCGCTTCTATTTCACGGGTATTATCTTCATCTTCAGGGAAGGCATTATCGGTATCATAACCGTATTCAGGTAGACTAAAGGTATTATCACGAACAACATCAACATCAGTGGCAATACCTTGCTCAGCTGACGTTTCACCCGCTGCTGGGGCATCTTGTATTTGAGTAGGGTCGAGACCCGCTATTATGGCCTCTCTTAGAGCTTCGGCTTCTGCAGCCGCTTCAGCAACTAACTCTTCACTTTCCTTTTCTGTAAAGACTTCATCAGTAAGCTCAACTATCGACTTGTTACCAATAACAATATGATTGCCATCAATAAACTCAATGACAGCACTGCCTGATCCCTGTGAAACCACAGTTTCACCGTAAAAGACAGGGTCTCCAACTTTTAGCACTCGCTCTTGGCCATCAATTGATTGAGCTCTTACACCGCCATCAATCTGCAAAACAAAGCCAACTGCTTTACCTAATGTCGCAAAAGTTACTTGTCCATCACTCATTTTTAGCACCTAAGTCATAATAGTTTTACCATTACCCTCCAAAATAGACGATCTGGCTATAAAAACTATTGTACCTAGGTACTAACAAACAAATTGTTACTCAGATTTGAAAGCCTGCATCGCTGGCAAACAACGAGTAAGATCAAACCCTTTTGCATTTACCTCAACAATAAGCTGATCAAATGAAGCCGTTTCTTGATTATTTAACACCCATAACACTGAAGATCGGGTACCAGTACGACAGAAAGCTAAAGTCTTTTTGCCTTTTGCTACTACATTTGACTGAACATCAAGCTCATTCTGAGATAATTTGGAAAGATCGACAGGGTTATAGATGTACTCCACACCAACAGCAGCCGCTTTAGCCGCTAAATCCTTAGATAAGGGCTGCCCCTCAGACTCATTATCAGGACGGTTATTAACGATTACCTCAAAACCTTGCTTGAGATACTTCTCTACATCTGACTCAGTAATTTGTGGCAGTACAAAATAACTATCAGATAATTTAATTGGATCCATATATTTTCACCTTAAACAAAAAATTAATTACGATATAAAACCTTGATTAAATGAAAGCCAAATTGTGTCTTAATCGGCCCCTGCACTTTTAACAAGGGTCCGTTAAAAACAGCTTTATCAAACGCTTTCACCATATCTCCTTTTCTAAACTCCCCCAAGTCGCCACCCTTTTTTCCAGATGGGCAAGTTGAGTATTTTTTAGCAAGTTGATGAAAGTCACCACCCTTATCTAACAACGCCTTTACTTTTTCACACTCTGACTTTGATTTAGTCAAAATATGACATGCACTTGCAGTAGACATACAAAACCCTTAAACGCGTTATCAAAAAAAAGCATTTTAACCTAATTGGAAAGATCAAATATATGATAACGTAAGCAGCAAAATAGATATTAAGCATAGAGACAATAGAAATGAGCGACTTAGTAGGCATACAAGATCTATCCATCTTATTAGTTGAACCTTCAGATGTTCAACAAAAACTTATTCATAGAACATTACAAGAAATTGGCGTCAGCCAAGTGGAAACAGCCGCTTCGATTTCTAATGCACTCAACATACTTGAAGATTATCAACCAGACTTAGTCATTAGCGCCATGTATTTTGATGACGGCAACGCAGATGATTTCCTACAGAAAATCAGACACAACGAAAACACAGAACACCAAGCCTTTATGCTTATTTCTAGTGAGCGCAAAAAAGCTTACCTAGAACAATTAAGACAGTCAGGTGTTCTCGCTATGCTACCAAAACCCTTCTCTTCCGATGCCATTACACGTGCATTAAAAGCCACAATAGACATCATAAGCGAAGACGAAATAGAACTTGAACTGTTTGACACTAGACTATTAAGAGTACTTATTGTTGACGATAGTCGTCTAGCTAGAAAACACATTAGCAGGGTATTAGACGGCATGGGCATCCAAGAGCCCAAGCAGGCTGAAAATGGAGTTGAGGCAATAGAACTCCTTCAAAGCGAAGCCTTTGATTTAATTATCACTGACTACAACATGCCAGAAATGGATGGCAGAGAATTAACAGAGGCAGTAAGGAACTCAAGCGAATTCTCACACATCCCTGTCCTCATGGTTAGCTCAGAAGCAAACGAAACACACCTTTCAAATATTGCCCAAGCTGGCGTCGATGCCATTTGTGACAAACCTTTTGAGCCGGCCACAGTGAGACAGCTACTTTCACAAATCATGTCCTAAGCATCACTTTAAGAATGATAAAAAAACGGCCTTTCGGCCGTTTTTTTATTTAGCACTTACCTAGCAAGCAATTTATTAACCACTTGTTTATTTGCCTCAGGAAAATCGAGCTCAGCCAGTTCAGATAAATTAAACCAAGCCACCTTTTGTCCCTCATTACCTTGAGCAACGCCATCGAAAAGCTCAACTAAAAAGAAAGACAGACTAACCTTTTTATCACCGTAATCATGCGTCACACTCTCAAACAAAACTGGATTTTTTGGTGTAATCGCAATTTCCTCTTGCAACTCTCTGATCAAAGCTTGTTCAGGCGACTCGCTTGCTTCACATTTCCCCCCAGGAAACTCCCACAAACCACCTTGATGCAGATGCTCAGCACGCTTAGCTAAAAACACTTTACCTTCGCTTAATATAATCGCTGCTGCGACATGAATAAGCATTAGGTTCGATACTCAGCATTAATTGTCACATACTCATGAGACAAATCTGTAGTCCAAATACAATCTAGGCATTCACCTCGACCAAGAACGACCTTTATCTTAATCTCTTCTGGCGTCATAGCCTGTTGACCTAACTCTTCAGTATAACTTGACGCACGCCCACCATTTTCAACGATCTGTACATCATTGATATAAATTTGCACACGATCAACATCAAGCTGCTCAACACCAGCGCGACCAACAACCGCCAAGATTCGACCCCAGTTAGGGTCGGAGGCAAATAGAGCCGTTTTTACTAAAGGTGAGTGGCCAATTTCGAAAGCAACCTTTGTCGCCTCTTCCACAGAAGCAGCTGCTGCCACCTCAACCTCAACAAACTTAGTTGCTCCCTCTCCATCTCGAACAATAGCATGAGCAAGCTCTTGCATAATTGAGATTAACTCAGCAACAAACAACTTAGCCAGATCACTTTGATCATCAACTACTTGCTCATTCCCAGCCTTTCCTGTTGCAATCAGAATACAAGAATCGTTTGTCGAGGTATCACTATCAATCGTAATTCGATTGAAACTCTTGTTAGTTATATCTCTCAACAACCCCTGCAAAAAAGTGGGTTCAACATTCATATCCGTAGCAACAAAGCCTAACATGGTGGCCATATTTGGCTTAATCATTCCCGCACCTTTAGAGACACCTGCCAATGAATAAGTGTTTCCTTCGAAAGTAAACTGCCTAAAAGCACCTTTAGGTCGAGTGTCAGTCGTCATGATACCACTAGCAACATCTTCCCATGAGGTTTGACCAAACGAATCAACAAGCTTAGGCATGGCCTCAACAATTTTCTCAATCGCTAACTTCTCACCAATAACACCAGTAGAAAAAGGCAGTACCTGCTCAGTTTTCAGTCCACTTACATCAGCCATAGCAGAACACATCAATTCAGCATCCAGCACCCCTTGCTTGCCAGTACCCGCATTCGCATTACCTGTGTTAATAATTAGCATGCGACTTTGAGTCAGTGCCAAATGCCTTTTTGAAACAGTAACAGGCGCAGCACAAAAAGCATTAAGCGTAAAAACACCTGCAACAGAAGCGCCCTCACAAACTTCAAAAGCAACCAAATCTTTTCGTGATTGATATTTTATACCTGCTTCAGCAACACCAAGACGAAGACCATCAATCTGAGCTATAGAAGGGAAAGTACCATTACCTACTGCCATCTCACTTTCTCCTAAACCAATTTACCATGACAATGCTTGTATTTTTTACCAGACCCACAAGGACATGGCTCATTACGACCGACACGAGGCACTGAGTCTTTTTCAGATTCACCATCTGACTCATCTTCGCCCGTTGCCGATGGATGATTCATTGTCATTTGCATCTTGGCTTCGGCTTCACGACGCGCTTCCGCTATTTTCTCTGCTTCTTCAGCCGACTGGACTTTTACCTGAGTTACTATTTGAACCACATCAAATTTAATTTGATCAAGCAACCCTTGGAACAGCTCAAACGACTCTCGCTTATACTCTTGCTTAGGGTTCTTTTGTGCATAGCCACGAAGATGAATACCTTGACGTAGCATATCCATTGTTTGAAGGTGCTCTTTCCATAAGGTATCAAGAACCTGAAGCAAAACCTGCTTTTCAAACATACGAAGTGAATCTTCACCCGCAACATCTTCTTTAGCTTGATAATTGTCGATGAAAGTGGACAGAATACGTTGACGCAAAGGCTCTTCGTATAATTTTTTATCCTCTTTAACCCAATCGCGAATTGGCATTTCAAGACTAAAGTCAGATTTAAGTCTCTCTTCAAGACCTTCAAGATCCCACTGGTCAAACATGCTTTGCGGTGCGATATAGTCATCGATTAGATTTGAAACAACTTCTTCACGCATAGAAATAACAGCAGAAGATAAATCTTCACTTGTCATCATATCGTAACGCTGACTATAGATAACCTGCCTTTGATCATTGGCAACATCATCATATTCTAAAAGCTGTTTACGAATATCAAAGTTACGCCCTTCAACTTTACGCTGAGCTTTCTCAATAGCATTCGAAACCATTTTGTGCTCAATGGCCTCACCTTTTTCCATACCTAATGCCTGCATCATACGTTTAATACGATCAGACATAAAAATACGCATTAGGTTATCTTCTAGAGAAAGATAAAAGCGAGATGAGCCCACATCACCTTGACGACCCGCTCGACCACGAAGCTGATTATCAATACGACGCGACTCATGACGCTCAGTACCGATGATATGCAAACCACCCGCAGCCAATACTGATTTATTTCGCTCAGACCAGTCTTTTTCTAACGCAGCTTTATCTTCATCACTTGGGTTAGTTAATTCAGCCAATTCGACTTGAAGGTTACCACCCAGCACAATATCAGTACCACGACCTGCCATATTTGTCGCTATTGTAACCGCCCCTGGCTTACCCGCTTCTGCAACAATTTGCGCTTCGCGCTCATGCTGCTTAGCATTCAAAACGTTATGCTTAACACCTTTATCATTCAAGTATTTAGAAAGCAGTTCCGAATATTCAATAGAAGCTGTACCAACAAGAACAGGACGACCATTAGAAACATTTTCTTCAATGTCTTTTACAATTGAATCAAACTTCTCTTGTGTCGACATAAAAATGAGATCATTAAAATCTTTACGCTGAACAGCTTTATTGGTTGGTATAACAACCACACTCAAATCATAAATTTGCTGAAATTCAAACGCTTCCGTATCTGCGGTACCAGTCATTCCAGCCAACTTCTCGTATAAACGGAAAAAGTTCTGGAAAGTGGTCGATGCTAGAGTCTGACTCTCAGGCTGAATATCAACACCTTCTTTTGCTTCGACGGCTTGGTGAATACCTTCAGACCAGCGACGACCAGCCATAGTTCGACCAGTATGTTCATCAACAATAACAACTTCACCACCCTGCACAACATAATCAATGTCTTTAGCAAATACTACATGAGCCCTTAAGCAAGCATGAACATGGTGCAAAAGACCTAGATTACCAGCAGCATATAAGCTATCACCTTCTGATAACATAGATTGTTCTACTAGCCATTCCTCAACATAAGTATGACCAACCTCTGTCAACTCAACACTTTTTTGAGACTCATCAAAAACAAAGTGTCCTTCAACCTTAACTTCATCACCTTCCATTTCTTGACGAGTTAAGAGTGGCGCTAATTTATTGATTTTTCGATACTGTTCTGAACTATCTTCAACAGCACCGGAAATAATAAGAGGAGTACGAGCCTCATCAATTAAGATAGAGTCAACTTCATCAATGACAGCAAATGACAAGTCACGCTGAACCCTATCTTCCAAACGGAACACCATATTATCTCTTAGATAATCGAAACCAAATTCGTTATTAGTACCGTAAGTAATATCGGCTGCGTATGCCTGTCTTTTTTCTTCTTTCTCTTGACCTGAAACCACAACACCAACAGACAGCCCTAAAAACTCATACAAAGGCCTCATCCAGTTCGCATCACGACTAGCTAAGTAATCATTTACGGTAATAACATGAACACCTTTGGCTGGCAAAGCATTCAAATATACAGCTAAAGTTGCTACTAAGGTTTTACCTTCACCAGTACGCATTTCAGAAATACGACCCTCATGCAAAACCATGCCACCTATCATCTGTACGTCAAAGTGACGCATCCCCATAACACGCTTACTAGCTTCTCTTACTGTTGCAAATGCCTCCGATAGAAGCGCATCTAGGCTATCACCCGATTCTAATCTTGTTCTAAACTCACTTGTTTTATTTGAAAGCTGTTCATCTGATAACGCTTCAAGTGCTGGCTCAAATTGATTAATTTGGTTTACTAATTTTCTTAATCGCTTAACTTCGCGGTCATTTTTTGTACCAATGACTTTTTTTATGACATTTCCTAACATCTTGAACTCAACTCAGCCAGTTAATATTAAACACAGTCTAACATGGTAGATATGAACTAATCACATAATATCAAGGTGATAGACACAAAAAAGCCGGACAAATGTCCGGCTTTTTGAAAAAACTCAATCTCTACTCATTATCAAGCAGTTACAGGCTCTACATAGGAAATTGGAACTGTTTGCTCTTTATCTTCAAACACAACATATTCCCAAGCATCCTTCTGCTGAAGTAGCTGATGAAGCAATTTATTATTTAAAGCATGACCCGATTTGTGAGCAACGTATTCACCAATCAGACTATGCCCCAACAAATACAAGTCACCAATTGCATCCAACACTTTGTGTCGAACTAACTCATCACGATATCGCAAACCTTCTTCGTTAAGCACTCGATACTCATCAAGTACAACTGCATTTTCCATGTTCGCGCCACGAGCTAAATTATTCGTTTTGAAGTACTCAATATCTTTCATAAAGCCGAAAGTACGGGCACGACATATTTCTTTAATAAATGCAGTTGTAGAAAAATCAACAGAAGTAGATTGAACATCTTCACCAATTGCAGGGTGATCAAAATCAATGGTAAACGAAAGTTTAAAACCTGCATGCGGCTTTAAGGTAGCGACTTTATCACCATCTTCTACCGTAATAGGCTTTTTAATACGAATAAACTTCTTATACGCATCTTGCTCTTCAATACCAGCAGATTGCAACAAGAAAACAAATGGACTAGCACTACCATCCATTAATGGCAATTCGCTTGCACTAACTTCCACAAAGGCATTATCAACACCTAAACCAGCCATCGCTGATAACAAGTGTTCAACTGTACTTATACTCACATCATCTTTACAAAGTACAGTTGCAAAATTAGTTGAACCTACCGCAGAAGCATCTGCATTAATTTCAACTGCGGGCTCTAGATCTGTACGGACAAAAACAATACCAGCGTTAGCAGGGGCAGGCTTTAGAGTGAGATAAACCTTTTCGCCGGAGTGTAATCCAACGCCTGTAGCGCGAATTACGTTTTTAAGAGTGCGTTGACGTACCATGATATTCCTACTGTTTTATGACCAGAGCTACAATAATTCGCGAATAGTAACAATTAACATCAATTGTTACAACGCAATTATAGAGCATTAACAATTTACAACAAACAAAATTTAATCTGCCTGTCGGCGTAAGAATGCCGGTATATCCAGATAAGACAATTTATCTTCATCTGCTTGAGGAGCGGCATTCGCTCCAACATCAACCCGTTCAGTTTTTTCAACCTCTGCCGGGCGGCTGGAAACAACTTCCCCAACATTCCCTCTGGTCACTGATACCGCATCAACTCGAGTTGTTTCAACAGCGCTATTTACAACCTGTTGAACTGGTGCAGCCGCTTGAGCAACAACTACCTTTTCAACCGCTTGCGCCGCTGGAGCAGCAACCTGTTGAGCAGCCTTAGCAGACTCAAGACCCGTTGCAACCACAGTAACTCGCATCTCATCACCAACACTTGGATCGATAGCACAACCAATAACAACTGTAGCATCTTCTGAAGCATATTCTTCGATGATATTACCCACCTCAGTAAACTCAGAAAGGCCAACCTCTTCGTTAGCAGTTATATTAACCAACACACCACGTGCACCTTTAAGATTAATATCCTCTAACAATGGGTTATGTATAGCTGACTCCGCTGCTACTAGCGCTCTATCTTCACCCGTTGAAGCACCAATGCCCATCATGGCCATACCCATCTCTGACATAACTGTTCTAACATCTGCGAAGTCGACGTTAATCAAACCAGGTCGCATGATCAAATCAGTTATACCCTGAACAGCATTAAAGAGGACATTATTTGCTTCACCAAACGCTTTAAGCAATGAAATATTTTTACCTAAAACAGGTAACAATCTTTCGTTCGGCACGATAATCAAAGAATCAACATTTTCTCTTAATTCTTTAACGCCCGCTTCAGCAACCTTCGCTCTTCTTCGCCCTTCAAATGGAAACGGCTTAGTCACAACAGCAACAGTGAGTATTCCAAGGTCTCTTGCTACTTTAGCAATTACTGGCGCAGCACCAGTCCCTGTTCCACCACCCATTCCTGCCGTGATAAATACCATATCGGCACCAGATAATAATTCTGTAATTTTTTCTTGATCTTCTAGCGCAGAATCTCTTCCAACGTCTGGATTAGCCCCCGCACCCAAGCCTTTTGTGATCGCTGATCCAATCTGCAAAGACATACCAGAATCAATACCAACCAACGCTTTAGAGTCAGTATTAGCACAAATAAACTCAACACCTTCAAGTTGGTTTTCAAGCATGTAACGCACTGCATTACCGCCACCACCACCAACACCGACAACTTTAATCATTGCATTATCGGATAAATTTTCTTCTGCCAAATCAAAGACATTCATGGGCTTATCGCTCCTCAATTCTAATCGATGTCAACCCTTGACTAAAAATTACTTTTAACCCAACTTTTCATATTCCGCCACATCTTATTTGCGACATCAGCTGTTGATTCAGTTACAACACTCTGCCTAGACTCCTCAACTTTGAGAGAGCTAGCATGCTGCTGGGCCATCCCTAAATCTGATTCATCTATGCCATACATAATTAAACCAACACCTGTTGAAAAAATTGGATTATCTACAATATCAGACATCCCTTTCACACTTACTGGGACCGACATACGAACCGGCATATCAAATACACGCTCCGCTAACTCTGTCGCCCCTTCCATTAAAGAGGTACCACCTGTCACAACAATGCCAGCTGGAATACGCTCCGCATATCCACTTCGGCGCAATTCATCTAGCACCAAACTAAAAATTTCTTCATATCTTGCCTCAACAACCTCTGCCAATGCATGTCGAGATATCGACCTTGATTGCCTATCCCCAACACTTGGTACTTCTATATTTTGATCCGCACCAGCCAAGGAGGACAAAGCACACGCATATTGTATTTTAATGCTTTCAGCATGCTGAGTAGGCGTTCTCAACGCCATTGAAATATCATTCGTTACTTGATCACCTGCAACAGGAACAACCGAAGTATGATGAATAGATCCATCTATCCAAACTGCCATATCCGCTGTACCTGCTCCAATATCAACCAAGCAAACACCTAATTCTTTTTCGTCATCACTAAGAGATGAGTGACTTGATGCCAATTGAGACAAAATAACGCCATCAACCCCCAAACCACATCGCTTTATACATTTTTCGATATTCATCACGGCATTAGCCGCACCAGATATCAAATGTACATTCGCCTCAAGCCTGACTCCAGACATTCCAGAAGGATCTTTTATACCTTCTTGCGAATCAATACTATATTCTTGCGGCAGTATATGAAGCACCCTTTGATCGGAAGGGATAGGAACCGCTTGAGCAGCATCAATTACACGCTCTATATCTGCTTCCTGAACTTCACCATCCTTTACAGCAACAATACCATGAGAGTTAAGGCTACGAATGTGACTACCAGCAACACTGACATAAACAGAATGTATGTTACATCCAGCCATCAACTCAGCCTCTTCAACGGCACGTTGAATTGATTGCACTGTTGACTCAATATTTATAACGGCACCACGCTTCATACCTTTAGCGGCATGAGACCCAATACCAACAATTTCAAGACGTCCATCAGCCATCATTTCACCAACAAGGCAAACTACTTTTGATGTACCAACGTCAAGTCCAACTATCATTTATTCATCCAGTTAAAAAAAGGGAGCGCTTAACACGCTAATTTAGGCATAAAGCAATAATTAAGCCAAAACTATTCAGCTATTTTTTTCCATATAACAGCAATGCCATGAGGATACCTCGCATCAATGGCATGGATACGTGCCATTCTACCCGATAAATCAGATTTATACACGGCAATAAAACGCTGCAGCCTAGATAGAATCTCATCTCGCCCCAACTTTACGAGCAACCCATTACTAAAATAAACATTCCAAGCACCACGCTCTTCTAGCTCTAACTTATCAACTTTTAAATCAGAATTAGTTAGCACCTGACTCACCAAGCGAAATTGTTCTAGTACAGTCTGGCTAGTCCCCTTTGGACCTTGCAAAGAAGGAAGCGGCAATTCATGGAGAACAGACGGCGAAATAACCCCACCCTGCGCGGTAATAACCTGCCCTTCTCGCCAGTTTGCCACCGGCACCTCTTCACCCACTACAAATCTTAGTTTATTCGGCCAAATTTTTCGCACACTAACAGAATTCACCCAAGCCGGCTCACTTGCCTTTCTAGACAAGTCGGAAACCGAGGAAAAGAGCAGGCTTTGACCAAGAAAACCGTCATATATGAGATTAAGCTCATGCTCTGTTATATAGCTTAAGCTACCTTCCAACTCTATTTCTTTAATACTAAACCACCCACGTGATTCAGCCTCACCTTGCAAAAAAGCCAATAAAAAAAGCGAAAACGCACCAAATAACGCAGCAATTCTCACAGACTAACGCGCCTCACCAGCACTAAATTCAGACCATGCAATTGTCGCAATCCTTTCAACTAAAGCAGCATACGAAATATCAACATGAGCAGCAGACATTGGAACAAGACTATGAGAAGTCATACCAGGTGATGTATTTACTTCTAACACCCAAAACTCACCGACAGCGTCCTGCATAACATCAACACGCCCCCAGCCAGTACAACCTAATGATTGATAAGCATCCAGTGCAATTTTTTGCACATACAACTCATCATCTTCATCTAAACCAGATGGCAATAAATACTGGGTATCGTTTGCGATGTACTTCGCCTCATAATCATATAGCTCATGCTCATCTGATGCTTTGAGACCAATAACAGGATAAGCAACATCATCTATGATAGTGACAGTGAATTCAGGACCAGCAATATATTGCTCCACTAACACCTCTGAATCATAAACGCTTGCACTTGCAAGAGCTGACTCCAACTGCTCTCTATTCTCTGCCTTATTAATACCAATTGTGGAGCCTTCTCTTGAAGGTTTAACTATCACGGGATAAGGTAACTCAGACTCAATAACATCTAAGTCTGACAATTGCGGAGATGAAAACGCCAAATATGCAGGGGTTGGTATCCCTATACCTAACCAATATTTCTTGGATAACACTTTATCCATAGCAAAACCACACGCCAGAGGGGAGCTTCCTGTATAAGGCTTACCCATCAACTCCAATAGAGCCTGAATCCTTCCATCTTCACCTTCACCACCATGCAGAGCAATAAAAGCAAGGTCAAAATTTTCAGCTTGCAGCTGCTCCACAGGATTAAGAGACAAATCCGTCCCATATAAATCCAAACCAGTAGCCTGATAACCTCTTTCTTTTAAAGCAGCTAACACAAGAGAGCCACTTTGCAATGACACCTCCCTTTCAGCACAACGCCCACCATAAATAACGAGTATTTTTGCCGTTTTCAAACTCATTCTCGAGATCCCTTTAAACCATGCGTAGAAAGCGACTTAGAGATCAAACCTATATCACCCGCACCTTGAGTAATCATCAAGTCACCATCTCGTAGCACGTTTGATAAAATTGAAGATAAATCTTCATCTTTACCAACATGTATAGGGTCAACTGCGCCACGCTGCCTAATACTTGCACACAAAGCACGACTATCAGCACCATTTACAGGCGCCTCACCAGCCGCATATACGTCTAAAAGTAAAAGTACATCCACTTTAGAAAGCACTTTTACAAAGTCTTCGTAAAGGTCGCGAGTTCGTGAAAACCTATGTGGCTGATAAATCATAACCAAACGCTTATCTGGCCAACCATCACGTATAGCATCAATAGTTACTTCAACCTCTCTTGGGTGATGTCCATAGTCATCAATAAACATAGCCTGGCCAGACTTAGGCAAATCTAAAGGATGCTGCTCTTGGAAGCGCCTTCCAACCCCCTCAAACCCCATGAGACCTGCTTGTATAGCAACCGCCTCAACACCCAAATCTGTCGCCACAGCAATAGTTGCAAGAGCATTCAAAACATTATGCTTACCCGGCATAGGCAAACGAATTTTAATCGAATCTAAATTTGGTCTATGGGCTACAAACTCACAATAGCGGCCAGATTGAACAATATCAGTCGCATAGAAATCCGCTTCATGCTCAATACCATAAGTCAAAATTGGGCGACTCACTTGCGGTAAAATTTCTCTTACATTTTCATCATCAACACATAGCACCGCCATTCCATAAAAAGGCAGATTGTGTAGAAACTCAACAAAAGTGTGCTTCACTTTTTCAAAGTCACCACCATAGGTATCCATATGATCTTCATCGATATTGGTTACTATGGCTGAATGCGGCTGTAAATGTAGAAAAGAAGCATCACTTTCATCTGCCTCAGCTACGAGATACTGACTACTACCTAGCTGAGCATTTGTCCCAGCACTAGTTAGTCGCCCACCAATTACGAAAGTCGGTGCATCACCAGTAGCAGCCAAAACCGATGCCATCAAACTAGTGGTTGTAGTCTTACCATGAGTACCTGCAACAGCGATACCATGGCGATAACGCATTAATTCAGCTAACATTTCAGCACGGCGCACAATGGGAATACGGTTTTCTTTACCCCATTTAATTTCTGGATTTTCGATATTAATTGCAGTTGAAACAACAATAACATGAGCATCTTTTACATTTTCTTCAGCATGCCCATAAAAAACATTAATACCTAGATCACTAAGACGCTTGGTAGTGACAGACTCATTTAAATCTGACCCTGAAACAGTATATCCCTGGTTATGCAGCACTTCTGCAATGCCACACATACCTACTCCACCAATGCCAATAAAATGTATATTTTGAATGCGACGCATAGTTGGTAATACTTGCTGACCTTGATTTCTAATCATGTTTTATAAACCTTTTACACTCTGCCACAACATGTTCGGTGGCATTCGGATAAGCAACTTTTTTAGCAGCCGCCCCCATATTATTTAATAAATTATCATCACTGATATACTCACTTAACAGCGACGTCAAAGATTCTTCTGTAAATTCAGTTTGAGGCACTAAATGAGCAGCCCCAGCAAGAACTAGGCTTTCAGCATTTTTGGTTTGATGATCATCAATTGCATAGGGAAACGGCACTAAAATAGAAGGTAATCCAGCAATTGCCAATTCACTAATAGTCATCGCACCAGAGCGACACAAAACAATATCAGCCCAGTAATATGCATCATTCATATTCTCAATATAGGCATCCACTCTAGCTTCAACCCCAGCAGCTTGATACCAATCAGATACCTCTTCAATATTTCGCTTACCTGTTTGATGCCAAACATCTAATCGGACACTCTGATCCCAGTTTGATAATACTTTTGGCATTAACTTATTAATTGCTTGTGCACCTAGACTGCCACCGACCACCAATAGCTTCAGCGGCCTACCCGAACGATAGCCATCGGGTTTAGCTTTCAAATTAAGAATATCGGACCTTACCGGGTTCCCGACAGTCAATCCCTTAGGCAAAGCCCCTGTGAACGCCTGCAAAACCCTATCTGCAACTTTAGATAAAAGCTTGTTTGTTGTGCCAGCAATCGCATTTTGCTCATGCACAACCAAAGGAACAGAACACAACTTGGCAGCCACACCACCAGGACCAGCAACAAATCCCCCCATCCCTAAAACCACATTTGGTCGAAAGCGCCTTACTATTGCTAAAGCTTGACCTAAAGCGTATAAAATTCTAAATGGTGACAATAGTAGGCCTTTTATACCATTACCACGAACACCTTTAATAGAAATGGCGTCGATAGGAATATCATGCTGTGGGACTAAATCAAGCTCCATACCACCTTTAGAGCCTAACCATCTAACCTCATAGCCCTGTGACTCAAACTCTTTAGCACAAGCCAAAGCAGGATAGATATGCCCTCCTGTCCCTCCGGCCATAATTAATACACGTTTATTCTTCATTAAGTACCATATCCGTATCTTCGTGAGGCTTTTCTTTTTTGTTTTTACTGTTTGACGCAGTGGTATAATTAAGTCGCTGGTTTTCGATATTAACTCGCGCCACAACAAATAAACTACTTAAGGTAATAATCAAACTACTTCCCCCATAACTAATTAATGGAAGCGTCAAACCTTTAGTTGGCAAAAAGCCAGTATTAACCCCTACATTAATCACCACTTGGGCAACAATCAGAATAGAAAACCCATAACACATATAACCTGAAAATGGACGCCCTAAGGATAGCGCCTGATTACCAATTCGAAATATTCTACTCACTAAAACGGCAAATAATAAAATAAGTAGCAAACCACCCAACATACCCGTTTCTTCAACCCAGATAGAAAACACGAAGTCAGTGTGTGCCTCAGGTAAGTAAGATAACTTTTGAACACTATTCCCTAACCCCAATCCAAACCACTCGCCACGCCCATAGGCAATTAAGGCCTGACTTAACTGGTAACCCTCATTGAAAGGGTCTGCCCAAGGGTCGATAAAATTCATTAGACGCTTCATACGATAGCTTTCAGATACAGCTACAACCGCTAAAGCACAGCAGGCAATCACTAACACAAGTATGAATTGATAAACTCTGGCCCCGCCAAGAAATAACATAGCCATAACAGTACCAAGCAAAACGACAGAAGCACCAAAGTCAGGCTCAAGCAATAACAAAACAAGAAAACCGAACGTTAAGCCTAGCGGTATAATAAAGCCACTCCACTGCTCCCTTACCTGATCAGCACGACGCACCAAATAGCCAGACATATATACGACCATACAGACTTTAGCGACCTCAGATGCCTGCAGATTAAATACAAATAAATTAATCCAGCGCTGACTACCATTAACGCTTTTACCTATACCGGGCACTAGCACTAGCACTAGTAAAAATAGAGACAATAGCATCATAACTATCCCCCACTTATGCATAGTATCTGTTGAGATATTAATTAGGACGCCGCCAGCAATGAGCGCGAGCACCAAATAAAGAATTTGACGCTGCATAAAATGAAAGGGATGACCAAAAAGATCATCAGACACAGAAACAGAAGCACTAGTCACCATGACCAACCCCATTACTAGGATTGCAAACAAGGAGCACACAAAAACAAAATCAACTGACAAAAGCTCTTTAAAAGACACTCTATCTATTAGCTTCGAGGTCATAGAGCCTTAACCAAAGAGGTAAAATATTCCCCTCGAGCCACATAACTCTTAAACTGATCGAAGCTTGCACACGCAGGTGAGAATAGAACAATGTCACCTGGCTCTGCGGTTTCAGTTGCCGCCAGCAAAGCTTGGTCTAAAGTTGAGTAATTCGATAAGTTAGAATAAGTGGATAAAGCAGAAGCAATTTTCGCAGCATCTTCACCATAAAGATGAGCCTCTTTCACATACTTATTCAATCCAGTTAACAAAGGAGAAAAATCAGCATCTTTACCCTGCCCACCTAAAAGTAGGTGTATATTTTTATGATGTGACCCTAAACCTTCTAAGGCCGCAAGCGTTGCACCTACGTTTGTCCCTTTAGAGTCATTTATATACACCACACCTTGATGCTCTAAGACAAATTCACATCTATGAGGTAAACCTGGAAACTCTCCAAGGTAGTTTTCAATCGCCTCGTTCTCAAGTTCTAAATTCAATAGATTTAAAATAGCGAAAGAAGCTAATATGTTTGCGTAATTATGTTTACCCTTCAATTTAATTTGAGAAGAGTGGTAAAGCCTTTTTACCCCATGACATAACCAGAAACCTTCGTCTTCAATAAGCCCAAATTCTTTAAGGTCTGCCAGCCCAGTCGTAAAGGCATTAACAGGCGTTCCAACAGGCAATAAAGGTGCCGTTAAAATATCCTGCTTATTACACACAGCAGACTTACAGTTACGATAGACTTTTTGTTTTACTCTTTGATAGTCATAAAACGAATCATACCTATCCATATGATCTTCACTTACATTAAGAACGCAAGCGACTTCAGCATTAAGCGCTTCTGTTGTTTCTAACTGAAAGCTAGAAACCTCCAACACATAATAGTCAGGCGCTTCACAGAGTAAATCAAGAGCAGGTCGACCTAAGTTACCACCGACTGATACCTTTTTCCCCAGAGCAGACAACATGTCAGCCACCATGGTAGTCACAGTACTTTTTGCATTGGAGCCAGTTATGGCAATCAATGGAGCATCGACATATTCACAGAATAAATCAACATCTCCTCGCATTGTGACCCCTTGTTGCGCCAAACGGGCAAGGACAGGTTCAGACAATGCAACACCAGGACTCACAAAAAGCTCAGTAACAGGCAACTCAAGCAACTTTTCCAAACTACCAGTAAAGATTCGATCTTCCGGAAGAAGAGATTTAACATCATCCAAACCAGGTGGTGCTTCTCGTGAATCAACAACATAAAAGTCCTGACCTTTTGCCGCTAGAAACTGAGCACAAGACAATCCAGTTATACCTAGACCAACTACGGCACGCACTCTATCAGAGCCTATTAAAGACATTTACTCTTTCCTATTAACGAACTTTCAAGGTTGCAAAACCAACTAACACTAAACACACAGTAATAATCCAGAAACGAACAATTACTTTAGGCTCAGCCCAACCCTTAAGTTCAAAGTGGTGGTGTATTGGTGCCATTCTAAATATTCTGCGCTTTGTTAATTTATATGAGCCGACCTGCAAGATAACAGAGACAGTTTCCATAACGAAAACCCCACCCATAATAAATAACACTATTTCTTGACGAACAATAACAGCAATAACACCCAATGCAGCACCTAAGGCAAGCGAACCGACGTCCCCCATAAAGACTTGAGCTGGATATGTGTTAAACCACAGAAAACCTAAACCAGCACCAACCAGCGCAGCACAAAATACAATAATTTCACCAACACCACCCACATATGGAATCAACAAATATTCCGCAAAACGGATATTACCCGTCAAATAAGCAAATACACCAAGCGCTCCACCCACCAAAACAGTTGGCAGAATTGCCAAACCATCAAGACCATCAGTTAAGTTAACCGCATTACTCGTACCAACAATCACGAAATAAGTAAGGACTATGTAGAAGATTCCCAGAGGTATAACAACATCTTTAAAGATTGGCACAATTAAAGAGGTTTCAGCAGGTGTTGACGCATTAGCATACAAATACACTGCCGCAATTAAACCAAACACACTTTGCCAAAAATATTTCCATTTACCAGGCAAACCTCTCGGATTTTTTTCGACAACTTTACGATAATCGTCGACCCAACCGATAGCGCCAAACGCAAGCATGACTAATAAAACAACCCAAACATATTGATTTGTAAGGTCACCCCATAGCAAAGTACTCACCGCAATAGAAAATATAATCATGGCACCACCCATTGTCGGCGTGCCGGCCTTACTCAAATGAGATTGCGGCCCATCATCACGAACAGCTTGACCAATTTGCAAGCTCTGCAACATTCGAATAACAGGACCACCAATAATCAAAGCAATAATAAATGCAGTAAGAACACCTAAAATCGCTCTTAAAGAGAGGTAATTAAAGACAGTAAAAAACGTAAAATATTGACTAAGATAGTCAGTTAACAACAATAACATGGGTAGGTTTTATCCTAATTTTCTATTTCTTTTATAATTTGTTCCATCTGAGCCGAGCGAGACCCTTTAACTAAGATGGCATTCTCTTTTCCAAGCGGTTTAATAAACTCAGCAGTCTGCGTATTATCATCGCAATAAACTGCTCGCCCCCCTCTTTTTTCATATGCTTTAGCTGCGATGGCAGCAATCGGCCCAACGCTAACCAATCCGGTCACACCTGCTGAAAATGCATAATCACCAAGCTGTTCATGAATCTCAAATTCTAACTCACCTAACTCACCCAAAGCCCCAAGTACCAACCACTTTTGGTCTTGCTCTTGGCTCATTAAAACATCAATAGCGGCTTCAACAGATTTTGGGCTTGCATTATAACAGTCATTTAAAACAAGAGCTTGGCTATTTGAGTGTTGAAACTGCAATCGTTTATCAATAACTAATGGTTGTGATAAACGTTGGCAAGCATCTTCCACATCAACCCCTAACTCCAACATCACCAACAAAACAGCCATTGCATTCGCAATTTGATGCCTCCCAGGAACAGATAAGCGCAACTCATATTCAGCCCCTTTGTAACTTAATACTGATATTGATGATTGACTCGCCAAAGTCACCGACTTAGCAAATACATCTGCCCCCTGATTAAAGCCAAAACTCACAACACGCTTATCACCCACTAGTGAGGACCAATAGCCAAACCAAGGATCGTCAAAATTAAGCACAGCCAACCCTTTCGACTTAAGACCATCTAAAAGAGCGCCTTTTTCTTTCGCTATCCCTTCAATTGACCCGAAACCAGTAAAGTGACTACCACTAGCATTCGTAATAACGGCAATGTCTGGCGTAGTAATTTGAGCTAACTTAGGTATTTCACCTACAAAACTTGTGCCAGTTTCAATTACAGCAAAGTCATGAGATTGGTCCAATCCTAACAAAGTAAGAGGCACACCAATCTGATTATTATTATTCTTTTCTGTTTTCAATACCTTATGACTAGCCTCTAAACATTGAGCCAGCCACTCTTTAACACTGGTTTTTCCGTTACTACCCGTAATAGCAATGAGCTTTCCTAAAAACTCACATCTTAAGTGATGAGCAATATCGGCATAGGCTTGCCGGGTATCTTGCACTAATATCATAGGAGAAACATCTGAGCGAACTTCTGATAACACAGCTAATGCACCATTCGCCAAGGCCTGCTCTAAATAAGCATGCCCGTCGAAACTATCACCCTTAATAGCCACAAACAATGCGCCCTCTAATACATCACGTGTATCTGTTTTAACACCATTAAAAGGGAGATCTTGACCAAGCAGCTGTCCGCCACAAATTCTTGCTACATCACTAAGGGTTAATTCAACCAACATGTATTTAATCCTTCTAATGCAATTTCAGCATCATCAAAATGATGCTTAACACCCATGATTTCTTGATAGTCCTCATGACCTTTACCCGCAATCAGAATCACGTCATTCGCATCAGCATTTTCAATTACACTCAAAATAGCGCGCCTTCTATCTGGTTCAACTCTAAGTTTCCCCTCTGCAATTAGATCGTCTTTATCCGTTTGATCAGCCAAAGCATCTTGAATAATTTGTTGTACCGATTCAGTCCTAGGGTTATCCGAGGTCAAACAAGAAATATCCGCATTATTCAGGGAAGCAGCCGTCATAAGAGGCCTTTTACCTCTATCTCTATCGCCACCACAACCATAGATACAGGTAAGACGACCGCGGTTATGCAACCTTAAAGCTTGTAGTGCCACCTCAAGAGCGTCGGGAGTATGAGCATAATCCACCACAACCAAAGGCCCATTCGCAACCCTTATCATTTGCATCCGACCAGGAGCACCTAAAAGAGAGCCCAAAGCATGAAGTAAAGAAGACTTATCAGTGTATCGATCCCAATTGGCTGCTAAAGAGGCAACAGCATTCGCAGCATTAAACTCACCTAACAAAGGCAGGTTAATGGTGAAAATTTCACCCATAACATGAAGATCAAACTTAACACCCGATGCTAAGTAGGTAAGATTTTCACAATAAAAATCAGCATTTTTATGCTTGAGACTATAGGTATAAACTGGGCATACAGCTGATTGCAGCATTAATTCAGAATAATCATCATCAATACAAATCACAGCCCGCTGCAAAGAAGGAAATGCAAAAAGTTTTGCTTTCGCCTGTGCATAAGCCGACATACTGCCATGATAATCCAGATGATCTCGACTCAAGTTAGAATAGATTGCAGTATCAATTGGCAAACCTAAAATCCTACCTTGATCAAGCGCATGAGAAGACGCTTCAAAAGTCAGGTGCTTTACTTTTTCATTAGCAAAACCAATAGCTAAAGTGTGCATAGATAACAGGTCTGGTGTGGTTTGCTTAGACTCTTTTAAATTATCAAGCGTACCTAAACCAAAGGTCCCCACAATGACAGATTTTGATCCCAGAAAATTAGCTATCTGAGCGTTATAATAACTAATTGAGGATTTGCCATTTGTACCGGTAACCGCACAAATACTATCGGGATAGCTCCCTGCAAATTGACTAATAAACTGAATTAAACTTAACCTAGCATCCTCAACATAGACATAAGATAAATTGAGGCTTTCATCACACTTTACACCTTCAGGTAAAACAACTAATCGATGCCCTTGAGCGGCAACACCTTCAAGGTAATCCCAACCATTTGAGCTAACACCAGGTAAAGCAAAAAACACGTCACGCTCAGTAACATCGCGACTATCCGTTGTCACATTTTCAAACACATCGAAAGCAGATAGTTGCCCCGTCTTTAAACCAAAAAAAGCCTCAACTAGGTGAGACTTTATTGGCATGGGAAAAATAGACACTATTTTAACACCACTCTATAGGGTACCTTTTTACCTAGCCGGACTTCTCTCAGCCCCTCTGGTAAATCAGGTGAAACATTTAAAATTGCCATGGCACCATCCATCACACGAGAAAACACTGGAGCAGACACTTCGCCACCATAGTATTCTCGCCCCTTAGGATCGTTCACCATAACCACCATAGCTAACCTTGGATTGGTAGCAGGAGCCACACCTGCAAATAAAGAAATATACTGGTCATACTCATAACCTTTGGTACCCACTTTATGCACAGTACCTGTTTTACCTGCAACAACATAACCAGGCACTTTAGCCGCCTTTGCCGACTTATCGACAACTTGTCGCATCATTTTTAATACATCTTTAGCGACTCTATTAGAGATGACTTGCTCACCTTCTGGTAAAACATCTTGTTTAAACATAGTAACAGGGACTTTATAGCCTCTATTTGCCAAAGTGGCATAGGCATGAGCCAGCTGTAAAGTAGACACAGAAAGGCCATAACCATAGGATAAGGTTGCTATCTCAGCTGGGTGCCATTTTGGGTGCGTAGGCAAAGAGCCTGTAGATTCACCAGGAAAACCAATGCCAACTAGCGACCCTATACCTAACTGATAATAGAGGTTCCAGACAGCATCTTGTGGTAATGACAAAGCAATTTTAGAAGTCGCCACATTACTTGATTTAACCATGACCGTTTCCAAATCAATTTTGCCATAACTACCTAAATCACGAATAGTTTGCTTACCAAATCGAATATAACCAGGAGCAGTATCAATCTTAGACTCTGTCGTATACTGCCCACTTTCTAAAGCCGCACTGACAGTAAATGGCTTCATAGTTGAACCAGGTTCAAACAAATCGATCACGGCACGGTTTCGCATCTGATCATAATTCAACTTGGACCTATCATTCGGGTTATAAGAAGGCTGGTTCACCATAGCTAAAACCTCTCCAGTTTTAACATCTAGAATAACCGCAGAGGCAGATGTTGCTCTATGTTCGGTAACAGCAGCCTTTAACTCCCTATAAGCTAAGTACTGCAATCTAAGATCCAAACTCAGTTCAATATTTTGACCAGGTTGCGCATGCGTTTCCTGACCAATTTGACGAATAATATTACCCGTTAGATCTTTTACATATTGTCTTTTACCTGGCTTACCAACCAAAGCCTTTTCATAGGATAGCTCCATCCCTTCTTGGCCTTGATCATCTATTCCTGTAAACCCAACGACATGCGAAGCCACCTCACCAGCTGGGTAAAAGCGCTTATACTCTTTGGTACGACTCACACCAACCACTTTCGCTGCCATAATTTCATCAGCAATATGAGGTGGAATTTGACGCTTTAGGTACATAAATGAGCTATTACGCTTTTGCTCAAACCTCTTAGTTAAAGAGGCACGACCTTCACCTAACACTTTAGCTAGACGTGCAATTTCAGCTTCTGGCCCTGTGCCTTTTTCCTCATTTACAGGCATAGCCCATAATCGTTTAGGGTTTGCAACAAGCGTCCAAGTTGGCGTACTCACTGCTAAAGGCTCACCTCGACGATCTAAAATCATGCCACGTGTTGCAGGAATAACCTCAGTACGGACAGCCCTCTTTTCACCCTGATTCTGTAAAAAGTCTTTTTCAACAACGGTTAAATAAAATAAGCGACCAGCAACAACCGCAAAAAGTGTAATTGCGATGCCATATACAAAATAAAAACGCCATTGAGCAGGCTTTAAGAATTGATCCAATACGCTCATGGTTTAACAATAACCATTTCAGTAGAATCTGGGGCGTGCATATTTAGTTCCTTCACTGCGGCCTGTTCCAATCGACTAGGTTGAGTAAGTGCACTCTGCTCAAGTAGCAATTGCCCCCACACAACCTCAAAATTCACTTCATCACGCTTAAGTGACTGTAAGTAAGAAAACTCTTTTCTAAATTGATAAACCTGAATTACCAGCGCCATAGCAAGGCAGCCAACTAAAGCCAGCCAAAACATAAACAGCAAAGGTGACACAGGTTTAATCACTCACTCGCTCCAACACACGCATTACGGCACTACGAGAACGTACATTGTCATCAACTTCTTGCTTAGAAGGCTTGATAGCCTTGCCTATTGTCTTAAACTTAATGGAGAGTTCAGTATTTCTGATCGGCAAATGCCTAGGTAAATCAGGCCCTTTCGACATAGTCTTCATAAAACGCTTAACAATACGATCTTCAAGTGAGTGGAAGCTAATTACAACAAGTCTGCCACCCACTTTTAATGCTTTAGCAGCTACTTCTAAGCCAGTTTCTAAATCACCTAATTCATTATTGATAAAGATACGTATCCCCTGAAACGCTCGAGTCGCTGGGTTCTTACCTTTCTCCCATGCAGGATTTGCATCTTTTACAATGTTTGCCAACTGCAGAGTGGTTAAAATTTCGGTATGTGCACGATACTCACAAATAGCCTTAGCAATACGTCGAGAAAAACGCTCTTCACCATATTGATACATAACATCGGCTATTTCTTTTTCTTTCGCTTGGGCAATCCACTGAGCTGCACTTAAACCCACAGCAGGGTTCATTCGCATATCTAGTGGTCCATCATTCATAAAACTAAAGCCGCGCTCAGCATCATCCAATTGCGGAGATGAGACCCCTAAGTCCATTAACACACCATCTAAGCGCCCACTTTCATCAAGATGACTTGCGATATATTGATCCATAGTGGCAAATGAATCCTGAACTATTTGAAAGCGCTCATCTTCATTAGCTAAAGCTTCTCCATACTCAATTGCAACAGGGTCTTTATCAAAACCAAGTAATTTACCCTTACCTAATTGAGCTAATACAAGACGAGAGTGTCCGCCACGACCAAAAGTGCCATCAATGTAACAACCATCTGGGTCAGTAATTAAATCTTTCACCGACTCATTTAGCATTACACTAATATGTACGGGAGTTGACTCTGTCATAATGAAATATCCGTTAAATTCTCTAATGTCATGGGCTCTTGTAAATCAAGAGCTAAATATTCTTCTCTTTGGGCCTGCCATTGATCTTGGCTCCAAATTTCAATTTTTTTACCCTGCCCCAGTAACGCGACTTTTTTATCTAATCCAGCAAACTCTCTAAGGGGAGCTGGCAATAAAATGCGTCCAGCCTTATCTATCTCTAAGTCTGTGGCATGGCCGACTAATAATCGCTGCAAGCGTCGAGCTTGTGGCTGAAAACTAGGTAACTTATCAAGTTTTGCCTGTATTACTTCCCATTCAGGTAAAGGGTACATAAGTAAACATCGTGCCGATGGATCTATGGTCACCACTACACTTGGATCCTCAAATTGTAGCAATTCATCACGCAGACGTGCAGGCAGAGACATTCTCCCCTTAGCATCTACACTCACCTGATGAATCCCACGAAACATTCCCATACCCACTTATCGACACATTTACCCACAATTTAACACTTTTTCAAAAATAAATATGATTTATTGTTAATAAACACAAAAAAAGTGGCAAAAAAGCGCCTCAACCTAAGTTATTTTCGGCACAAAAGCGCCTAAACCAAATTTTCATGGGATAAAAACACACAATGAGAGTCAAACAAGGGAGAAGTTATATACAAGGCAACAAGGTGGTTTTCTAACTATGTGAATTATTTCAAACAACAAGGAAGGGATATGCAAGTTGGCCGATAAGCCGGGTTCTGTCGTGGACAGTCATTCCTCTCGAACATGCATCGCTACATGCCTCTAGCAACCTACCCGAATCCAGCACGGGTCACGCCAATGGATTCCTATTTGGTCTTGCTTCAGATGGGGTTTACCTTGCCGCAAACTGTTACCAGTTGCGCGGTGCGCTCTTACCGCACCATTTCAACCTTACCGGTAGAAAACTACTTAGGCGGTTTATTTTCTGCTGCACTTTCCGTAGGCTCACGCCCCCCAGGCGTTACCTGGCATCTTACCCTGCGAAGCCCGGACTTTCCTCCATAATGCAAAAACATTACAGCGACTGCCTGGCCAACTTGCGACGCGCATCATACTTATACATACAACAAATGACAAGAAAAACTCGTTTACAAGCAAAATTAATATTTATAAATTGAATAGATAAAAATTAAGCCAGAAGAGAAGACAAAAACAAACTAAGCAAGTGGCAAACTTAGACATACCTCCAAGCCACCTTGCTCATGATTTCTCGCCTTAATTTGCCCCTTATGAGCAGCAAGAATACGCTGTGCGATTGTTAATCCAACACCAAAACCGCCACTATTAGCTTCACGAGCATCAGAGGATCGATAAAAAGCATGGAAAATTTTATCCAATTGCACCTCATCAACTCCAGCACCACTATCCCTAACTAAAATAATCACCTCAGTTTCATTTTCGGTCAAACTTACAGAAACAAGGGAATCATTACCTGAATAAAAACACGCATTACGCAATACATTTTCCAACGCATGACGTAGTTGTACAGGGTCAATAAGCAGTTTTTTGGTTACCTGACCCGACTGTATGATATCAATATTTTTAAATTGAGACTCAAACAGCACATCATCAACAATAGAAGCAAGCCACAGATTAATATCAACCTCCTGCTTATCTAACGCCCCTTCCTCAAGCCGACTCAGCAAAAGCACATTACCTATCAAGGCATCTAACTCATGCAACTCATCGCGGATTCGATCTAAATACTTATGCTGAACATCTTGACCATGCTTATCTTCCGCCAATACAAGCGCAACCTCTATTCGAGCCAATGGCGTCCTTAACTCATGTGACACATCCCTCATCAGACGCTCTTTCGACAACAACACACCCTCGACTCTAGAAGCCATCTCATTAAACTCTAAAGCAAGCTTACCAATAGCATCCGATCTCTCTGCTAACTTATAATCTAGCCGTGCATCCATATTACCTTGACCAAATGCACGCGCCATCCTCTGCAAACTAACCAAAGGGCCTAACAACCAATAAGCCAACACAGCACTCGAAAATAACAAGCCAAATAAAGACATCACCATCAATACATTTGCATTAGGTGGACGCATATCAGCATTAGGACGGAAAATTAACATGTAACCACGATCTGAATCACTGCGGATTTGAGAAAACTGACTACGATGAAAGTCAGGTGCTGGATAAGAGGATAGCTCTCCAGTGTCATCCTCTAACAGTTCTTCCATGCCAAAATCTTTTGGCAAGGGCAACAACAAAGCACGCCCATTTTCTTCGTACAAAAACAAACGGCCATTTAGTTTCTTTTCTTGCTCTTCAGCCAAGCGCCTCAACACTCTCATGCCAGCACTTTCATATTGAGAAACAAGCAAATGACCAGTTTCATCCAACTCTTGACGAGAAAGGTCACCTCGTTTTTGCGTCAACTTAATTATGCCAGCCCCTATGGTGACAACTAATAAGTTAGACAACAAAATCACCAAAAATACTTTTAGGAAAGTACTTCTCATTCTAGTTACTTACGCATTTCTTGATCAACAAAAATATAACCGACCCCACGTACAGTCTTAATTCTCGGCTCACCACTCAAAAGCACACCAACTTTTTTCCGTAAATTACTAATATGCATATCTAGGCTGCGATCATACATAGTTAATTTTCGCCCAAGAGCCTTCTCAGACAACTCTTGCTTAGTTAATACTTGCCCAGGCAGACTTAACATACATTCAAGCAAGGTATATTCAGAAGTAGTCAGCTCTATTAACTCACCATCCAAATAAACACTTCTATCTTTTCTTTGCAGTAATAAATTTCCAGACACTAGATCAGCAGCTAAATCCTCTTCCTTATCATTAATTGCTCTTCTCAAGATTGCCTTAATTCTCGCCAAAAGCTCCCTAGGATTAAATGGCTTAGACAAGTAATCATCCGCCCCCATCTCTAACCCTAAGATACGATCAATATCATCACCCTTAGCCGTTAACATAATCACTGGCACTTTACTTTTTGCCCTAACCATTTTAAGTGTTTCAAAGCCATCGAGTTCAGGCATCATGACATCAAGAATAATCAAGTCAGGCGACTGCTTTGCTAAAATATCCAAAGCCTCAACACCGTTCCAAGCATGCAGCACCTCATACCCTTCTCCTGAAAAATACTCCTTAATTAAGTCAGAAAGACGAGCATCATCATCCGCCAAAAGAAGCTTAACCATTCACTACCCCTTAAATATCAATAATCAACCAGCATCACATATAAACAAGCAACGACATAAGTGACAAAATTTTACCCTACCCGTTGCATAATACCTGTGCCATTTTCGATTTATTTACAATACATCAAGGTAAATTTTAGACAATAAAAAAGCCGACAAGTCGGCTTTTCTATTACGAAGCTTAAATTAAGCTTTAAAAGGGTCACGTAAAACAATCGTTTCTTTACGATCAGGACCAGTTGAAATGATATCAATTGGCACCCCAACTTGTTCTTCAACAAATCGGATATAAGCTTGCGCATTTGCAGGCAAAGAGCCAAAGTCAGGTGCACCAACTGTTGACTCAGTCCAACCTGGTAGCTCTACGTAAACAGGCTTAGCTTTTTCATAACCTTCACTGTCTACTAAAGAGCCAGCAACAGCCTGACCATTTTCATCTGCATAAGAAACACAAACCTTAATAGTTTCTGAACCATCAAGCACATCAAGCTTAGTTAAACAAATACCAGAAACTGAGTTGATCTGAACCGCATGGCGTAAAGCAACAGCATCAAACCAACCACAACGACGCGCACGCCCTGTTGTCGCACCAAACTCATGGCCACGCTCAGCAAGCCTAGCGCCATCTTCACAGAAAAGTTCAGTTGGGAAAGGGCCAGAGCCAACACGAGTTGTATAAGCCTTAGTAATACCCAATACATAATCCAAGTACAGAGGACCAAAACCTGTTCCTGCTGGAGCACCACCTGCTGTTGTATTAGAAGAGGTTACATAAGGGTATGTACCGTGATCGATATCAAGCAAAGAACCTTGCGCACCTTCGAACATAATATTTGCACCAGAACGACGCAAGTCATGTAAAAGAGAAATCGTATCAGCAACCATTGGACGTAAGAATTCAGCCATTTTCAGACCTTCTTCATAAACCTCATCAAATGAGATCGCATCAGCCTTGTAGTAGTTAACTAAAACAAAGTTATAATAATCTAGAACTTCTTTTAACTTCTCAGCAAAACGCTCGCTGTCAAGCAAGTCAGCTACACGAATTGCACGACGAGCAACTTTATCTTCATAAGCTGGCCCAATACCACGACCTGTAGTACCAATTTTCTTAGCACCCTTAGCCACTTCACGTGCTTGGTCCATTGCAATATGGTAAGACAAGATAAGCGGGCAAGCTTCACTGATTTTCAAACGCTCAACCGCAGGAATTGATTGCTCTTCCAGCTCCTTTACTTCTTTCAGCAATGCAGCAGGCGATAAAACAACACCATTACCAATTACACACTGAACACCATCACGCAAAATGCCCGATGGAATCAAATGAAGCACGGTTTTCTTTCCGTCGATAACTAGGGTATGACCTGCGTTATGTCCACCTTGAAAGCGAACAACCGCTGCCACATCTTCAGTAAGTAGGTCAACGACCTTCCCTTTACCCTCATCACCCCATTGGGTGCCTAGAATTACTACGTTTTTACCCATAATTTCAGGTCTCATATAGATAGTTCAACAAAAAGTGTTATTTAGTTGCAGCCACAAGCTGCCATTCACCCTGGACTTGATCCAAGGTATAATCATAGTCAACTAGGCTATCCAGATCGGTTAACTGTTCAACTACTTGATAATTCTGTGCACGCAAATCTTGAATTGCCTGCCACAAAGACAAATCTTGTGCCACTGGCACCAATACTCTCTTCGCCTTTTCAACCTTAATATCTGCTAGCGATACCAAAGTTTTTAAATCTGTGCTAAAGCCAGTTGCAGGTCTTGAGCGCCCAAAAACCTCGCCTATATTGTTATAACGACCACCGCGAGCGATAGCATTACCAAACCCAGGCACATAAGCGGCAAAAACAAGCCCTGTGTGATAGCTGTAAGACACCAAGTCACTCAAATCAAAATGCAGGCCTACATTTGGAAAGCGTGCTTGAATCTGTGTTTTTATCGCCGCCAAACTTGTCAATGCATCAGCAACCTTTTCACCTGCATCAGCCAAAATAGCTTGCGCTTTATCTAACACCTCTACACCACCACATAAGCGCGGCAAGGCGACCAGCCAAACTTTCTGCTGCTGATTTAGATTCAATGAATTTACAAAGCTTTCTAATTCAGGCAAAGCCTTAGAACGGTAGAAATCAGCAAGCTTTTCTTTGTCATTGTCAGTTAGTGAAACAGCTTCAATTACGCCACGAACGATATCAACATGCCCCAAATCTAAAACTGGAGACTGAATACCTGCCACTTCAAGTGTTTCAAGCATTAAAGATAAAATCTCAATATCACTCTCAACACCACCATGACCATACAATTCTGCACCCATTTGAATCGGGCTACGACTGCCATCTAGACCTGCCGGAATTGTTCTCAACACACTGCCACAGTAACTCAAACGCTGGACACCCTGCTCTTTAATACCGCGCGCATCAATTCTTGCGACCTGCGATGTAAAATCAGCACGAATACCCATGAGTCGACCAGACAACTGATCAATTACTTTAAAGGTCTCAAGCTCTAAGTCAGAACCAGCACCAGTTAATAAAGAATCTAAATATTCAAGTAAAGGTGGGATTACTAAATCATACCCCCAACGACCATGAAGATTAAGCAACACTCTTCTAAGCTGTTCAATTTTTTCAGCCTGTTCAGGTAAAGCCTCATCAACTCCCTCAGGAAGCAACCAACGGTCTGTCATTAACATAATTCCTCTTAGCTACGGATAAAATAAAGCATCACTAGACCAAGAAACATACTAACAGCACCTAAAATTCGTAGATTCAAATCTGAACTTGCGATTGCTTTTGTCATTATATCTCGCCACATTTTTGGCGCTAGAAAAGGCAAAACACCCTCTGCGATTAACAACAAACTGGCTCCCACGAGTAGCGACTGCAACAATTCCTGCATAGATTCTCTTTATTACAACCATTAAAAAACCGGGTTAGCCCCGGTTTTTGTAATCATACCATGTTTCCCATTTGAACAAACAGACCTTCAAACAGGAAACTCAGCAATAAGCGCTTTCTTTTATTGCGCCGCCTGATTTAGGTATTTAAAGAATTCGCTATCTGGTTTCAAGACAAAAATGTCACCTTGACTACCTAAGCTTTCACGGTAAGCCTGTAAGCTACGATAGAACTCGTAAAATTCAGGATCCTGTGTATAAACATTAGAATAGATACCAGCAGCAGTCGCATCACCATCACCACGAATCATCTCTGAATCACGGAAGGCTTCAGCTTCTAATACCACTTTCTGTCTATCTGCATCAGCACGAATACCTTCTGCAAGCTCCAAACCTTTCGATCTGTGTTCGCGGGCTTCACGCTCACGTTCTGTTCTCATACGCTGATATACAGACTCAGACACATCTGGCGGTAAATCAATTCGCTTAACACGAATATCAATCACAGCAATACCTAACTGCGCTTTAGCAACTTCATTTAGGTTATCACGCAACTCTGTCATCAAGCTGTCACGTTGACCAGAAACAACCTCATGCATAGTACGCTCACCAAACTGGTTACGCAGACCAGTATCAACCAAAGAGGTTAATACGCGGTTAGCATTAATTTCATCACCAGAAGTCGCTGTATAGAACTTATCAACTGACTCAATACGCCACTTAACATAAGAGTCTACGATTACAGCCTTCTTCTCCAGCGTTAAATAACGCTGAGGACGTGAGTCAAGTGTCAAAATACGCGCATCGAACTTTTTAATTTCGTTCATTACAGGTATTTTAAAGTGAATACCTGGCGGTACGTCATTGTCAACAATTTCACCAAACTTTAATACGACAGCACGCTCAGTTTCTTTAACAACATAAAGTGTTTGCGAGGCAACAAAGATACCTAGCACCACCACAAATAAAGCGATAAATGATATACCTTTCATTAGTTGCGGCCCTCTCTACGTGTCACACCTTGACGCTTTCTAATCTCATCCAACACTTGATCAGTCAGATCACTAATATTTGAGGTGTCATAACTAGCAACACCAGATGAAGTTACGTTTTTACGCTCAGAAATAATCTTATCAAGAGGTAGATACATCATGTTATTCCCCCCCTCAACATCAACAACAACTTTATTTGCGCTACCGTAAACATCTTCAACGGTTTCAATATACAAACGACGACGAGTTACTTCAGGCGCTTTGACATACTCTTGATACAAGCGATCGAAACGATCCGCTTGACCTTCCGCTCGACTAACAACTTCCGAACGGTATGCTTCAGCTTCTTCACGAATACGCTGAGCACGACCACGAGCTTCAGGAATTACACCATTAGCGTAAGCTTCAGCTTCATTTCGAACACGCTGCTCATCTTCTTTCGCCTTGATAACATCATCAAATGCTGCCTGAACCTGCTGAGGCGCCTGCACATTTTCCACGTTAACTTGGGAAATCAATAAACCCGTTCCATAGTCGTCAATATAACGTTGCAATCTCGCCTTCACATCCTGAGCCAATAGCTCACGACCTTCAGTCAAGATTTGATCCATTTCAGAACTACCTACAACATGACGAAGAGCACTCTCAGTTGCCTGAGATAAACTGCTTTCTGGATCACGTACGTTAAGCAAGAAATCTTTTGGGTTCTGAACTAAATATTGCACAGACAAGCCAACTTCAACAATCGCCTCATCCTCTGTCAACATTAAAGCCTTGTGGTCATGGGAACGTACTTTAGTAACATTCTCACTTTGAACACTATCAATTAGTGGCGGATTCCAATGTAGACCTGGCATCACAGTTTCATGATACTTACCCAAGCGAAGCACAACACCACGCTCTTGCTGATCCACCTGGTAAATGCCAGAAGCCCCCCAAAGCGCAGTAACAGCAACAACACCAACAGCAAGTAATCCGCCGCTCATCTTACCACCTAAACCGCCGCCACCGGAGCCGCCAGAACCACCACCTTTATTACCCTTCACGCCTATCATATCCATAAGCTTACGAAAGGCTTCATCTAAATCAGGTGGTCCTTGGTCATTTCGGCCCTTACGACCCCAAGGATCATTATCACCTTGACCATTATCATCAGGTCGACCATTTCCAGAGTTTTTGTTCTTATCTGGATTCCATGGGTCATTGTCGTTATTACCCGGTTCATTCCAGGCCATACTAAATCTCCACTACAAAAATTAATCTAAAAGCCAAGGGTCAAGCTCTTGCCTATCCTGCATAAAAGCAGAAAGACCACTTTCGGGCTTAACACCGGCGTTCGCCAAAATTGTTAAATAATCATCTTTAGGGATGCAGATTTTTAATACAGAGGACCCAGCATCATCATATGTCTCAGACAAAACCGCTCCTTGTTCAAATAGCATCGCCCTTAACCGCCCTGCACTAGCAGGTAATACCAAGGTTTCACGAATAACATCTATAGCCAACACTTCAGCTATAGCTTGACGCAACAAATCAATTCCAGTGCCATCTTTTGCTGATAACCAAACTCGATATGGGAGACCATCCTCATTTCGATCAATTCTAGGCTCAACATTTGACAAAGCATCAATCTTATTAAAGATCAATAACGTAGGAATTTCATCTGCATCTATCTCTTTTAGTACTGCATTAACATGACCAACATTTTCATCTCGGTTCACATCACTTGCATCCACAACATGCAAAAGCAGGTCAGCTTCCGAAGATTCTTTCAATGTTGCTTGGAATGCTTTAATCAATTTATGCGGTAACTGCCTGATAAAACCAACCGTATCAGCTAAAACAACAGCCCCAACTTGCGCAAGATCTAAGCGACGTAATGTTGGGTCAAGCGTAGCAAACAGCTGATCAGCAGCAAAAACTTCAGCACCAGTAATAAAGTTAAATAAAGTCGATTTACCCGCATTTGTATACCCAACCAGAGAAACAGTTGGTACAGCAGACCTATCACGCGCTCTACGATTCTGATCTCGTTGAGAGCTTACTTTATCTAGGCGCTTCTGGATTGACGTAATTCTTTCACGTAATTGACGTCTATCACTTTCTAATTGAGTTTCACCTGGACCACCACGGACACCGATACCACCCTTCTGCCTTTCAAGGTGAGTCCAACCTCTTACAAGGCGAGTAGCCATATGCTGTAACTGAGCTAACTCAACCTGCAACTTACCCTCATGAGTACGCGCACGTTGAGCAAAAATATCCAGTATTAAACCAGTACGATCTAATACTCGACACTGTAAAGATTCTTCCAAGTTTCTCTCTTGGGAAGGAGAAAGTGCATGATCAAAAAGAACAACTTGCGCTTCTTCTCTCTCAACAATTTCACGCACTTCATCAAGCTTACCTTTACCGATAAAATATTTCGGATCAGGTTTTTGACGAGTACCAGTAACCACTGCAACAGGAGCGATACCAGCCGAGGTTGCAAGCTCAACAAACTCTTCTGGGCCATATTGAGTTTCACCATTATGAAACTCAATATGAACTAAAACAGAAACATCGCCACTTTCAGGACGTTCAAAAAACAAATTTATTTACCTCAGTTTATCTTTTAACAAGACAAACTATTCAGCAGCATCTTCTGGCTGATCAGGAGATGGAATACGAATTGTACGAGAAGGAACAACAGTTGAAATCGCATGCTTGTAAACCATTTGACTCACTGTGTTCTTTAGCAAGATAACAAACTGGTCAAATGACTCAATTTGACCTTGCAACTTAATACCGTTTACTAAAAAGATAGAGACAGGCACTCTCTCTTTACGTAAAACATTCAGATAAGGGTCTTGTAGTGATTGCCCTTTTGACATTGTCATCTCCTTAAAAAAATTGACTTGAGATTCAAATTAAACCTCATTAAAACAATATTGTAGATACTACATTATTTCTTTCTTGTTTACCCTATATAATCCTGCTTCAAAGGTATTTCAAGGCCTTCGACAAAAGATCTTTATCAAAAGTATCAAAAACCTGAAGATTCTCCCAACTTCTCAACCAAGTAACCTGCCTTTTAGCTAATTGACGAGTTGCGACAACCCCCCGATAAACAGCCTCATCTAGATCACATTCACCCGCAAGGTGCGCCCACATTTGTCGATAACCAACACATCGAATAGATGGCATATCAACATTAAGATCACCTCGCTGAAACAATCGCTCCACTTCTGATAAAAAGCCTTGCTCCACCATCATCTGAAAACGCTGCTCAATTCTTTCATGCAGAACAGCACGCTCATTTGGCATCACAGCAATACTGACATAATTATAATCATTAGCATTTTCTGCCTGCTCTGCCCATAAAGACGTCATTGAACGCCCAGAAAGCCTACAAACCTCAATCGCCCTCTGCAACCTTTGAGGGTCATTTGGATGAATTCGCTTAGCAGATTCAGGATCTAGCCTTTGTAATTCTTCATGCAGATGCGGCCAACCACATTTAGCCGCCTCAGCTTCAATTTTCGCTCTCATTTCGGCATCAGCCTGAGGCATTTTAGCAAGCCCTTTCATCAAGGCGTTAAAATACATCATGGTGCCACCAACAAGCAGTGGCTTTTTTCCTTTTGCTAAAATATCAGCAATTTCTTTTTTTGCATCAAGCACAAAGTCAGCGGCAGAATATGCTTGATCAGGCTCTAAAATATCAATCAATCTATGAGGCGCTTTGGCTAACATTTGTGCATCAGGCTTTGCTGTACCTATATCCATTCCTCGATAAACCAACGCAGAATCAACACTGATAATTTCATACCCATGGGAATCCGCCATTTCAACAGCTAAACCTGTCTTACCTGCCGCTGTCGGCCCCATCAAACAAACAACTTGAGCCTTATCTTCAACCAAGACTAACGACCTCTTAAAAACAATTTATCTAATTCTGACATTGTCATTTGCGTCCAAGTAGGACGCCCATGATTGCACTGACCACTGCGCTCTGTAATCTCCATATCTCTAAGCAGACTATTCATCTCTGCAATAGTTAGCCTTCTATTTGCTCTAACTGAACCATGACACGCCATAGTTGCCATCAATTCGTTTGACCTAGCTTCTAAAATATCTGTGGCGCCATGCACAATAAGATCACTTACTACATCTCTCACCAAATTCTCTACATGACCCTGACTTAAAATTACGGGCACTTCTCGCACCATAATACTTTCTGGTCCAGATCGCTCAACTCGCAGCCCAAAGGAGTTAAAGACATCATCAGTTTCTTCAACCAAGTCTGCTTCACTTTGAGAAACAGCGATATTAATAGGCACTAACAATGGTTGAGATACAATCTGCTTAGCATAGAAAGCATTTTTCATTTTTTCATACAAAATACGCTCATGAGCTGCATGCATATCAACAACAATTAACCCTTGCTGATTCTCAGACAAAATATAAATGCCATGTAATTGCGCGATAGCAAAGCCTAATGGCGGCATACCACTTCTTTCGGCTTCCTCAACACCCTCTTTATAAAGTTCGGGGCGTGAAATAATTTCACCTGTCAGCGGATTAACATTCCCCGCTGGCGCACTTGAAGATACCTCATTGGCAAAATTAGACATTTGCGACATTACACCCAACTGACCGCTTATTTGACCAGATTGAGATTGGCTCCCAGGCGCAGCACTCATCCAAGCATTAGAATTAGCCCCAAACCCTCCTTCAGAAGGCGATGTTGGCCTGTTCGCAAGCGCTAAACTATTTTGATGAGTAATTTCTTCAACTTGAGCCGCTTCAACAGCTTCATCTGCAACCGCTTCAGGCCTAACGTCCGCAAGTACCTTATGAATTTTACTAAATAAAAAATCATGCACTAAGCGCCCATCACGAAACCTAACTTCATGCTTAGTCGGATGAACATTTACATCCACAGTCGCTGGATCCAACTCTAAATATAAAACAAACGTGGGATGACGGCCGTTATACAAAACATCTCTATATGCTTGACGAACAGCATGGGCCACAAGCTTATCTTTAACGACACGTCCATTAACAAAAAAGTACTGCAAGTCAGCTTGAGAACGAGAAAAGGTTGGCAAGCCTATCCATCCCCATAAACGCAACCCAGCCGCCTCAACATCTATAGCTAAAGCATTTTGTACAAAGCTTTTTCCAAGCAAAGATGCCAATCTATGCTCAGCATGCATTTGATCAGTAACTGCGCGTAAGTCATATATTTGTTTACCATCATGACTTAAACGAAATGCAACATCATATCGACTCAAAGCAAGGCGTTTCACCACCTCACTTAAATGATTAAATTCTGTTTTATCCGTGCGTAGAAACTTTCGTCTTGCTGGCGTATTAAAAAATAAATCCCTAACTTCAATACAAGTACCATCTGGGTGAGACGCGGGTCGCACATTAGCACCCATATCCTTACCTTCTGCCTCGACTCGCCAAGCATCCTGCTCACCTTTAGCTTTAGAAGTTAAAAGTAATCGAGAAACCGAGCTAATACTGGCTAAAGCCTCACCTCGAAAACCCAAAGACTGCACGGCTTCTAAATCATCAAGTGTATGAATCTTGCTAGTAGCATGACGACTTAGAGCCAAAGCCAAGTCGTCCTTTACTATGCCCGATCCATTATCTCGAATCTTTATTTGCCTTACACCGCCTTGCTCAACTTCCACATCAAGTTGAGTTGCACCTGCATCCAAACTATTCTCGAGCAACTCTTTAACAACAGAGGCTGGTCGCTCAACAACTTCACCTGCTGCTATTTGGTTAGCTAAGCGAGGGGATAACAAATTAATTCTTTGCATGATTTAATCAAAAACTCTTGATGAGGAATATTTATGGCGTTTGACAATTTTTAATGGTCGCTCAACCAGCAGGTATAACTAACTTTTGGCCAATCCAGATCACATCATTTTTTAATGTGTTCGCCTTTCTAAGTGCAGTAATTGAAACACGATTTTTTCGAGCTATTTCAGATAAAGTATCACCCTTAGAAACAACATAGGAAGATACTCTACCTTTATTTTGTTGCTGCCAAGACAAAAGCGAGCCTTCAGGAGGATTAGCGGTAAATGCCTGAACAATACCTTTAGACATAGCTGTCGCTAGCTTTTTTCGATAGCCAGCACTTCCTAAATTTTTTGCTTCTGTTGAATTAGAAACAAATCCAGTTTCAACTAAAATAGAAGGGATATCAGGCGACTTAAGTACAACAAAGCCAGCTTGCTGCACAGTATTCTTATGCATGTGCGCAACCTTATCCATTTGAGTTAGCACTTTAGAACCAATATCAAGACTAAACTGAATTTTAGAGTTCATAGACATGTCTAATAAAACCTCAGCCAACAACTGATCTTTGTCATCTAAAGAAATGCCACCCACTAGCTCTGCAGACTGCTCCTGTTGCGCCAACCAGCGCCCCATTTCACTCGTTTTACCACTCAAAGACAAGGCCCAAACAGAAGCCCCCCTCGCTTTAGGGTTTGTAAAGGCATCAGCATGAATTGAAACTAATAAATCAGCATTTGCCTCACGAGCAATTTTCGACCTTTCACGCAACTTAAGATAAATATCACTTGAACGCGTTAAGACGGCCTTAAAACCATCGACTCTATTAAGTTTTCGGGCTAACTCTTTAGCAATAGATAGCACAATATCTTTTTCTCGCACTTTATATTGCCCTAGCGCACCAGGATCTTTACCCCCATGCCCTGCATCTACAACGATAACAATGTCTCGCTTAACATTTGCTATATTCTTAGTCGTTTTTACAGGCACACTTAAATTAACTTTTTTGCCATAACTAAGCTCGACCATAACTCTTGGCCCATACTTAGCATTTGCTCCAAGCACGCTACTTTTCGCTTTAACCTTTTGATTTAAGTCTAAAACAAATCGAGTACCATCATCACGCTTACCCGCACGTAATTTGCGTAACACCCCAGAGGAGATACTAGCTAATTTGTTTTGCAACTTAGTAGCTAATTCAGCATCTTGAAGGTCTAATACCACACGATCTGGATTTGAAAGGGGAAACAACCTATGTGAAACAGGAGAGGACAAATCAAAAATAAGTCTTGTTAAGCCATTTTCTTGAGCAATACGCACATCTTTTACTGTTGCACCAACAGCACTAACAGTAAAAAAGAAACTGAAAATAAAGAATAAATTAAGCGTAAATTGGTAGATTTTTTTCATACATATCAGACAGCTGCAAGCGTTAAGAGCACACTATAACGCTTGCCTTTGACGATCTCAATGCAGGTCTTGATTTTATCTTAGCAGGCTAGAGCTTGATCAAATCCTAATAGTGCAGCAGCACCCTTCTCACTGACAGCCTCTAAACTCACTTTACGACCATTTCTAATGAGGTCAATATGAATATTCACATCAACTTCAGGCAAACAACCTTGCCCCATTTCAGGCCACTCAACCAAACACAAACTATCTTGTTCGAAATAATCTCTAATTCCCATAAACTCAAGCTCTTCGGGATCAGCAACACGATACAAATCAAAATGATAAATGTTTTTTTCTTCTAATTCATAAGGCTCGACTATGGTATATGTTGGACTCTTAACTGGCCCCACATAGCCTAACCCTTTCAACAACCCTCTCACTAGGGTTGTTTTTCCCATTCCCAAATTACCATTCAAATTTACTAAATTCACATTCACTAATATTTTTGCTAATTCTTCGCCAAACATTTCCATGGCATCTTCGCCAAACAGTTCGTAATCTAACTTTGTCATTTCGACCTCTTTCTGTGCAATTCTATATTTATATCTTCGACTATTACGTTTTTTGTAAAGCTATTATCAACTTTCTAACGCCGCTTTCTTGGGCTAAACCACTTTTATTTCATTCGGTATTCAAATTAACTTTAGGCAAAAAACACTTTATATACTTAAGCCTAATCAAAACCCCGCCAATATTTATCACTCTTAGCATTAGTTAAGAGTATAAAGCCTATGACGTTAAATTAAACATATGACAGAAATATGACAAAAGCATTTATTACAAGCAGGCAAATTGCCTTAAGGGGAAACTCGATCTACCAGAGAGGGAGAAAACCAATTATGTGAAATACCGATTTTCGATTCTATCTTGTCTCTAATAAATTTACTACTTAGCAAACAGATAAAACACACAACTTGACGCTGACCTCTAAATAGTAGTCAGCATCAAACTGGGAGCAAAGGAAACAGTGATTAAACTACCCTTTATCAGCCTTATCAGAAAAAGTATCACACAAGTCGTTACTTTTTCTGGAATGCCACCTAGGCATTATTCAAAGACCCGAAGGGCGTGGCCTAAAAGCTCTGCCTTGACGCTGAAAACCTATCAATAGAATAACTATTAAGTCGCGTTCCTCGCTACAAATCTAGAGACTTTGATCCACACACTGAGGCAGGAGAAGTTATTCGCAAGCATCCTGAGAATCAAAATTAAAAACATTCGCCTTATAATAAGCAAGTTCAGCAATAGACTCTTTTATATCATCCATTGCTAAATGAGAGCCCTTTTTACTAAAGCCTGTTAAAACATCAGGTTGCCAGCGCTTAGTTAATTCTTTAATTGTACTCACATCAATATAACGATAATGGAAAAAAGCCTCTAACTCTGGCATGTAGCGATAAAGAAAACGACGGTCTTGACCAACGCTATTACCGCATATGGGTGAAGCCCCTTTAGGTACATACTTTTCCAAAAACTGAATCGTCTCAAGCTCAGCTTGCGCCATTGTCATGCTTGTTTCTATAACACGTTGAGTTAAACCTGACTGTCCATGATGAGTTGTGCACCACTCATCCATAGCATCCATAATTTCACGGGACTGATGAATTGCAACATTAGGCCCTTCAGCAAGCACATTTAAATGCTTGTCTGTCACTATTGTTGCAATTTCAATAATAGTGTTTTTATCTGGGTCTAAGCCTGTCATCTCAAGGTCAATCCAGACCAAATTCTCTTTATCTAAACTCATGATGCATTCAAACCTTTATTCTCAATGCTAGGCATTATACTCTATGCGCCTTAATAAAGGACCCACTTGAGATAATGTCTAAAAGAAAACTCACGAAACAACAAACTTGGCGCATTGAAAAAATTCAAGCTGAGCGCAGTAAACGCGTTAGCAAGCGCAACACCAAAGCGGAAGAAGCACTTTTATCTTCAGACCTAGGCCCTGAAACTGAAGGCCTAATCCTTTCGCACTTTGGCACTCAAGTGGAAGTAGAAAGCATTAACGAAAGTGATGTAAAGGTTGCGACCCGTTGCAATTTAAGAGCAAACCTCGGTCAGTTGGTGACAGGCGATAAAGTTGTTTGGCGAGCTAATCAACAAGAAGGCGGCGTTGTTGTTGCACGGTTAGACAGAGACAATGATCTATGTCGTCCAGATATGCATGGCCGTTTAAAACCTATCGCAGCCAACATTAACCACATCATTGTTGTAGTCGCTGCTGAACCTCTTGCTCATGCAAACCTGATTGATCGCTATCTAGTTGCAGCAGAAACAGCAGGTATTCCACCTGTTATCCTTTTAAACAAAATTGACTTGATTGATGACAGTAATAGAGACAACTTAGATAGCTTACTCAAAACTTATGAAGACCTTGGTTATCAGGTGCTAAGAACATCCACTAAACAAAAAGACAGCATGGATGAGCTATATGACTTTTTAGGTGATAAGACTAGCGTTTTTGTAGGACAGTCTGGTGTCGGTAAATCATCTTTAGTCAATACACTTTTACCCGGTGTTGATTTATCGGTTGGCGAATTGTCCCAAAAACGTAAAAAAGGCACTCACACAACCACCACAGCGAGACTTTTTCACATGCCTAAAGGCGGTGACTTAATTGACTCCCCAGGAATTCGTGAATTTGGTCTATGGCATATCAGCATTGAAGAACTGTTAGAAGGCTTTATCGAATTTCGAGAACACATTGGCTATTGCCGATTCAGAGATTGTGCCCATGAAGAAGAACCAGGCTGTGCACTTCAACAGGCACGAGAAGAAAATAAAATCTCAGACATTCGCTATCAAAGCTTCCTGAGAATCAAAAACTCCATTCTAGAAAACCTTTAACATAAAAGGGCTTTTTGAACAGCTACACCTAACTCAAAAAGCCCTAGAATATAAAAGTCACATCAAAGCAGGCTAAAAAACAGCTTCAGGTGCGATCTCAATACCCTCTTCCCTTGCAGCACCATAAATTAAGCGATTACGTTCCTGCATTCTTTTATAGGCCGCACTGGTTAACAACAATATACTTACCCTTCTATTAATGCCCGCTTCTGGCTCATCCTCATTGTACGGAACTGTATCAGATAGCCCCATCACCTGAACAAAGCGCTCATCAACAGTGCCACCCTCCCTTAACAATCTACGAGCTTCATTCGCACGCATTGAAGATAGCTCCCAGTTACCAAGACCAGCAAAAGAGTATGCAGATGAGTCCGTATGGCCAGAAACCACCAATCTATTTTTCAAACCAGATAATACCTGGCCAATATTTAATAAAGCGATCTCGAAGTCTGGCGTAAGACGACCACTCCCTGCAGCAAACATGGGCTTATGGATTTTATCCAGCAAGGTGACTCGAATACCATCTGGCGTAATCTCGATTTGCAAATTCTCTTTTAGTGCCTCAAAAGCCTCATTACCAGATAACTTTTGCCCTAGCATTGCAGCAAGGTCAGCCTGCTCTTGCTCAGCAACAAGGTCATGGTGAGAGTTTGCCCTTTCTTCAACCGAATCAGGTTTTTGCACACTGCCAGGGTCAGGTAAATTTAGATCAATTTTTTTCTCAGTACTCTTAGCAGGACTACCCCCCAAATCAATAGGATGATTACTAAAGCCTGCCGTTGATGCACCTTGCGGGTCATTAAAGTACCCCTGAATTGCCGATAGCTCTTCAGGTGAAGCCACATTAATAATCCACATGACAAGAAAAAAAGCCATCATAGCTAAAGCAAAATCTGCCAAAGCAATTTTCCAGGCACCGCCATGATGCCCACCCTTTTTAACTTTTTTAACTCGACGTATTATCGGTCCTGATGTTTCAGCCATACACCCTCTCCAAGCAGCATAATTCCCTAAACAAACATAGCAATAAGTTAGCGGTAAGTTCGAACATATTCAGCTAACTCTGCAAATGAAGGTCGCTCTTCGGATGGTAATAACTTACGTCCAGTTTCTACTGCAGCGCCCGGCGAAAAACCAGAGACAGTGGAAACCAAGCAAGCCTTAACCGCGTTATAAGCTTTTAATTCATGCTCCCCTAATCCTTCAAGATGAGAGGCAAGCGGACCAACAAAACCATAGGCAAAAAACACACCTAAGAAAGTCCCCACCAAGGCAGCCGCAACGTGTGCGCCAATTAGCTCCATGGCACCACCAATCGACCCCATGGTAATAACAATACCCAATACCGCTGCAACAATACCAAACCCAGGTAGAGCTTCAGCCACTTTATTAACAGCGTGGCCAGGTGCAACTAAGTCTTCCGCGATTTTTTCAATTTCAGCATCAATAATCGCCTCAAATTCATGAGCAGGTAAGCCAGTTAAAATAAAAATCCGATAGTTATCTGTAATAAATTCAACCATTTCATGATCCCTTAATAGGTCAGGAAATGATTGAAAGAGCTCACTTTCATAAGGCGCTTCAATATGATCCTCAATCGCTAAAAAGCCTTCTTGCCGACTCCTAAAAAACAATGTGTACATCAACGCCATTAAACCAAGGTAATAACGTTCATTATGACGACTACCTAAAAATGCTTGAGGCATGAGTTTAAAAATACGTTTTTGAAGGTGCCAAGGGTTTGCAACCATGAAAGCGCCTAAAGCTGAGCCACAAATGATTAAGACTTCAAAGGGCTGCCATAACGCAATCATTTCTCCATGGGAAGCCATATAACCAGTCACAACACTGACAATGACGATAACCATCCCTACTATCACAAACATATTTTTCTTCCTACGATCTACGATGTATGCACATTGCACATTATAAAGTATGATAAATCACAATACTGATTTATCATTTTATCGAATAGAGCAACAACTTACAGAGCTTTAATGTAAACACCTATGAGCGACAAGTCCCCCTCAAGCCTAGAAGAATGGCTAATATACCTTAAGGATAAGAAGTTTCCTGTTGGCTCAGACAACCTAACTAAACTTCAAAACCAGCTTAAGTCGCCACAAGGCGCTATTGACGGGCTTCAACACAGTATTTTAGCCGAGCCTTTTATTGGCTTCATGTCAATATCTGTGGCCAATCAAATTGCAAAAAATAACAATAATCAAATTAAGACCCCAACTCATGCTGTGTCTATGGTCGGGATTGATGGCCTAGAAAAGATCACAAAACAGCTTTATCCATGCCAGTTTTCAAACAACAATCGCGCTCACTGTGAATTTCTTAGGCAAGTTCAGATTAGCTATGAAGCGGCATCTATTGCAAAGTTTTGGTCTATCGAAAAACGTCACGCAAATAATGAAGAGATTTTTTGGATAACTTTTTTTAGAGATGCTGTGAAATGGCTACTTTGGTTTTATTGTTATGAAACCATGCATAAATTAACCCAGAATTTAAAGCAAGGAATGAAACCCAAAGAAGCAGAAGAAGCTATTTTTGGATGCCGAATAGATCAACTCACAGTCAAGCTATTTCAATACTGGGAAATTCCTAGCATCATAATTGACTCCTTCAAAACAGAAAACACACCAACAGGCAGAGAGCTTAAAGCACTTGCTGACCTGACTCGTGATCCAGAAAACGTTCCTGTTGACCCGGATGACAGACGCTTAAACTTTCTTGCAAATCATTCTCTTCTTTTTGCCGTATGCGCAAGTAAAACAGCACATATTGCTAACCAATTAGGCTGGGACAGCAAAGGCTTAGAGAATTATTATAAAGTTATCTCAGCAGCACTGCATTGCAAGCAAGCTAAAAGCATTAGAGCAGCACATGCAGCCTGTGTAGAGTCTGCCAAACTCTTTCCTAGCCCATATAAAGTACCACTAGCCAAGTTTCTGCTTTCTCCAGATCTATATCAAAAAGCAAAAAAACCTGTAAAGTCGCAAAAAGAAACACCCCTTTCTGCATTACAAAAATTAGCTAAGTCAGATCAGGCAACAGATAAAGAATGCTTAATTATGAGCATTAAAGTTATTAAAAAATTAATAGCACCAGCGAGTCAAATCCTTATCCTTAATTTTGATAACGAGCAAAATAAACTCAAAGTCAGCCTACAGTATGGTTTTGATTTAGCCCGCTTAAAACAGACTAAATGGGACCATACAAATAAGGTTTTTGAGAAACTATTAAAAACACCAAGTGCTGTTTTATTTGACGAAAAGAAATTAAACCAAATCATTAGATATCTACCTAACACTTTAACGCCAGAATTAACGGAAAATCAAAATCTAATATTAACCTCTTTCAAAAGCGGACCGTCTAACTGGAAGATTATTTGGATAGGAAGCAACACATCTTTTTCTGAAAATGACTTTATAAATACTAAACGAATTTCAAGTATTCTAAGCAAACGCTTTTAACAACTTAAACTATTAAATACCCTGAAAGTAAAAGGATAAACCAGTGAACAGAGATCAACTCTTTGCCTTAGCACAACACCTAACCCCTCAAAAGACATTATCTCGCCTAGCTGGTCGTCTTGCTGAATGCGAAAACACTTGGGTTAAAGATACATTCATTCAAAATTTCATTAAAAAATATCAAGTAGATATGAATGAAGCAATTGAACCAAACCCTCAATCCTATAAAAACTTTAATGCATTTTTTACCCGTGCAATCAAACCAGAGCTAAGACCAATAGCATCAGACGACAAGGCTATTGCATGCCCTGCAGATGGAGCAATCAGCCAACTTGGAGATATTGAGTACGGCACCCTTCTACAAGCAAAAGGCCACACCTATAGCCTAACCAGCCTACTCGGCGGCGATGCAGAATTATCAAACCGCTTTATTGGAGGGAAATTTGCGACTGTTTACCTCTCCCCTAAAGATTATCACAGGGTTCATATGCCAATTGACGGTAAGCTAACCAAGATGATTCATATTCCTGGCAAGCTATTCTCAGTAAACAAGGTAACAGCTGAACAAATACCAAATGTTTTTGCTAGAAATGAGCGCACTGTCTGCATATTTGAAACGGCTGTCGGACCTATGGCTGTGATTTTAGTTGGCGCCATGATAGTCGCAAGCATTGAAACCATTTGGGCAGGACAAGTTACGCCTTTCAATAAAAATGTGGTCACTTGGGATTACGATAAGCTTAATCAAGTAGAGTTGAAAAAAGGCGAGGAAATGGGTCGCTTTAAACTTGGCTCAACTGCAATTGTATTATTTGGAGCAGACGCAAACAACTGGGAAGACCATTTAGAAGCAACTACCCCAACTCGCATGGGCATGCCATTTGGGTCTATCAATATTTAAAACACCCTGAGCGCCTATTACCTTAATACCCAAGCATAATAGGCGCCCATTCATCAAAAAAAACATCCCGCAACAATTTTATACTCGTTTTTTACACTGCCTATATGTACAAGCAAAGGTTTCGTTACTATTTATTAATCATTGATTTAAACTCTTTTTTGAGTGAAATAGTTTCCGAATTTTTTTTGCGAGGCTTGTATGCACCTACTTAAATCGCTTAATTTAAAAGCGAAATTTACTCTCATATTTGTTTTTATTGGCTTGTTGCCTATCATCATAATTAGCTTTATATCGACGCAAAACAGCACAAAAGACGTTCAAGATAAAGTCTACAACCAGTTAAGCTCAATTAACCAAATAAAAAAAGAAACCATTGAAACCTATTTCCATGAACGCGAAAGTGACATGGGAGTCCTGGTTAACATTGCTGACACCCTACGCAACCAAGCGTTTCAAAAACTTGATGCCGTTCAGGATTTAAAAAAATCTGAACTAACAAATTATTTGCATAACAATTATGCCCAATTAAATCTACTAGCCTCACAAGAGCATGTGAAACACGCACTTGAAGAAATGATAACTACCTTCAAGTTTAAGAGCATGTGGACCCCTTTACTTAACGCCCACGATACTGAATTTAAACAACTTCTCACTTACTTTGGTTGGTATGATTTCTTTTTAGTCAGCCTGAAGGGGGACATAGTATATTCCGTGACTCGAGAAGGAGATCTGAGAAAAAACCTCGAAAAAGATCTAAGTGATAGCTCTTTCTATAAAGCCTACAAAAAAGCTAAAGACTCAGCCGATAACGAGATTCATTTGGCTGACTTCTTGCCTTACGCACCCAGCAATGGAGACCCTGCCGCCTTTGCAATTCAAGCCGTCGAAAAAAATGGCGAGCGTATAGGCTATATCGCCTACCAACAACCTCTTGAACACATAAACGAAATACTTGGACACAGAACCGGAATGGGCGAAACCGGAGAGTCTTATCTTGTTGGCCAAGATAACCTAATGCGGTCGGACTCCTACCTCAATCCCAACCAATTTTCTGTAAAAGCCTCATTCAAAGATAACAACAAGGTAACAACGAGGGCTGCGCTAGAAGCTCTTGAAGGTAAGAAAAACACCGCAGTTATTATGGATTACAACAATAACCCCGTTATCAGTAGCTGGGATTTTATTGATGTTGGTGAGGGAATAAGATGGGCAATAATTTCAGAAGTTGATGTCACCGAAGCCTTTAACCCAAAAACATCTGATGGTGTCGATTTTTATAAGAGCTATATCGAAAAATATGGCTATTACGACCTATTCCTAATCAATCCAGATGGCTACATCTTTTACACAGTAACCAAAGAGGCCGACTATCATACCAACATAATTAATGGGAAATATTCAGATAGCGGCCTAGGGCAGCTGATTCGAAATGTAAGTCAAAGCAAACGCTATAGCATGGCAGACCTCTCCCCTTACGCACCAAGCAACGGAGACCCTGCCGCATTCATTGCACAACCACTACTGAATAATAGCAAAGAAGTATCACTTTATATCGCCCTACAACTTCCATTAGAAGGCATAGGTAATATTATGAAAACCCGTGTCGGCATGGGGGAAACAGGTGAAAGTTACCTTGTTGGTGAAGACTATAGAATGCGAAGTGACTCATACCTAGACCCAGAAGGACACAGTGTTAAGCAAAGTTTTGCAGGCACTGTAGAAGAAAATGGTGTAAACACCCTCGCGAGTAAAAGAGCCTTAGATGGCATACAGGGCACAGATATCATCATTGATTACAATGGACACCCTGTACTGTCGTCTTATGACCATATCGACTTTAAAGAATTTAAATGGGCAATTCTGTCAGAGATAGATGAAGCTGAAGCCTTTATGTCTATCAGGCAAAACTCCTTCTTCATGATCATCATGATGATAATTACCGCCATCATCATCGCAGGTATCGGGATAATAGTTGCTAAGCGAATCGCGCAGCCAATTTCAGATATTTCAAATGTGGCAAACTTAATTGCAAATGGTGATCTGAGATCAAAAATAGAAATCAGCACCTCTGACGAAGTCGGCAAACTGCAAAATTCGATGCAACAAATGATCAGTAATTTACGCACCATGGTTAACAACATATCTAATGTAGCCAAAGAAGAAACCACTACATCAGAACAATTGGAAGAAATAACCAAGGAAACTAACACCACAGTCCAAGAACAAAAAGATATCGCAGAGCAATTTACAAGTTCAATGAGCCAAATGGGTGCCACTGTAAACGAAGTAGCCGAGAATACATCCAATACCTCAAGCGCCCTAAATGAAATACAAACTAAAGTCCTTGAGGGCAGTTCAGCCTTAGATAAAACCTATCATTCAATCCTATCTATGACAGAGCAAATTCAGCTTTCTGAAAAAACTGTACAACAAGTAAGAAGCGACTTTGATCAAGTAAGCAGTGTTTTAGATGTGATCAAAGAAATTGCCGAACAAACCAACCTACTCGCTTTAAATGCTGCGATTGAAGCAGCACGAGCAGGTGAGCAAGGCAGAGGCTTTGCAGTTGTTGCCGACGAAGTAAGACAACTCGCTCAAAGAACCCAAGATTCAACAAAACAAATAGACGACATGATCAAAAACATCATCTCTGGCGCCAATTCCTCTGTTGAGGTCATGGCGAAAAGTGTTGCCAGAGCCAATGAAGTTCAAGATCATGCCAAAGAGGCAACAGAGATAAATGAGGTAATTACCGAGCAAATCAGCCAAATAAATACTCTCAGCCTACAAATTGCCACCTCAACAAAAGAGCAAACACAGATGATAGACGTGATCTTAAATAATGTCGAAAACCTAAATGATGGCGTTCATAAAACAGGTGATGCTACCAATGTAATTGCAGAGTCCAGTAGCGAACTCAATAAATTGGTCATAAAACTCGATAAGGAGACCAGCTTCTTTAAAATTTGAAGCTCATTACAATCAAACATCACCTGACCTTGCTACAAACAAAAAAGCCACATCAAATGATGTGGCTTTTTATTAAGAATGAATTCCTTATAAGCTAAGGCATTTCATCCTCAAACTCTTCTTTCGGTGTTGGAACCAAATCTTCTCTTTCAATTTTTTGTGCAAGCAATAGGTTAGCCGCAACAAAAACCGATGAGTAAGTACCAATAATCACACCAATCAACAATGCAAAAGCAAAGTTATGGATAGCCTCTCCACCAAAGAAGAAAAGCACTAACAACACAAAAATAGTTGTTAAAGAGGTAATTAAAGTACGGCCTAAGGTCTGATTAATAGACTCATTAATCAAATCCACTGGTTCAATCTCACGCATTATGCGGAAATTTTCTCGAATTCGGTCACATACTACAATCGTATCATTCAATGAATAACCAATCACAGCAAGTAATGCAGCTAGCACAGTTAAGTCAAACTCAAACCCTAGAACCGAAAAGATACCTAAGGTAATAATCACATCATGCGCAAGTGCGGCCACAGAGGCAACAGAGAACTTGAACTGGAAGCGAACAGCAACATAAAGCATAACAATAGCCAAAGCTAATAGCATACCTAAGCCACCCTGCTCTCTTAACTCTTCACCAACTTGAGCACCTACAAACTCAGACCTTAGCAACTCAACACTGGCTGTATCTGAGCGCAATACCGCAAGAACCTCATCTCCTAACGTTGGTGTATAGACATTTGCCATACGCACAACGATATCTGTATTGGCTCCAAAAGTTTGAACCACAACATCATCGTATTGATTTTCAGCCAACAAAGCTCTTATCTGATCAAGCTCAGGAGCAACTTGATAACCAACCTCAATCAAGGTTCCGCCAGTAAAGTCCAGACCAAATTCAAGACCCTTAACAGCTAACGAGATCAAAGAAATGACTACCAATACAATAGATAGCAAGGCAACTGGTTTTCGCATTCCCATAAAAGGGATATTAGATGTTTTCATTGTCTTGTTTCCTATATCGATAAACGGGCGTCTTTACGACCACCATAGACCAAGTTTGCCTGAGCTCGGGTCACAACAATCGCAGTAAACATGGAAGTGATTATCCCCAAAGAAAGCGTCACAGCGAAACCTTTCACCGAGCCAGTACCAACAGCAAACAAGATAACCGCCACTAACAAGGTAGTGATATTGGCATCAAGGATGGTTGTAAATGCACGGTTAAAGCCAGAGTAGATAGCTTGTTGCGTTGGCAGGCCAGATGCCAGCTCCTCTTTTATCCGCGAAAATATCAAGACATTCGCATCAACAGCCATACCCATGGTCAATACTATCCCTGCAATACCAGGCAAAGTAAGTGTCGCACCCAACAAAGACATACACGCCATAAGTAGAACAATGTTTATCGCTAGTGAAACATTCGCAAACAAGCCAAATACGCGGTAGTAAACCAACATAAACAGCATAACAACTAACAAACCGATTTGAGCAGAAACAACCCCTAGACGAATGTTTTCAGCACCAAGACTAGGCCCTACCGTTCTTTCTTCAACAAAGTAAATTGGAGCGGCAAGCGCACCAGCACGAAGTAATAGCGCTAACTCAGATGATTCACGGGAGCTATCCAAACCAGTAATACGAAAAGCATTACCCAGAGTAGTTTGAATCGTCGCTAAGGAAATGATCCCCTTTTCACTATATGACTGACGAATTTCTTGAGCTTTACCGTTTTCATCTTCTACGAAACGAGAGCGAGATTTGTGCTCAATAAAAACAACCGCCATGTTACGACCAACAGCTGTACGAGTAACTTTCGCCATCTGTTTTCCGCCCTTAGTATCAAGGCTGATATTTACTTGCGGCATGCCGTTTTCATCAAAAGACGAGTTAGCGTCAGAAACACTATCACCAGTAATAATCAAATCACGCTCTAAGCGAGCAGTACGACCACTACCATCTCTAAAGGTTAAAACTTCAACATCATCGGCATCAAGCGGTGCTTCCAAATGGAATTCAAGGTTAGCGGTTGCACCAATGATACGCTTAGCAGCTGCAGTATCTTGCACACCTGGCAATTCAACCACAATACGATTACTACCTTGACGCTGTACTAACGGCTCAGCAACACCTAGCTCGTTAACACGATTTCTTAGGGTCGTTAAGTTCTGCTGCAAGGCATAAGCTTCAATCTCAGCTTTAGCTGATTCTGAATAACTTGCTGTTAGATAAAACTCGCCATCTTGAGATTGAGTTGAATAAATATATTCAGGAAATTCATCACTTAATAAGGTCTCAGCACGCGTTAAAAAAGCTTCCTGTAAGAAACGAATTTTAAGTACACCAGCATCAACATTTACCTTGCGATATCTCACTTTTTGTTGACGAAGTAGCGTTTTCATTTCAGCAGAAGCCACTTCCATACGCTGAGCTAACGCGGCCGGCGTATCAACTTCTAGTAAGAAATGGACACCACCACGAAGGTCTAGACCTAATTTAGCAGGTCCAGCACCAAAGGCTGCAAGCCAATCAGGTGTTGTCGGAACTAGGTTTAACGCAGTGACATAATTATCGCCCAAAGCAGCAGCTACAACGGGTTTTGCAGCTAACTGATCAATACCACTATTGAAACGTAGAGTTACACCATTAGAGGTTAACTCTGACGCTTTAAATTCTATATTAGCTTTAGTTAAAGCTCGCTCTGCTTTTTTGATAACACTTTCATCAATGCTAACAGTCGCTTTTTGTGTTGAAAGCTGAAGAGCTGGATCATCAGGGTAAAGGTTTGGCAAGGCATACAGTAGCCCAAGCGCTAATACAAAAAGAATCAGCAAATACTTCCACAAGGGATACTTGTTAAGCATGAAACATCCTTTGGTTCATAGTGTTAATAAACACTTGTAGTTAACAGAAATAAGAAAAGCGCCTTTCGGCGCTTTTCAAGTTATTAAATTGACTTCAGTGTACCTTTAGGTAGCACAGCCGCAACAGAGGCTTTTTGGAAGTTCAATTCAACACCTTCAGCTACTTCAAGAACAACATAGTTGTCATTTACTTTAGTAACTTTACCTAGCATGCCGCCATTGGTTAACACTTCAGAGCCTTTCGCTAGGGATGACATCAAGTTTTTATGTTCTTTTTGACGTTTTGCCTGTGGACGCCACATTAAAAAGTAAAAAATTAGTACAAAACCAACTAGTAGTACTAGGTTTAAAATACCTGCATCCGCTGGTGCACCAGCACCTTCTGCATGGGCAGCTGAGATCAATGAGATCATTCTTTCTGTCTCCAATGGTTATAAAATTATTATTGCATTTCTTATCTGTACATTTTCTTTAACAGCGTCAATTAAGACTCAGCTGTTTTTTCCGCGACCAAAGGCGGCGTTTCTACACCACGCTTGGCATAAAACTCATCTACAAAGGCGTCAAATCTACCTTCTTCTAACGCTAGACGCAAACCAGCCATAAGTGTTTGATAATAACGAAGATTATGAATGGTATTAAGTTGAGCACCTACCATCTCTTGGCACTTATCTAAATGATGTAGATATGACCGAGAAAAGTTTTTACAAGTGTAACAGTCACATTCTTTATCTAAAGGTGACACATCATGCCTATGTTTTGCGTTACGAATCTTGACTACACCTTCAGATGTAAACAAATGGCCATTTCGAGCATTACGAGTTGGCATCACACAGTCAAACATATCAACACCGCGACGCACACCTTCAACTAAATCTTCTGGCTTACCCACACCCATAAGGTATCTTGGCTTATCATCAGGCATTTTCGGCGTAATATAATCCAGCACCTTGGTCATTTCATGCTTAGGTTCACCAACAGATAATCCTCCAATGGCATAACCATCAAAACCTATATCAACTAGTCCCTCTAGGGACTCATCACGTAGGCTTTCATACATAGAACCTTGGATAATACCAAACAAAGCAGATGGACTGTCACCATGCTCAGTTTTAGAACGCTTGGCCCAACGTAAGCTCATACGCATAGATTCTGCAGCACGTTCTGGGGTTGCTGGATAAGGCGTACATTCATCAAAAATCATGACGATGTCGGAACCAAGATCACGCTGAACCTGCATAGAGATTTCTGGGCTCATAAATACTTTTGAGCCATTTACAGGTGATTGAAAGCTCACGCCTTCCTCTGTAATTTTACGCATAGCGCCCAAAGAGAAGACTTGGAAACCACCTGAATCCGTCAGGATTGGTTTTTTCCATTGGGTGAAATCATGTAAGTCACCGTGTGCTTTAATCACTTCAGTACCAGGACGAAGCCAAAGGTGGAATGTATTACCTAAAATAATATCTGCGCCAATTTCTTCAATATCTTTTGTCAGCATGCCTTTTACTGTGCCGTAAGTACCTACAGGCATGAAGGCAGGTGTTTCCACTTTACCTCGTGGGAAGGTTAAGGTAGCACGACGTGCTTTCCCTGAAGTAGTGGCTACTTCAAAGTCCATAAAACACTCTGGACGTTTATCTGTCATTACACATTTTCCTCATTCGCTGGCCCAGTTGCATCTGGGTTGCGGCTTATAAACATGGCATCGCCATAACTGAAAAATCGGTATTCATTATCAATTGCGCACTGATAGGCATTCATTACATGCTCATATCCAGCAAAAGCGCTAATTAACATAATGAGAGTTGACTCAGGTAAATGAAAATTCGTCACCATGGCATCAACTGTTTTAAATTCGTATCCAGGGTAAATAAAGATGCTGGTATCACCCTTCATCATCTCCAATTCACCCGATTGGCTAGCTGACTCTAGGCTTCGCATGCTGGTACTACCAACCGCAATAACTCGTCCGCCATTTGCTTTAGTTTGAGCAACCTTATCAACCACACTTTGCTCAACTTCAACATATTCAGCATGCATTTCATGCTCTTCCAGCGTTTCTACTCTTACTGGCTGAAATGTTCCCGCCCCAACATGCAAGGTAACAAAAGCTGTCTCTACCCCTTTATCTCTTAACGCATCCAGTAAAGCTTCATCAAAGTGCAAACCGGCAGTTGGAGCGGCTACAGCACCTGGCTTTTCATTATAAACAGTTTGATAACGCTCTTTATCTGAACTTTCGTCTGGACGTTCAATGTAAGGTGGCAAGGGCATATGCCCAGCTTCTTCTAATACATCCAATACAAAGTCATCAAAGCGTAATTCAAACAAGGTATCATGACGTTTGACCATCTCAGCTTGGTAGGTTTTATCTTGATCTGTCCCTAAGATAATTTTGCTACCTGGCTTAGGTGATTTGCTGCACTTAACATGTGCTAATACCTTGTGTTCATCTAAAAGGCGCTCAACTAAGATCTCTAATTTACCGCCAGACTCCTTCTGACCAAACATACGAGCCTGTATAACTCGAGTGTTATTAAAGACCATCAGGTCGCCAGGATTAACTAAACCAAGCACATCACTAAAGTCCAAATGCGACAAAGCACCTGTTGGTCCATCAAGAGAAAGCAAACGGCTAGCAGTTCGCTCAGGCATAGGATAAGTAGCAATTAAAGAGTCAGGTAAATCAAAGTGGTAGTCAGAAACACGCATTCGCAACAAGCCTAGGGAAAGTCATTTATAGAGTAAGTCAAAAAGACTCGGCATTTTATCGAAATTTGCGTTAAAAAGGTATGTTCTTAAAAGGGATTATTCGATTTTTTATTTTTGAAGTGCACATAAAAAGCCATCAAAAACAGTCTAAAACAGATATTTATTAAAAAAGCAGGTAAAAAAGGTTGACGCCCTCTTAAAAATCAACATAATACGCAGCCACAGTTTCCATGCCAGTGTGGTGGAATTGGTAGACACGACGGATTCAAAATCCGTTGCCGAAAGGCGTGGCGGTTCGAGTCCGCCTACTGGTACCATTTTATTTTTAGTGTTACGGCATTAAAAATGCATGGTTTAAAAAAGCCCTGATAACCTATCAGGGCTTTTTTTTCGTCTTGTTTTTGCTAAGGAACCTGCGAATAAGTCACCTCTTCTCAGTCTTTACAGAAAAAGCATCACACAAGGTGTTACTTTGATATAATTTAGGTACCTTATGAGAAGTGACAACACAGGATGTTACTTTTTCTGAAAGACCCGAAGGGCATGGCCTAAAAGCCCTATCTTTATGTTGAAGAGCTTATCAATAGAATAACTATTAAGTTACGCTCCTCACCATAAATCTAACGGCTTTTAACCACACGCTGAGGCGGGAAGACATATTCACAGGTTCCCTAGTGTCAGCTTTGTCATACATTTAACTAAAGGCTTTATCATGAATCGTCGTAAAAAGATTAAAAGCATCTTAACGAAGAAAGAAAAAATGGCGAACCGCCATAACAATCTAAACAAAAAGCCTAAGTACATAAGCAAAGCAGATAGAGCAAAATTAGAAGCAGAAGAAAGTTTGGCAACATCTGAATCAAGTGAAGAGTCTGTATCACCAGTTCAAGAAACAACTCAATCTGATCGCTAGCGGCTCCGCTACTGATTAAGTTCAGCTAACAGCTAAAACCTGCTTTTCTTGAATTGCAGGTTTCAGACAAGATCTAAGCTCACCTCAAAACACAATCACACCCCAAACCTCATATAAAACAACACCTTACATAATAAAGAATAAGTATACACTTTCCCCTAATTCTAAATACTCGCTTTTTGGTGTGAGCTATTAGCGTGTGAAATACTAGAAATAGCTTCCTGAGTGGCGTTAGGCTTATTTTGTTTTTGTATTGCTGGATTCAACCAACGTTGCAGCATCAATACAGAACCTAATACGATAAGAATAGCGATACTCTCACGCATAGTTAGAGCTTGTTCTAGAACGGCCCATCCAACTAAGATAGCCGTTACTGGGCTAAGCAAACTTAAAGATGAAACAGAAACAGATGACAGTTTAGCTATCCCTCTAAACCAGAGACTATAAGCTAATAAGGCGCCAAAAATAGATAGGTAACCATAACCTAGGTAGTTATTCAGAGTTAAACTTGGTAATGCCCCTTCAAAAGCAAATGCTAAAGGAAGCAGAATCAAACCACCTAGACCAAGCTGCCATCCTGTAAAGCTCAACACAGACATACCATTATTCCAACGCCTTGCTAAGTAAGTCCCAAAACCAAGGCAGACAGTACCTGCAAACGCCGCCATCAAACCAATACTATCCCACTGTGTTTGAGGCGATACAAAAAGCAAGCTCATTCCAAGTACCGAAAATACTGCCATTAGAACCACTTTAAGCTGAGGTTTTTTATGCTCAAAAAACCAAACTATTAACATCATTAACAGCGGTTGTATTGCACCTACTACTGCTGCTATTCCACCCGGCAATCGATAAGCAGCGACAAATAGTAAGGCTTGAAAAATACCGATATTAAGTCCAGATAAAAGAGTAAGCTGCAGCCATTGTTTAATGCTCAACCTCACGCGTGGAAGAAAGAAGTAGCTCCACAGAATAAGAATGATGCCGGCCGGTAGAGCCCTAATTAACGCCGCACTAAAAGGCCTATCCTGGGGTAGAAACTCACTTGCCACTAAATAGGTTGTCCCCCACATAATAGGCGCTAGTGCGGTCAACGCGATATTACCAAAAGCCTGATCCTTCATTGTTTTAATCCTCATCTATTAAAGTTATTTAAGTGTCAAAAGTATCTTGAACTTAAGATATATTTAGATTGGCAGTATTTTATCTTGACTTCAAGGTAAATTTTAGAGAAATTAGACATCAATGAATATTGCTAAATTGGACGTCTTTTTAGCCAAAAAGCTCTTCACATCTATTAAGGATTGGCACAGAAATGAATGATAAAGATACAAATAAAGGCGATGCAGTAGATGCAATTAAACGTCAATGGCAAACAGAGCGACCTGACTTAAGCCTTGATGCAATGGGGATTTTTGGCCGTTTAAAACGTTGTTCAATGTTAATGACGGATAGACTAGATAACACCTTTGCCAAGTTTGATTTAAATTATTGGGAGTTTGATGTTTTAGCGACCCTAAGGCGTTCCGGTGCACCCTATACTCTTGCACCAACTGAGCTTTTCTCAATCATGATGATAACCTCAGGCACCATGACTCACAGGATGAAACGATTAGAAGCAAGAGGCTTAATTGAAAGATTGCCAAATCCGGACGATGCTCGTAGCCAGCTTGTAAAATTGAGTCAAACTGGCTTTGACATTATCAATAAAACGGCTACTGCCCATGTTGATAATATGGAGAATATGCTCTCAGGCATGAGTGATACTCAGAAAAAAGAACTAGACTCCAAGCTCACTGAGTTACTGGCTATTTTTGAGAAATAAGCAAAGCGTCTTAATTAAAGAAACTGCGATTAATTAAGCAAGCGTTTTTTAATATGAGTCAGCTTTCCCCCATGTTAAACTCGCCCACAATTTCCATTGATCCCTTGTTTGGTTAATTTTTAAGTTAATCAAACAAACTACTACATAAGATACTCTAATCCCCTATGTTACGAATTACAGAACTTAAGCTGCCCCTAAATCACACTCAAGAAGAGTTATCTAAAGCCATTGCCTCATTCTTATCCATTGAAGAATCACAATTGGATGACTTTAGTATTTTCAAACGAGGTTATGATGCCCGCAAAAAAAAGGACATTCAGCTCGTATACCAACTGGATGTGAGCCTTGATAACAAGCTTGAATCAAATGTACTGGCTCAATTCAGTGATTCTAACGCGGTAAAAGAAACACCTGATACAAATTACTATTTTGTTGGCCAAGCAGACAGTAGCTTCCCAAGTAAAACACAACAAAGACCTATCATTATTGGTTTTGGGCCTTGCGGTATGTTATCTGCTTTATTACTTGCTCAAATGGGCCTTAAGCCTATTGTTATTGAACGTGGGCAAGATGTTAGGCAAAGAACAAAAGATACTTGGGGCCTGTGGCGTAAAGAAAAACTTAATACTGAATCTAATGTTCAATTTGGCGAAGGCGGTGCTGGAACCTTCTCTGATGGTAAGCTTTATAGTCAAGTCAAAGACAAGCGATTCTTAAGTCGAAAAGTGCTGACTGAATTTGTCAAAGCCGGTGCACCAGAAGAAATAATGTATGTTAGTAAACCCCATATTGGTACTTTTAAGCTAGTTACCATGGTGGAAAAAATGCGTGCTGAAATTAGAGAGTTAGGCGGCGAAATTCGCTTCGGTGAAAAAGTAGAGTCATTAATTCGTGAAAATACTCAGGATGGGGAAAAAGGTAAAGTAACAGGTATTAAACTCGCTTCTGGAGAAACCCTTTATTCTAGCCATATTGTTTTAGCAATTGGCCACAGTGCGAGAGATACCTTTAGTATGCTAGAAAAAGAAGGCATCTATATGGAAGCCAAGCCTTTTTCTATAGGTTATCGCATCGAGCACCCTCAATCTGTGATTGATGACGCACGATTTGGTGATAATGCAGGGCACCCTATTCTTGGTGCGGCTGACTATAAACTGGTTCATCACTGTAAGAATGGCCGAAGTGTATATAGCTTTTGTATGTGCCCAGGTGGTACAGTAGTCGCCGCAACATCAGAAGAAAACCGCGTAGTCACAAACGGCATGTCTCAATATTCGCGTAATGAGCGCAATGCGAACTCAGCCATTGTAGTCGGCATAGACCCAGAAAAAGATTATCCAGAAAGTGTTTTAGCGGGTATAGATCTACAAAGAAAATTAGAGTCTTTAGCTTATACACTAGGTGGTGAAAGTTACCATGCACCAGCACAATTAGTGGGTGATTTCTTAAAAGATACACCCTCTACAGAGTTAAGAAGTGTCGTACCTTCCTATAAACCAGGTATTAAATTAGGTGATTTAAGTAAGGCTTTACCTGATTTTGCCGTTGAAGCAATTAGAGAAGCGATCCCAGCATTTGAGCGCAAGATAAAAGGCTTCTCTATGTCTGATGCTATCTTAACCGGAGTAGAAACACGTACTTCTTCTCCCGTTTGTATCCGTCGTGATGCTAGTTATCAAAGCATGAATACCTTAGGCCTATATCCAGCGGGTGAAGGCGCAGGCTATGCAGGTGGTATTCTTTCTGCAGCAATTGACGGTATCAAGGTGGCTGAAGCAGTTGCTAAAGACTTGTTAGAATTAGAAAAAGACGCATAAATAGACTTTTATTGGGGAGGTCAATAGCGCTCTCCCCAATCAGCTAGGTTAAATTACGAGTTTCTGATATAAGTTTAGACAGGATAGCCAAGATACTGATATTCTAAAATTTAAACTGATTCAGAAAGAGCCTGCTAAGTATTATTTATGCAAGAATTTTTAACTCACTTACATAAGCAAGTTAAAGGCCTGAAGGTCAAACTCTCACTGCAAAAGTACTGTTTAATTTTATTAATTAGTAGCTTTACTCAAATCTCATCTGCCGCTGATGGCATGGTCACATTAACCTGGGAAAACGACATGTTTTCCAACAGTGACGGCCAATACACCAATGGTATTGGATTTAACTACGCCGCCCCCTTAGGTAGCCGATTCAAGCGAGAGGATACACCCGCTCCGATATTTTGGTTTATTGAAGGCAGTGATTTTGCGACTCAATCAGGTAAGCGTAGAGGCATTTCTTACCGCTTTGGCCAAGCCATGTTTACCCCTGAAGATATTACTCAAGAAAATTTAATTACAGATGATAGACCCTATGCAGGCCTTCTTATTTGGGATGCAACGCTTATCTCATTTGACGACACCGTTTCTGACCGCTGGGCTTTTAGCCTAGGTTTAGTAGGCCCTGCAACCTTTGCCGAAGATGTCCAAGCAGGTATTCATGGTGCAACAGGGTCGGATGAGCCTCTAGGCTGGGACAATCAATTAAGTAACGAACCTGTTTTTCGTATTGAAAGAGAAATCTTATTCAGAGCCTTTGAATTTGAGCTTAATCCGAGCTTCGGTATGGACTTTTTAACCTTTGCATCACTTGGTGCGGGGAATCTGAGTAGTAGTGCAGAAGCAGGAATATCAGTACGTATTGGCCATAGTTTAGATCAAACCTACCCTAATTTTTCATCATTCCCAGTACGAAGCCCCAATTATCTTGCAGGCAGATCTGCCCATTGGCAGATATTTGCTAGTCGAGCTAAATCCTACGTATTTAACGATGTCACCTTAGATGGCAATACTTTTACTGATAGCCACTCAGTTGACATTATTAATGACAGACTATTTAGCGTATTAGGTATTACTGTTGGTTTTCAATCTTGGAGCATTATGCTGTCTTATCAAGAATCCAGTAAAACGTTCAGAACTCAAGCAGAAGATTCTAGCTATGGGGCACTTAGTATTTCTGCTCTTTGGTAAAGCTCCATCAAGAATTAGGTGTGTCTATGGCTAAGCTATTGGCCAACTATTATTTCAAGGTAAAGCGCTTCAACTTTTTCTCTTGCCCAAGGCGTGCGTCTTAAAAATTTCAAACTTGATTTCACACTTGGATCCACTCTAAAACAATTAATAGGAATCCGAATCCCCATTTCGCGCCAGCCAATACTCTCTTCTAACGCAATAATCATCTGCTCTAATTTAATTCCATGAAGGGGATTATTTTGCTGCATTTTCAAACTCTTTTAAAAAAGCCAATCATACGCACTTTCCAACCTGAATACCCCATCTATTCACCCTATGTTTACTTTCTTTTGCTTACCCTTAGACAAATCATATACCTAGAGTACCGGCGAATAAGTCCCTCTCCTCAGCATGCGGACTTAATCGCAAATTCCCTAGACCTATTTAATGATCTCCAGCAAACCATCCCACTTAAAATCAGAGTTTTACTTTATTTTTCCAAAATATATAGAAAATAACTTTGCTTTTCCTCCTTATAGGATAATGTGAGTCAGGCTCACTTTTATATGATCTACTAATAAAAACTATATAAACCAAATATAACAAAAATCGATTTCAACCAGTTTTTCACTGATTCCGCCAATTTAACCGCAGCGCATATTTATACGCTGTATTAAAAATACATACCGGATAGATTTTAGCGAATTATTTTAAAACATTGATTAATTTTTTATTGATATCCGGAACTGATATCAAATGGAGTATGAGATGGACCGATTAAATATCCAAGAGTTAATAGGAAAAAATGAAAGACAAATTTTAGAGTCAATAATATATAAGAAACTTGGTGAGTCAGAGCTTAAAAAAGCAACCGTACATTTTGGTCAGGATAACTGCAATATAAATGACAACTTTGAAAACAAACATTCTTTTTATTACAACAAAAAACCAATTGGCTATATTGACTTTCATGAAACTTATTTAGAAAGCTCAAGGCTAAATGAGGTTTTTGAAAAAGTTGATTTGCTTGTAAGCCGACACATTACTAACCAAGTTTCTCGCTTTCATCTGGGTAAAGGGCAAGCTCTAATTGGCTCTAGCGATCATATTTTAGATATCGAAAACTTCATCAAACATGCTTCAAAATCTAAGCATCCAGTCATTGTTGAAGGTTATTCTGGCTGTGAAAAGCAAGCCGTCGCTAGTGCAATTCATTACAGTAGTGAAAGGCGTGAAAATGGCTTTTATGAGTTAAATTGCAGTTCTCTTAACCCTGAAAATTTTGAAGCTCAATTACTTAAATTATTAGGTAAGTTAAGTGGTGGTACGCTTTTCATCAGTGAAATTGAAAGGTTGCCACTTGCACAGCAAGGACAATTAATTCAATTACTTAGTGCAAAAAGTCAGATAGACCACTCAGCTAAAAGTCTTAATAAGACGGACATAAGGTATATTATTTCTAGTAGTCAAAATTTGGCTAACGAAGTAAAAAAAGATAGATTTTTAGAAAGTTTATTAAGGGAATTTAACTACTTAAAAATCAAGATGCCTTCTCTGAAAGATAGACGAAATGACATCCCCTATATCCTGAGCTTTCTTCTTGCTGAAAACAGTGATGGCAATAAGCATTTTACAGATCAAGCCATCTCTATTCTGAAAAATCATCACTGGCCAGAAAACTATTCTGAGTTAGAAAGAATTGGCATACGTTTAATTGTACTTAGTAAAGGTCACCATATAAGGCCTGAAGACATTAAAAACCTGGCACCGGAAGTTTTTAGTGAAGACATTGAGACAATTAACCATAAAATTCTAATTGAGAATTTATTTAATTCAGATTTCAGTCAAATTAAGAACCTTCATCAAGGTCTGTCTAAGTCTTTGGTTTATTTATCAGAAAACTATCATAAAGAGATCACTCTACAGCATCTTTCTGATTTTTCTTTCGTCAGTCCATCTCATCTATCTTATTTATTTCGTTCAAACTTAGGAAAGACTTTCAAACAGATTCTAGCCGAACTAAGAATTGAAAAAATTAAAAAGTCTTTTGCTGAAAACCCTAATAAAAAAATCACTACAAGCTCTTTGGAAGTTGGATTTGGTGATCTAAGTCATTTCGAAAAAATATTTAAAAAATACACAAAGATGACGCCTAGGGAATATAAAAAAAAATTAAAAGAGAGTTTATAACGAATATTTAGTCCGTTTACCCAAGTCTCATTTAGTTATTCAAAATATCATAGCCTTATTAAATAAAAGGACGTCACCATGAGCCAAGATGCCATTGAAGATGCAGTTGCACAGACCACCCTACTCACCATAGGGCTGACCTCATCAAATGCAGCTGCAAACTTAATCACAGCAACAAGCCAGTCCCTTGCGATTGCTGCACACAATGCTGTTGCCAACCAACAGCAGGGCAATATTACGCGACAAGCGTCTGGTACCCAGGGTCGTACTGGTATGTACACGACAAGCACAGCCGTAAATGGTGCCGTTGTAGATAATCTAACCGACTAGAAAAGTCGTCATTTCAAGGAGCAAACAAATGCCGAATCAAGTAAATGAAAACATTACAGACTCAGTTACTCAGGTAAATACCAATACCCTAGGTATGACACCTGCCACATCCATGGGCAATCTAATGCTTTCCACTAGTCAGTCTCTTGCGGTTGCCGCAATGAATCTGACAACAGGTCAGCAACAAGCGAACGTTATGTGGCAAGCAGCGACAGTTCAGGGCATCAACGCCCTTATGAATACTGGTAACGCAGTTACCGGCACAGTATCCGGTCAAATTATTGACCGTGGGTAAGCAAAACCGTCTATTCATTTCGTTTAGACACATCATTTAAAAAAGGAAATTACTATGCCAGATACAGTAAATGGAGCAATCACAGACTCAGTCACTCAGGTAAATACCAAGGTATTGGGTGATACGCCAGCAACCGCTATGGGCAATCTGATGATGCCAACAAGCCAAGCCTTGGCTGCGTCAGCGCAGAACTTAACTGCAGGACAGCAACAAGCCAATGTGATGTACCAAGCTGCAACAGTGCAAGGTATCAACGCCTTGATGAACACAGGTAATGCTGTAACAGGTGCTGTTACAGGCAACATCATCGACAAAGGTTAATTTTAACTATTTGTAAACCACTGATAAATAAGGAAATAAGTTATGCCTAGATATGTAAATGAAGCCATCACAGACTCTGTCACTCAAGTGAACACCAAGGTGTTAGGTGACACACCTGCAACTGCTATGGGCAACCTTATGCTAGCGACAAGCCAAGCATTAGGTGTTTCTGCACAGAACCTAACAACAGGTCAACAGCAAGCTAATGTGATGTGGCAAGCAGCAACTGTTCAGGGCATCAATGCTCTGATGAACACAGGTAATGCAGTGACAGGGACAGTATCAGGTCAAATTATTGACCGCGGTTAATTCACATTTTTTAAATTAAGGAGCATTCCATGCCAAATTCAGTAGATGGATCAATTACAGATTCAGTCACTCAGGTAAACACCAAGGTATTAGGTGATACCCCAGCAACCGCTATGGGTAACCTAATGATGCCAACTAGCCAAGCATTAGCCGCTGGTGCTCAAAACCTAGTGTCAGGCCAACAGCAAGCCAATGTTATGTACCAGGCAGCCACTGTTCAAGGCATTAACGCCCTAATGAACACTGGCAACGCTGTAACAGGCACAGTGACAGGCAACATTATTGACCGAGGTTAAGCTTGGTCTCGCGAATACCCTAATCAGGGTATTCGCTTTATTTTAAATCAGTTTTTAAGGATAAAACCATGCCAAATTATGTGAACGAAGCCATTACAGATTCAGTTACTCAAGTAAATACTAAAGTACTTGGTGACACCCCTGCGACAGCGATGGGCAACCTAATGCTAGCAACTAGCCAAGCACTTGCAGCTGGTGCACAAAACCTAACAACAGGGCAACAACAAGCAAATGTTATGTGGCAAGCGGCGACTGTTCAAGGCATTAACGCCTTGATGAATACAGGTAATGCCGTCACAGGTACTGTATCTGGCCAAATCATAGATAAAGGTGCTGCGCCGCGTCGCTAGACTGGCACAATAAATACACGCTGGGTTTAGCACAGCAGCTTACTTAGCGTGTATTTATCTAGCTTTGACCAGGTTGAGCTCAAACAAACAGCCAGCAAAAAATTAAATTAATAAACCGCTATTTCTTACTATTAATGACAAGGAAAACACCATGTCTAATGAAGCAACTCAAGATAAAACCCAGTCTATTGCAAGTAAATCGCTCGCTCAATCAGGTGCTTTAGCGGTACAAGATGCGGCGAATACAATGCGAGATATGAATACCTTGTTATCCACTGCCGCCGGGGTTGCACTCGCAAACTTTATTGAGTCAGGTGACCCCAAATATCTAGAAGCGCTGGATAAATTAAACTCTCAAGCAAAAGACTCTAAGAGTAATTTTATCGACCTTTACTCCAGTGTCACTGAGTCGAAATAACAGACAACTCATACGGATAATATTGTTTAGATAACAGGATTTCATCATGGATTTGTTACACACAAAAGAGGCCAAAGATCAGGCCGAACCAATGACAAATGTCAGCCCAGCGAGCGAAGAATACTCAGTTGCCATGGTTGATACCATCTTTGCAGATACTCTGTCTCGGGGTATGCAAAATGCCATTACATCACAACAGAATGCACAAATGGCATCATCAACCTCTATCACGAATGCTTGTGCAAGAATATTACAGGCAAGAGCTAGCACGCCAATAAGTGCTCCGATCCCTGAATCAACGACGGTGTCAAAAAAAGCGGCTGAATCTGTACAAGCAGTGCATGAAAAGCTAACAGCCGTGGATAACACAAACCACTTTACAGCTAATCCAGCGCAAGAGTCACCCGCTCAAGCAAAGAGTGAAGCTGCGAATTTCAATGGAATCTCAAATCAAGTTGAGCCAAAAAACATAAAAGAGGCTTTACCTAAGTTCAATAAAAAAGCCCTATTTTGGTCTCTTGGTCTTTTAGTTGCGGGATTAATTGCTTCTGGATTGTATTTATCTCTGCACCCTAATATCACTTAATTTGCAATGATATGTAGAGCCCGTGACAAAAATAATATGCCGTAAATAACGTTGAAATTTAATACCCAATATTAATCTGACATCCTTCAGGAGAGAAGTATGAGTGAATCAAACGCAAGCCCAGCTCCAGCACAAAGCCAAACCACCCAATCTCAAGATGAAAGTGATCGTTACGCAGCTAAAGACACAGATAAAGACAGAGGACGTTATGCTGAATCAGCTACCGATAACCAAACAGATGCTAACTCAGATATGCCAGAGTTAGCAGCAGATCTTAGTGCCATGGTTGAAAATATTAATGCCGACTTAAGTAGCTTATACCAGGAAATTAACCAACATATTAACGAACAGTTAGATCAGGTTAAGGAATCACGCCAAGATATACAGGCCTTGATGGAAAACCTGAGTCAACAGTTAAAAAACACCCAAAAGAAATAATATGGCCCCTTGTATATATGACTCTGCCTAGCTCATGTTCATCTTATACAAGGGTCTGTCACCTTCCTTCCAAATCAACCTATAGTCATTGAGCGTACAAGCTCTGGAATCACTTCATCTGGTTTTCTAAATTGGTTAATCTTACCCAGCAATGTATTTTTTATCGTGTCATCTGACACACTTTTAGGCACTGAAACAACATAAGAAAGTCCTGTATTATTTGGCCCTTCAACAATGTTACTAATCCATGGAAATAATGCCGGCCCCATGGTGGCAAAGTAAAATGGTCTCTCAACACCAAAATCTATGTCATAGACCCCAAAGTTAGCCCAACTTGTTAATAATAAAGAGTTCCCATATGGGTTAAGCCAATCAGGAATAAACTGAGCTATTTTATCCCGCCCTCCATGCTTTTCGATATACTCTAAGCTGGCATAATAATCTAAATGTTCGTTTTCAAAATGCTCAACCTTATGACGAATACCTTGAGCTAGTTTTACTGCTGAGTCACCAGGAATGTGGCTTATTTTGACAGTCGAAACCATGTTGCCCATTAGACTTTTATCTAATCCGGCTCGACTGCGAAAATTAATCGCCATATCCATTTCTCTTGGATATAACTGGCCTTTATGTTCAAGAGTATCTGTGAATACAGATAAGATATGAGCAGACAATGCATCATTAACAGATAAAAAACGATCTGATCTTTGTCGATAGTTTTCATGCATAGTTTTGAGTTCATCCTCACTAAAATAAAACTGAACCCACCTTTGAGCCTTCCTTTTGCATTGCATGTAGTAAATTAGCTTTATGGCTTCTACGATTCCAATTTTACGCACTGCCGCTTCATCTTGGTTGTTATTTCTTGGTAAGTGCTGAGCCAGGTACTGATGTCTATCAGGTACAATCAGAGGCGTTACAAAATGACGCCCAGCAAATTGATCCGACCAGGCTCGCATAAAGCTCATAAAAGTCTGCATATCGCCTATCGCATGATGCCAAGTTAAAGCTAGGGAACCTGCGAATAAGTCCTCCCGCCTCAGCGTGTGGATAAAAGCCGCTAGATTTATGGCGAGGAGCGCAACTTAATAGTTATTCTATTGATAAGGTTCTCAACATAAAGCTAGGGCTTTTAGACCACGCCC
>NZ_JXYC01000030.1:0-59827 GCF_000967665.1 Marinomonas sp. S3726 | reverse complement strand
TTCATATGAATACTTCAGCTCGATTAATTTCGGATAAATAAATTCTGATAATGATACTTAGATTGCACTTATCTGGCACTTGGCAAAATGGAATATCAGATATGTCTAAAATGTAATACTTAATGTAGAGGCCTGTGTCCGTTTATTGAGTAAGGTTCAACTTATATTTGATGTTAACTTTTTCATTTGGTACAAGTTGATAGCTTAATTTGAGTCTATATGCAGAACGCATTTCTAATTGGGTCAAAGGCTGTTTAGATAAGTCTTGGTAATCATCAATAAGGCCGTTGGCATTATGAAAAACATCTATTTTCTGATGCTGATTAGATAGGTTACTAAGTGATAGTTGCCAAGTTTGATTTGAGGGTAACTTTAATGAGCTTGCTTCTATCAAGGTTAATTCAGCTTTGATGTCTTGGCTTTGGTTTATCTTGAGAGTGACTTGGTTACCTTGTCTTAAATGCTTGAGCTGGGTAATACCTGCTGGAAGTAAATAATCTTTATACTGCCAAAAGGTTTGATAACTTCCTGGCATGGCATCTTGCTCTAAAATCAAATCTGCTCTTTGTTCAAATTGTATTTCGTGCTGAACTTTTGATCTTGGATTAGGGTGTATTTCAGCAACTGAACGTATTTGATTTAACTTTAGCTTTTGCTCTTTAAATGGAAAGAGAAGAGTTTGTCTTGCACCTAATCGAATGTCTTGGTTGGTTGGAACAGTAATTTCATTCTTTACATAATCAACCCCTGAGGATTCTGTGGCCATGTCGCTAAGCTGTAATCCTCTAGCCATTTTCATGCTGGGTTGAGGAGTTTGATGGTGTTGTTTAAGTTGAAGAATAGGGTGAGCTAAGATGAGATCTTTATATGATGCATTTTGAATTAGGGCGCTCTGCTTTAAGACTGCATACTCATTATCAAGAAAAATACTAAGCTGTGGCTGCCAACTGAGATCATAGGTTTGATAAGTGAACTTATCATTTAAAGAAAATAGTGGCGTTAACTTTGCCGCTTGATAGTCCATGACTAGGTTGTAATCTGAGAGGTGCAGTTGCATAACGTGTCCTGCAACCAATAATTCAAAGAGGTCGTGATTACTACTTAATAAACGTCCTTCATAAGTCTGTTCATTGTGGCGGTTTATTACTTTAACTGGCTGATTAATATGCCTTTGCCAGTTTTTACCTTGATCATAAATTCGGCCTAAATCTATTGGTTGGGTGTTAATGAGTGGTATGATGCTGCCCTCGATAGGCATTAAGGATAGTTCTGCTTCTTGATCAAGCTCTTCAATTAATTGACTGCTGTTTAGGCCTATGGCTGCCTTTATTGTGTTTGCAGCAGCCAATTCAAAAGGAGCGATCAATAATAAGCAGGCCGGAATGTAGTAAAAGCGCATGATATTTCCTTATATATGTCGATATGGATGTCAGTTTAATCGGTTAAAAATCAGAACCAAGATTTGGATATTATTTCACTCTTGTACTGGATAATCCATGTACATTAATCAATCTAAAAATAAGGGTAGTGGGTGCAGAAGCGTTTTTTAATTATTGATGGGCTAAATCTAATTAGACGTTTATATGCCGCGTTAGAAAAAGAGATGGATCCTGTTCGGCGTATTGAACGTACACAAAGTACGAGCATTGATGCTTTGAGCCGCTTGTTACATCAATTTGACCCAGATTATGCGGTTGTTGTTTTTGACTCTAATAGCCAGACATGGCGTCATAGGGCTTTCCCAGAGTATAAACTAGGTCGAATTCCCATGGATGATATTCTTCTGAATGCCATGCCTGAATTTGCCAAGCTATTTCGTTTTAATAAAGTGCCAGCATTGAGATTGTCAGGCTGGGAGGCGGATGACTTAATTGCAACCTTGGCATTCAAAGCGGCTCAAAATGATATTAAATCTTATATTATTTCAACAGATAAAGGCTTTACTCAGCTTTTAGGTGATACCAATATTTTGCAATATGACTACTTTGCAAGGTTGGGATATGACAAAGAATGGGTATATGAAAAATACGGTGTGAGTGCCGAAATGTTAGGGGATTATTGGGCTTTAGTGGGAGATACGACAAATAAAATCCCTGGAGTAAAAGGCATTGGTCCAAAAACAGCAGTAAAGGTATTGGCACAGGCCAATACAGTAGAAGCCATCTATCAAAACCTTGACACATTTGAGCCAAAAATGAAGCAAATGTTAGAAGGAGGGCTAGAGCAGTGCAAACTGAGTAGGTCATTAGCACTGCTTAAAACAGATGTTGAAATAGGCGTTAAATTGTCTCAACTAAAATATGTGAAGCAATAGTCTTCATATTCTTTTTTTATGCTTAGGTTCTAATAATACTTGGGCTTTTAATTCTTTTAGACCTGATTGAATATTATTAAAAATGATATCGATATGAGAGCTAGCCTCAGTAAAAAAAGAATCTGGGTTACGATTACTGAGTGCTTGATCTTCAACTGATTTGGTTATTTCTTCGATGAATGCGACTAAATTATCATAACTTTGCTTTTGCAGTTTTGGCTTAACTTGGCTCAAATCTCGTTGTATTTTCCCCAAAGTGAACAAGAGCAATAGCTTTTTATCTGCTGAACAATACTTGGTATTGGTGACTTGTAATGTGATTGCTCTTACTTGTCCTATTGCTTCTGTTAGTTTGGGCAGGGTTCTTACAAGGTCATTAGCCAAGTTTTGTATATTCTGATCTGTGTGTGAGGTGAGAGCATACTCATCTGCTATATCCCATAAACAATCCAAAAGTCTTTGTATGAGGCTAGAGTGTAAATGAAAGCTTTTATTTACATCCTGTGTTGGGTTTATTAGCAGAGCCCCCCACATCTGATGTGATTTACGAATAAGGCGCTTCAGAGCTTTGTCTGGTGAATTTATTAATTGATCATAATGTCGATCAATTTGTGTTCTGATTGTGTTGAGGTTTGCTTGGCTGACATTTTGCCCATTAAGTCGACCTGCATAAAGGCCCCTGTGTTGTTGTGTTAACTTAATAATATCAATTATGTGAGTGAGGGCAGATAAGCCTCGTAAGCTTTTTGCTTTCGCTTGTTTGCGAGCAAGATAAAGTCGATAACATGCAAAAAGAGTAAATAAACCTATTAATAAGGCGAACAGAATAGGGCTTGAAGGCATAAATTATTCCTTATGAGATCCGAGTTTCTTGGAAAGCCAGGTTAGATAAGTCACCATTTCTTGTGTATCACGGCTAGACAGGCTGTTTTTTTCACTTAAGGTTGCGATATTTTGCAAGCGTAAACATAGATCATCATTGGCTTTGCTAAAGTCGTTAACAAATGCGCTGGCGATAAATGCAGCATCATGAGTTTGATTAGCTGCTAATTGAATATGCTCTAACTGCTTGCCTGTTGTATTAGCCGCTTGTTGACTGGCATGTTTGAATTCATTAATACTCTGGCTTGTGTTATTAGATACTTGTACTTGCGCCTTTACTTGGCCTATCAGGCCAGTGATCTCTTCTGTGACATGCTGGGTTCGTGTGGCTAATAACCTTATTTCGTTGGCAACAACAGCAAAACCTTTGCCTGCATCACCTGCTCTGGCCGACTCTATAGCAGCATTGAGAGAAAGTAGATTTATCTGATCATTAATGAGAGTGATGTTAGTGATAAAGTCTTGGATGTTTTGGGCATCTGTCTCAAGTTGTTCAATATTGGTTTTGTTCGTTTTGATTTCATTATCAAGCTGAGTTAATGCGCTTGTTAATGTATTAACCGCAGTCATGCCTTGTTTGGATGCGGTTTGTGTTGCGTGTGCAAGAGACTTGGTTTCTTCTATTTGTTTGGCTATTTGGGTAACTGTCGTATTCATTTCCTCAGCTGTGCCTGTTATGGCGTTGAGAGTGAGGTGCTCTTGGTTAGCATCTTGTGCAAGATGGGTGGAGGCTTGACCAAGTTCATCCGCAGTGTATTGCGTTTCACTGGCGCAATTATCAATTAATTGATCTTTTCTTTCTAACTGTCGTATTAGCAAGTTTATTTGTGTTACTAATTCATTAAAGTCATTGTCATTACTGGATAGTTCAATGGTTGATAGCTTACTTAGATCCTGAATATGATTGCTGATGTTAGAAAGCCTCTGTTGGCCTAAGTAAAGTACCGAAAGACTGACGTAGAGCAGAATGATTAAAACAAAGAGACTAATGAAAATTTGATTTTGTTGGTTTGGATATAAAATCAGTAAAAAACAAATACAGGTAAGAAATGTGATTAACGTAATCCTGAATGGGCTTGGAAGCGATGACACAAGTGTCATGCCAGGATGAAATACCCTCATATATTCTCCTTGATCTTTCGACATAGGCACTTGGCTTATGTGAATGTGGGTTTACACTCTTTAAGCAATAGCTATACCAGTCTGAGAAATATAATGAGGTCGGTGTTTAAGTTATTGAATAATATTGATTATTTTGATTTCTAAGTAATGTCTTGAGATATGAAAATATATTGTGTGAACCAACTTGGTGCACACAATGTAAAAGAGTAGAGGTTTGAAGAAGATCGTTATAGAGAGGTTTATCGTTTTATACGGTTTTAAAAATGGTGTGGGTCTAGATTAATGGTTTCAAGCTTCTGGTTGATGAAGCTGATGTTGCCTTGATATCTGGCTTCGCCAGTTGAGGTAAACTCGAAACTGAATTGACGCTTTATTTTAATTTGACCTTTATGCCAAACAATACGTGTCTTTTCTTGGGAGATAGTGTCGTCTAACAACTGAACATTGAATTTCTTGCAATGTTGTTTTACTTGAGGAATTGCTCTTTCTTTCACTGCTTTTCCTAGCCACCACAGATAAACAAATAGTCCAAGTGAAAATAGAATAACGAGATCTGATAGAGATAGGTTCATATAGATGCAATTAAATAGTTTTAGTTGCTTAAGGTTATGATAAATAAAAAGAAGAAGTAAACGGTTTTATGAAAAAGCCATGCTATTTTCATATTTAACACTAAATTCAAGATAATAAAACGCAGGCAACCTGGCAGGAGAGTTTAGGTTGCCTGCGTGCTTCACACTTGTACGATGGGCTCAATAAAGACCAACATTGATATAAGGCGAATTTGGTCATTCGGGGCAGCGAATGAGTGGAGTTCCAAATTATGAGTCGTTTTGCCTCAGTGCATTATCAATGCGCCAGTCATAGGTCTTCTATTCAGCTTCAGCCATCATTTCAGCGTAAAGTTGGATGACCCACTGCTCAACACGTTCGTCAGTGAGTTCAAATTGTTGATCTTCATCGATTGCTAGACCGATAAATTGATCATTGTTTTCAATACAAGCTCTTGATGCAGTGAAGTCATAGCCTTCAGTAGACCAAGTACCAATAAAGGTAGCGCCAGAATCTTTAAGGTGCTCGTAAATCCAGCCCATAGCATCAACGAAATAATCGCCGTAACCAAATTGGTCACCCAAACCGTAAAGTGCAATCAATTTGCCTTTTAGGTCTAGTGCAGCTAGATCTTCACCAATGTCTTCCCAGTCGGACTGAATACCGCCAAAGTCCCAAGTAGGAATACCTAAAATCAAAAACTCATATTGAGCTAAAGTATCAGCATCTATATCGCTAATATTAAAAATTTCTGTTGTATGTCCAAGCTCTGTCCATTGTTTCGCAATTTTATGAGCAATTTCTTCTGTGTTGTTTGTATCTGTTCCATAAACAATGGCAATAGGTGTATCAGGTGACACTTTAACTCTCCTAACTATTTGGCCTAAACTTGGGCCATAAAATGGTTCTAAAAACGTATTCTAGAAATATGTTTAAGAACTTAATGTACTTGACCATACTGATTTGTAGGTACGCCAAACTGTCGAATAAACATAGCTTCAAACTGGTCTTCAGAAAAACCGGTTTTCGCTACAATTTCAGATCGCGAATAATGGTCAGTACGTAACATAGCCGCGGCACGTTTTAATCTTATTTGATCTCGGTATTGGGTAACCGTTTGACCAACAAGATGATAAAAGCCTAATTCTAAGGCATCAGCATTTAAACCTGCTTGGTATGCAAACTCAGTAAGTTCTTTCGTTATGCCAATATCTGCTTCTAGCAAATTCTGCACGTTGAATAGTTTACTTTGGCAATCATTGCAGGACAACATGTGAGACAAGGTTTGCATCTGTTCTAGTGCTAAAAATGCAAAAGCATAGATCTGACCCACCAAACTCAGTTGCCTTTGAGCGTTATTTTCGATTAATGGCTTAATATTTGTATGGCTTTTATTGGTTATCGGTAAACAAACCACACTTTTTGTAGGGGCAATCTTATGCATAAGCGTCTTTAAAAAACCGATTAGACCAGCTTGTTTCTCATTAAGCGCATTAGCCAAAAGCTCAGATTCAAAATGAACTTGTACTAAACTGCGAACTTCATCTGCTTTTACTTCGAACTCACCTGCGACATCATTATCAAAGTACGAGACTTGTAAGGAATCCAAATCAGCTGGAGAGTATACTGATTGCTTTCCTAGCAGAGAAAAGTAAATTCCTCTTTCAGCCTTTTCAAAAAATACAGTGTCTTGAAAGCACTTAATTTCTTGCTGCGTTAAAGTTAAGCCAGACATTAATTGATAGGTATTTTTATACCCTGAAAAAGCATCAGACATCAGTGATGATACTTCTCCTTCTTCGTTGTAAATGTCATTAATGCTGATGCGCATTGGTCCTAACCTTTCGTATTTGATAATGATTACTATTTATAATATCAAATAAATGCAAATGCAAGTCATTCTCATTAAAAGTTTAGATATTTTGAAAAATCCTTAATTTAATGCGCTTTTTACTGTTTTGAAGTATGGGGCTTGCTATATCTTATTAGGCACTCTCTCGTCTGCTAGTTTTAAGGTTCTTAGTTTTATGGCACTAAGACGAGAGGCGCTTTTGACTGGATTTTAGGTGGAGAGGATAATTTAATTGATGGTTTAGTGGATTCTCATCTTAACTTTCATCTAGATAGTCGCTGCGATTTAAACCGTAACGCTGCATTTTTTGATTAAGTGTCCTTCTGGGTAAATGTAAAAAGTCTAAAGTACTTTGGATATTACCTTTAAAATCACGTAATGCTTGGTCTATTAGGTTCCTTTCGTACTCTTGAACTTTAACGCTCAAGGGGAGAGGGGAAAGGTTAACATGTGAGCTTTGTGCTTGATAACCGCTAAGAATTTTTACTATGGTGCTGTTGGCTTCTAATGCATACCTTAGGGCGACATTTCTCAATTCTCGTACATTACCTGGCCAGCCATAAAGCATAAGTGTCTCATGGTCCATTGGGCTTAAGGGTCTGAAATTAGCGCCTTTTTCAGCACAGGCTTGTTGGCAGAAGTGCTCAAACAATAGGGGGATATCATCACCTCGTTCGTTTAAAGGCGGTAGGTGGACTTGTGAGACATTCAGCCTAAAGAATAAATCCTGACGAAAGGCTTCTTGGGTCTGTAGGTTGCCTTTTGCAGCAGCAAGCACTCTAAGGTCTACCTTAATTGATTTATTGCCACCGACTCTCTCTAGGGTGTTTTCTTGCAGTACTCTGAGTAATTTGATTTGCATAGCCAATGGCATGCTTTCAATTTCATCTAAGAACAGGCTACCGCCGCTGGCAAGCTCTAATTTACCAATGCGTTGTTTTTGTGCACTAGTAAATGCACCAGCTTCATGACCAAATAATTCACTCTCAAACAAATCTGCCGGAATAGCGGCGCAGTTAATCGCCATAAAGGGTTTATCACGTCTATGACTGTGCTCATGAAGAGCCTGAGCAACAAGTTCTTTGCCGCAGCCAGTATCACCATAAATGATGACATTGGTATCAATTTGAGCAAAGGTCTTAATTTGTTCACGAATAGCTTGAATTTCAACACTCTTACCAAGAATTAGCTCTTCAATGCCTTTTACATTCGCTAGGTAATCTTGTTGCTGTCTTTGTTGCGCATCAAGCTCTCTTTGAGCACACGCTTTTGCCACTGTTTCTAGTAGACGATTAGGATCAAAAGGTTTTTCAAGGAAGTCAAAAGCTCCATCTCTTAAGGCTTTGACTGCCATGTCGATATCACCATGGCCTGTAATGAGTATCACTGGTAATCTTGGGGCCAAAGCGAGAAGTTGCGACATCAAGCCTAAACCATCTAGTGGCTGCATTCTGATATCACTGATAACAATGGCATTGCGATTCACATCAAATTCCGCAAGCAGGGTTTGGGCATTATCAAATTCTTGTACTTCATAGTCAGATAAGCGCAACCATTGTGCCGTTGTTTCACGAACAAGCTGATCGTCATCCACTAAGAGTAGAGTGGTTTTACTGTGCTTGGTTTTCAAAATGTGCTTGCTCCAATGTGAGGATAAAAGTAAGGCCTGTATTGTCGTTTTGTTCTGCAATTAGTGTGCCTTGCATATCTTTTGCGAGGTTTGCGCTGATCGCAAGTCCTAGGCCAAGGCCTTTACCTATAGATTTACTGGTATAAAAGGGTTCAAAGAGGTGTATGAGGCTGGCTTCATCCACACCTGGACCATTATCTTCAATCTTAATTTGCACCTTATTGTTGACTAACTGACTGGTGAAATTAATTTTTGCTGCAATGTCATGTTCGATGCAAGCATCTAAAGCATTGCTCAATAAGTTGGCAAAAATACGTTCTAAGCGAGTCGATTCAGCACTGACATTTTGTTCTTCAAGGTTTACTTTGAGTTCCAGTTCCTTTGCTTTATCACCAAGACTAAGAAAGGCTTTATCTAGGCAATCATCTAATCGGGTCGGCCCGAGTTGTTCGGGTCTTTGATAAGCAATGACTTTTAACTCACTGGTGAGTTTGTGCATACGACCTATCATGGCTTCTACTTGGCTTAAGGTTGTTTGCGTTTCTTTGATTTGATTTCTATTGAGTAATAGCTCAGCAGTGTAAACCAAGGTGCGAAGGCCGGTGAGAGGTTGATTTAATTCGTGGGCAATTGCAGTAGACATCTGGCCTATGGCTGCTAGCTTTTCCGCTCTTAAAAGTTCTTTTTGAGCCGCTTTCAATTCGTTGCTACGGGCCTCTACTCGACTTTCAAGGTTATTGTTTGCTGCAATTAAGGCCTGCTCAGCTTGCTTACGTTTTGAGATATCAATCAAGGTAACAAGAAAGCCGCTGGAATGGGCCCAGTTAATGGCGGAGATGGAAATAAGCGCTGGGAAGCTTTCTTTCTCCGCACGTTTTAGCCAAATTTCTTGCTCTTTTATATTAAGCGCGTGATAAAAGTCATTAAGACTTAGGCTAGGTTGCTGGTGGGCTTCAGGGTAGCTGTGGCGCGGTGCAAGCAGCTCGCTTAAGTGTTGCCCGATAAGTTGGGGCTGATGCCTAAAATAAGCTTGCCCAGTTGGGTTAATAAATAAAATATTACCGACATTATCAAGTTGAATTAAGCCCACATGGGTTTTTTCAATTAAGGCTTTTTGCCTTTGTTCATTTTGCTCAAGCAGGCGTTCATTCTCTATCTTTGAGGCAATCTTTAGTGCTCTTTCATTACGATACAGGGCAAATACAATTAATAAGGAGCCAATCATTAGACAAACAAAGGCGATGTAATTGGCCGTTTGTTTACTGCTCTTCATGGGGGATAAATAATGAAGCTGCCATTCAAGGTCATCTAAGACGACGCTGTGTAGCATATAATCCTTGTTTTCTATTTTTATTTGATAAGTCTTTGTGCCTTCAATGAGAGGGTAGCGCAGTCCAGATTGCAGGCTTTTTTTATCTCTGGACCAGTTAAGGTCGTCATTGGCTAAAAAGAGATTCTTTTCCTTATCTGTAATGGCAATGATTTCCCCCGATACGGTCCAACTCTCTATTAAGTGGGAAAGTTGTATCTGTATGGCGACTGCCCCAAGTAGCTGACCAGAACCGTAAATAGGTGCCGTGAGTAACTGTGCTGATTGCGTGTATTCCTTGTTGTATCCGGTTAGTAAGCCAGCTTCACCTTGCTGTTTTATTAATTGTTTAGCGAGTTCTGTTTGGGAGAAAAAAGGGTCGAGTACGCTCTTTCCCCTGTCATTGGTGGAAAGAAGAATGTCACCATCTTGATTGAGAATAAACCAGTCATTGGCACCTGATACCTTAGCTATATCTTCAAGATAGCCTCTTAGGTAAGGTGTGGGCTGAGGGTTAGATATGAACTCTCTAATAGCTGGATTATCTGTCACTGAATAAGGCATGTGGCGGTATTCATTTAACTCACGCCTTAAGTCTGCAACATAGGTTAATAGCTGGTTTTGCCCTTGTTGATGGAGCTTTAACATCAAGGCTTGGCTTGCAAAAAAATGTGCAATGGCAAATAAGAAGCTAGCGGCGAGTAGTGCGCTACTAATGAAAACTAATTTGTGCTTTTTATAGCTAAAATTCAAAACTATACCCTAGCTAGGCTAATGAAAGGCGAAAATGCTTTAGTGCTAATTATATAATTAATAGCTTTAGGTCTTAATTAAATTAATCCATAGCTGCGCAGTAATGTAATACCAATGCTGGTACTGATTAATGAAAGCATGGTGGTTAGTACTATGATGTTAGCTGCTAGTTTAGCATTTCCTGCCATGGCTCTCACCATGATATAGCCAGCTGAGGCTGAAGGGGCTGATGACATTAAAAAGATGACCCCAAGTTCCATGCCTCTAAAACCCCATAAAATGCCGGCCAGTGTTATCACCAAGGGTTTGATTAGCAGTTTGCCAATACTGGCCATGGAAGAAAGAGGCAAATCATTCTTTAAAGCACTGAAACTCAAAGTGGCTCCGGCACATAAGAGTGCAAGAGGAAGCGTCATCTGAGCAAAATAACTGCCTGTTTTAAGAATACTCTCTGGCAAGCTGATACCTAAGCTTGAAATGATAGTTGCCGAAACAATACTGATAATAAGTGGGTTTTTTACTATGCCTTTTAAAGTGTTTGCAATGTTTGCTTGCTTGTTAAAAGAGCGGTTTAAAGTGATAACAGACAAAATATTAAATAAAACGGTAACACTGCCTAAGTATATGGAGGCGATAGAGAAAACACTTTCCCCGTATGCATTAACGCAATAGGCTAATCCGATAATTCCCATATTTGAACGAAAGGCGCCCTGAACAATAACGCCTCTATCAGCTTTGTTTTTTACTAATTTTGCAGTAACAAACTCAAACACTAAAAAGAGTAGTAGTACACAAGTTACTGCAAAAATTGGCAAGCTAAAATCAGTGGACTGGGTTAAGTCTGTTTTAACAATGCTGATAAATAGTAGAGCGGGTAGGGTAATGTTAAAGACGAGCTTAGATGCGACATCAATAAAATTATCATTAATCATCCTAAGGTAATTTAATAATGCACCTAAGGCGAGAATGAAGAAAATGGGCAAAGTAATGGAAACTGAAAACTGCAGAACCGAGAGAAAACTTTCCATTGAGGGTCTCTAAGCTAAAGATAGGATTCAATAAGCCATGACAGTGGCTTATTGAATTTTAAGTTGCCTACTAATCGTTATTTTCGAAGCGATAACCCGCGCCATAAACAGAATGGATTACATTCAATTCTGGAGCCACCATTGAGATACGCTTACGCAGCTTTTTAATATGGCTGTCTATGGTTCTATCACTGACAACTCGGCTATCTGTGTAGATGCGTTTCATAATGATTTCACGACCAAATACACGGCCAGGTTCACTAATAAGTAATTGCAGTAGTTGGAACTCTACTGTGGTTAAATCGATTAGTTCGCCTTTGTAGGTAACGCGAAGTCTATCTACATCAAGCTCAAAGCCTTCAGTTTTTGGCTCTTCAATTTGATCAAAACCAACGCGACGTAAGTTGGCTTTTACACGTGCAACCACTTCTCGTGGGCTGTAAGGCTTACAAACATAGTCGTCTGCGCCCATTTCCAAACCTAATAGACGGTCAATTTCTTCAGCTTTTGCTGTCAGCATTATGATAGGCACATTACTAAATAAGCGAACTTGTTTACAGATTTCCATGCCATCAAGACCAGGTAACATAAGGTCTAGTAAAATGAGGTCAACATGATTTTGTTTTAGATAATCAATGACAATATCACCACGATCAAGGTGATGGCTTTCATAGCCAGATTGAGCTAAATAAGCCGTTAGTAATTCGGCTAATTTAGGTTCGTCTTCAACAATTAGTATTTTACTCATGATCTGCTTGATATTCCTAAATTAAGTTAGCGGTAGCTCGATACGTATACCAAGACCTTGTTTGCTTGAAGAATAGGAGCTAATTGTACCTCTATGACCGTTAACAATACTACGGCAGATAGCTAATCCTAAACCTCGTCCGCCTGTTTTGCGGTTTCTTGAGCATTCTGTTCGATAAAAACGTTCAAATATTTTTTCAATATCTCCAGAGCAAATGCCTGGCGCTGAGTCTTCAAAACAAATAACGACTGCGTGCTTTTGTTTTTGAACATGAATGCTTAGCTCGCCCGGTGCTGAAGTGTATTTTAGCGTGTTACTCATTAAATTTGAAAACAATTGATTTAAGCGGTTCGCATCAGCTGTAATCGGGATAGCGCGTTTCTTATCAAAGGTTAATGATAAGTTAAGGTTAGCTTCTTCGAATGATCTTTGCATACTAGCAACGGTTTGCTCAAGCACATCAACAACATCGTGCTCTTCCATCTTGTAATCCATATTACCGGTATCATGCATAGATAACTGGTTAAGATCTTCGATTAAGCGACCCAAATGCACTGTCTCATTCAATAAAGAGCCCAAGCTATCAGGAGTAACTTTAATGATGCCATCCTGCATGGCTTCTATCTCACCTCGTAAAATAGCAAGAGGCGTTCTTAGTTCGTGAGCGGTATCCGCAACCCAGCGTTTTCTTGCTTCTGTTGTATTTTGTAGTGTACTCGCTAAATGGTTAAGGTCGAATGCCAGCATGCCTAATTCATCACGGCTATTGGTTGGCAGACGAGTGCTATAGCTACCTGATGCCAACTGTCTTGTTGCTTGACTCATTTGGCAGATAGGTCGACTCATTGCTTTAGCAAGACTCCATGTAAACAAAGCTACGATTGCGATCATAAATGCAGAGATAAGCAAGAACGACTCAGCCTGTTTTTTCACAAACTCTATCGTGTGGTGTTGTACAACTTCTTTGAGAGACCTTAAGCCGACATAACCAACAATTTCACCCGCTACTTTTACTTTTTGAGTTAAAGCATATTTAAATGGAATTTCACCTATGAGGGTTTCTTTGTCAGCGTTATACAATAAAAAGCGTTTACGGTACTGCTGAGATGGATAAATCAGATCCAAGTTGGGTGTAAGTGGTGAGGGCACCATGTCAGCGGTACTAGCAAGCTTGGCTTTTTTCCAATCTTCCTCTAAGCGACTCTCGGATACGAGAAAATCCCAATCCTCATAATAGATGTAGAGGTTTGCTGAGCGGTTAGCCATTTGTCCAAGGTAAGATTTGTCTTGCTGAATCACATAATTGAAAAAGCCTTGGTCAAAACTCCACTGATAAATCTGCCACATACTACCAATGATAAGTATGTTGGATACGGCAAAAATGATAAAAAGTTTATATTTAAGTTTTAATGTAGAAAGAAGGTTCATAGGCCATCTGGTTTTCAATTTGTATTAAGTTCAATTTACCCTGAAGCATACGACTAATCGACCCAAACTGACTAGATGTTGCTTGTGTAAATAAAGAGGAAAAATATTGATTTGGGTGTTTTTTAATCAAACTAGGCCCTTTATAATGCCCTGCGATTTAATTGCGTCTAAAAGCGTAATTGATAATAGGGTTTAAGTTTATAGTGTAAGTGAGTGATATGCCTCCGTTTCGTTTCCATGAAGAAGTTGTTAGAAAGTTAGATGCTAAGACCCGTCGTAGGGCATGGAGACTAGCTTTAATTCGCTCTAAAGTGTTTTTTAAACCTTGGGTTATGATTAAGCTGAGTGGCTTGTTTTTAATGATCACCTGGTTGCTTACTGGCCCGTTAGGTGGTGTGTCTGGAGCTTGGGTGCCTTGGGCTATCGCCTTACCTTTCTTGCTGCCATTTGTGTTACACAAAGATTATGAAAAGCATGTGAAACCAGAGCTAATAGCACTTTCTAAAGAGCTAAAGCATAGTGCTAAGGTTTCCTGTTAAGGTTTCTTCTTAATCTTCTTTTAGTGACGCCTATTCGTTATTTTCCCTAGGCGAGATAGACTCTCTTTTGTTGATTATAAAAAAACAGTATTATGCTTTTTTGTTATGTTTTATTGGTGCTGTTATGAGTCATATTTCTTTTCATTTAAAAGCCTCTCTGTCACTTTTGTTGATAGTGTTAAATACTTTATTTTGGTTTACGCCAGTGGTTGCGTTAGGCGTGATTAAGGTTTTAATTCCCAATGCTTGGATCAGAGGTAAACTTAATCTTATTATCGATAGAATGGCGACATGCTGGATAGCTTTAAATAATCTTAACCAGTCTCTACTGGGGCGAACAAAAGTAACCCGTTATGATCAAGAGCGCCTCTCTTTAAATGCTTGGTATATGCTCATTTCAAACCATCAATCTTGGGTTGATATTTTAATCCTGCAAAGAATTTTTAACCGTAAAATTCCTTTTCTTAAATTCTTTCTGAAGCAAGAGCTCATTTGGGTTCCATTTATTGGTCTTACTTGGTGGGCACTCGACTTCCCCTTTATGAAGCGTTATAGCCAAGCTGCAATTGCTAAGCGCCCAGAGTTGAAGGGTAAAGACATTGAAGTCACACGTAAGGCCTGTGAAAAGTATCAGTTCTCACCTGTAACCGTGATGAATTTTTTAGAGGGAACAAGGCTAACGGCCAGTAAACATGAGAAACAAGGTAAAAAATTTAATAACCTGCTAACACCAAAAGCTGGCGGCCTAGCTTTTGCACTTTCCGTTATGGGTGAAAGGCTAGATAATTTGTTGGATGTCACTCTGGTTTATCCAAACGGAATCCCAAGTTTTTGGGATTACCTTGGTGGTAAGGTTAAAGAGGTGAAAGTACATATCCGAGTTCTTCCTATTTCTGAAGAGCGCATTGGTAATTATTTAGAAGATGAGGACTTTCGCAAAGCCTTCCAGCTTTGGGTTAATGAAATCTGGTTGCAAAAAGATCAGCAAATTGAAGTGATGCTGAACTAGATAATGACGTCCATGTCATTATCTAGCGTTACTGTAATATAGGCTGATTAAGTAAATCCTTAATCAGCTCTCTTCGCTTGGCTCACCTCATCGAGTAAATAATATAGTGATTGATAAGGAACGCCTGCATGTTCGCTCAAACCAATCTCACAAGTTCTACTTGATGAAATCCCTCGTTCGCATTCTTTTGGTAATTGCTGCTTAAGATTCGCTAAAGCACTTTGGTTAAGCTCAGGATGAGAGAAGCCTTTATCACCAGCGAAACCACAACAACCAATGTCATCTGGCACATAAATATTGTCACACAGCAGGTTTGCGAGATTTAGCATGCTTGGCTCTAATCCTGCTTTTTTAGTGCTACATGTGACATGAAGGCTGATGCTATCGCTACTTTTTTGAATATTAAGTGCAGGTACCAAATGCTCTAAGGCGAACCTAACAGGATCATAGGCATCGAGCTTTTTGTCTAGGCCTTGATCTGCACTATTAATGCAGGGGCTAGTATCAAATAAAACAGGCCATTTGCCATTTTCAGAAGCCGTGATGAGTGCATGGTTTAATTGGCTACGCTTCTCATCAGCTTGCTCAAAAAAGCCTTTACTCTGAAACGGCATACCACAACAAAGGTCTGATACTTGTTTGGGAAGAATGACGTCAAACCCCGCCTTATCTAATAGCTCGAATATAACTTGAGTTAGACTTCGTGAATCCTCCTGATCCGGATCTATGCCTAAAGTTCTATTGGCACAAGAAGGAAAGTACACCACTTTTTTAGTATGGTTTCCTGTGTTTGATCTTGTTTCTTTCAACCAGTGGTTGGCTTTAGGGGTATTAGGGCGCCATTCACCCACTGTGCCTTGGCTCACTTTATTTACCTGAGAAACCAGTTTTGACATGGTTTTATTGCCAATAACATTACGGGTAATGTTGGCGCTATCAAGGGCTACCTTTATTAATTTAGTGCTGGTATCAAAATGTTTCGCAGCCCATTTAGCTTTGTTTTCATTAATTTTATTGTTTTCCTGTCGTAAATGGCGTGTCAAATCACCTGTATTGATACCAACAGGGCATGCCATACTACAAAGCCCACAACCTGCACAGGTATCAATGGCTTGATACTGATAATCTTTTTCAAGAGCTGCCAAGCGCTCTTTTTCTTCAGGTGCTGTCGCTAATCGCGAAAGTTCACGGCTGATCACAATGCGTTGTCTTGGTGAAAGTGTTAGGTCTTTTGATGGGCAATTTTTCTCGCAAAAGCCGCACTCAATACAGGCATCAATTAATGGGTTGCTTGCAGGTAAAGGCTTTATATTTTCTAAATGAATATTTTTATTATCGTTTAGAATTACCCCTGGATTAAGTATGCCTGTTGGGTCGAATATTTGTTTGATTTTCTCCATGACGCTGTAACCTGTCTGGCCCCATTCGAGCTCAACAAAGGGAGCCATGTTTCGACCTGTGCCATGTTCTGCTTTAAGTGAACCTTGGTATTTTCCAACCGTCATATTAGCGACATCTTTCATCAATCCATCGTATCTATCAATATCGGTTTGAGTGTCAAAAGATTGCGGGAAAACAAAGTGCAAGTTGCCTTCTAATGCATGTCCAAAAATAACGGCATCATGGTAATGCCATTTTTCAAACAGCTTATGTAAATCATTAACGGCATTGGCAAGTTCTGCTACTGGATAGGCGACGTCTTCTATTAGTACAGTAGAGCCTGTGCTTCTTATTGCACCAACAGCTGGGAAAACACCTTTTCGAATTGCCCAATATTGAGCACATAAATTTGCATCTTGGCTAAATTGGTAATCAAGGCATGCAGGTTCTTCAGCTTGATTTAATACCTGATTGATCTTGTCTACTTGGTCTTCTAGCTGGTGGCGGCATTGGGCTCTGGTTTCGACGAGTAATACACATGAGCCTTCTTTTAATTGAGTAATCGTTTGGCTAATTACATCATGATGACGTACAGAGTTTAATGCAGGCCAGTCCATGAGTTCAACGGCTGCAACAGGTGTGTGCTTTAGACGGCTAACAGCGTCACAAGCTGCTTGAATATCATTAAAAAAGATTAATGCAGAGGCTTTGTGTTTCTCTTCAATCATGGTGCGATAAGAGACATTAGCAATAAAGCCTAGAGTACCTTCTGAACCTATGAGTAGGTGAGCAAGGATATCAATAGGATCTGTAAAGTCGGTTAGGGCATTTAGGGCATAGCCAGTTGTATTTTTAAGACGATATTTATGTTCAATTTTCTGTTTCAGCTGTGGGTCGCTTTTAACGTCTTTAGCTAATTGAGAAAGCTCTTCTAGCATCTGGCTATGTGACTGCTTGAACTGGGATACTGATTCAGGGTCTGCAGTATTTAACTGGCTGCCATCGGCCATAATGCAATGAATTGACTCTAGGGTATGGTAGGTATTGTGTGCTGTGCCACAACACATGCCTGAGGCGTTATTAGCCGCTATTCCGCCGATTTTGGCCGAGTTAATAGAAGCAGGATCTGGTCCAATTTTTCGTCCATAAGGCGCAAGGTATTTGTTTGCCTGAGCACCGATAATACCTGGTTCAAGTTGAATGATTTTACCTTCATCAAAAATTTTATAATTTTGCCATTTATTGCCTAATGAAATGAGTACAAATTCAGTAATGGCTTGTCCAGATAGGCTGGTGCCAGCAGCTCGAAAGGTAATTGGAACCGAGAATTGGTTTGCTGCTTTTATGATGTGAATGACTTCTGATATCGATCCAACCTTGATAACGGCTTTAGGAATAAGTCGATAGAAGCTGGCATCTGTACCGTAAGCAAGTGTTCGTAACGGGTCTTCTATGATGTTATTTTCAGCACATATGGCTTTTACTTGATCTAAGAATTCTTGATACTGCATTTTATGCTCACTTTGGTATGACCAATTTGTTTTAATAGTTAAATCTCAAACTACTTGCTGTATTTAGCTTTGTCAAAGGCATTTAATTTAAAAAAATCAATATAGATTGGTCATACCTATTTTGTTTCGTTTTAAATTTTTAGCTTTTCTTTGGGTTTTTTCTTAAGTTTTTGGTTTTAGGTTCATAAAAACTTTCTGAAGCTCTTCTTCTTTCCTTTCTCTGTCTGGTTTTATCCTGTATAAAATGGCTTTTTTTTATCTGTATGCTCAGCAATCACTTAGCCTGTCTGTTTGAATATAAGATAGTCTTGATAAAATTTTGCCAAATTAGAATATGTGTTAGGAAGTTTTGAATGAAGTTGTCTCAGTTGTTAACCGCAAATTCGCAGCAAATGGAAAGTTCACTTGTGCGTGAGCTTCTACATTATAGTCAGCAGCCAGATATTTTATCTTTTGCTGGTGGCTTGCCTGATGAGGCTTACATGCCCGCTTTCCCTAATATGGAGAGTGTTGCAGATAGTCGCCAATATGGTCCAAGCGAAGGTGAGGCGGCATTGCGTGAGCAAGTTGTTGCGACTGTGGCTGAACGTAGTATTCAGGCTGGCTTTGATCAAACTTTGATTACAAACGGTTCTCAGCAGGGGCTAGATATAGTCAGTCGCTTGATATTGGATAGTGATTCAATGATTTTGACTGAGCAGCCTACTTACCTTGCTGCGATTCAGGTGTTTAAATTGCAAGGCGCTCAGATTCAGGATGTAGCGGCAGATGATGAGGGAATGTCAGTATCTGTTATGCGAGAGTTGATAGATCAACATCAGCCAAAAGCCGTTTATTTAATTCCTAACTTTCAAAACCCAGCAGGGCATTGCTATAGCTTGAAGCGTCGTCAAGAGATTGCAGCTCTATTAGATGAAAAGGGTATTCTATTGATAGAAGATGACCCTTATCGTGATTTGTGCTTTGAAGATGTAGATAGAACACCTATTTCTAGTATGCTTAAAACGGCGCCTTGGATATATATGGGGAGTTACTCAAAGGTTTTATGGCCAGGATTAAGAACGGGCTACCTTGTTTCATGTCCAGATATTGCGCCTTATCTTGTTAAGCTAAAACAAGCGACTGATTTGCATACGAATCGTTTAGGCCAAAACCTAATTGCTAGCTATTTAGCGACAGGTGAGTTTCCTGCTCATTTAGAAAGGTTGCAGCAAGTATATAAGGCGAAGCGAGATACCATGATGTTGGCGTTAGATAAGTATTTGGGTGACCTTGTACAATTTGAAAAACCAGCTGGCGGTATGTTTGTTTGGCTGACCTTACCAGAAGGTGTGTCTTCTAAAAAAGTATTGTCAGACGCGCTAGAGCAAAAAGTGCTAATTTTACCTGGCACGCCTTTTTATCCAAATAATAGTGATGCCTACGATAGTAATATTCGTTTGAGTTTTGCTCGCGTACCGGAAGATAAGTTAGATCATTCAATCGCATTGCTTGCAGATGTGATAAAAGCGCAAATGAACTAAAGAAGACGTCTTCGTTTTCTGATTAAGGCTGCCTCATTGAGGTGGCCTTTTTTGTTCTTAAAATTATCTTATGAAAGATGGGGGTTGTATTAATCAAGTGTTACTAAGTTTCTCTATACCTTGTTCTACATCACGAAAAGGGTAGCTCAGGCTTTAGTCGTGAACCTACTAGTGTCATTATTTTAGCGATGTAAGCACTATGTAGCTGATGTTCTGGAGCGGATGTCAAGGATGCTAACAAGGATGTATTAACGAGGTAATCTGCATTGTTAATTGAAGAAAAGCAAATCAGCGTTTTCATTGAAAATCTGCCAGGTCTAGTTTATTTAAAAGATTTACATGGTAGGTATCTAGCGGTTAACTCCGAATTGCAGCGCTATTTTAGTCAAGATAAGCCTACCGAAATTCAATTCAATAACCCTAATCAAATTTTGCCTGCGAGCCTAACAACTCTGTGTTGTGAGTATGAGCAAGACTTAACAAAAGACAGTTCTCAAGTAAGTTTTGAATTTACTCTGAAAAACTTTGCCTGTTTAGACGTTTCGTTAAAGCCATTTCTCTTTGATGGTGAGTTTTGCGCCATTCTTGGTGTAATAAAGGATGTTACACAAGAAAAGCTGGTTGCTGATAAAAACTCCCAATATAAAGCTGTTTTCAACTCTGCAAAAGAGGGGATTCTTCTGGCGGGAGTCGATTCAAAAATTAGAGCAGTCAACCCAGCCTTTACTGACATTACAGGTTATAGCGCAGATGAAATGATAGGGAATAATCCCTCTATGCTGAGTTCTGGACAGCATGACTCAAGCTTTTATAGTCAGGTTTATAGGGCGCTTTATCAAGAAGGGCAGTGGCATGGTGAAGTATGGAATAAACGTAAAAATGGCAGCCTTTACGTGCAATGGCAAACGATTACAGCGCTAAAAAACGAAAAAGGGGAAATATATGAGTTCCTTGCTGTATTTAGTGATATTACCCATAAAAAGGCGCGTCTTGAAGCTATTGAGTTTAGAGCTAATTTTGACCATTTAACTGGGTTGCCAAATAGAGCGTATTTTCATGAATTAATGGCTAATCAACTGACGCTCTGCTGCCAAGAAAAGAGCCAGTGTGCTTTGATGTATCTAGACTTGGATAACTTTAAGCGAATTAATGACTCGTTAGGTCATAGTGTAGGCGATAGTTTGCTCAGAAAGGTGACTCAAGTACTAACGAATGTGATTGGTGAAACTAATACTGTTTCTCGTCTAGGTGGCGATGAATTTGTGATTATGTTGCCTTCATTTTCACAAATTAATGAGCTTGAAAGACTAGCGCAAACAGTGGTTGATGCTTTAAAAGAGCCTTTTGTTATTGAGTCAAGCTTGGTGCATACAGGGGCAAGTATTGGCATTGCCTTGTCACGAAATGTTGAGGATGTTGAAGAAATTTTACGTCTTGCAGATCTTGCGATGTATAAAGCGAAAGAGCTTGGAAAAGGGCGATATGTGTTTCATACGGGTCAGATGTCAGAAGATGTGCTTTCTGCTCGAAAGCTCGAACTAGAATTGCGAGAGTCAATTTTAAAGCAGGATATACGCGTCGCATTTCAGCCTATTGTTGATTTATCTAGTCATGAGGTGCTTGGGTATGAGGCATTGGCAAGGTGGACAACCTCTTCGGGTCAGGTTGTTGCGCCTGATGTTTTTGTTAGTTGTGCAGAAGAGTTAGGGTTAATTCAAGATTTATTCGAAGTGGTTTACGTTAAAGTCTTGAAGGGATTTTGTGATTTACAGAAACAGCACGCCAAGCGTATTTATGTGTCTATAAACCTTTCCTGTTATCAAATTCCTAGTCTTTTGGGTGTGGGTTGGATGACAGAACAGCTCAGTCATTATGATTTGGCACCAGAAAATATCATCCTTGAGATTACAGAAGGGGTCTTGCTAAAAGACTCGATGAATACTCGTTTATGGTTGGAAAAGGTGAGAGAAGCTGGATATCGTCTAGCTTTAGATGACTTTGGTACAGGCTTCTCTTCGCTGGCTTATTTAAAAAGTATACCGGTTGATATTCTTAAAATAGATCGTCGTTTTGTGGCAGATATTGCTAACGATGAATCTGATCTTGCTCTTGTGAGTGCTATTCTTGCTATAGCTGAGGCTTTTTCGATTAGAGTGATTGCAGAAGGCGTTGAGCGTGAAAGCCAGAGGCAGGTCTTGGGGCGTTTAGGTTGTGGTTTAGCGCAAGGTTATTATTTTGGCCGACCTGCTGAAGTTGAAAAGAAGGCGTTATTAGTTTAACTGACGATATTATAGATAAATTGCTATTATCTCTCTATTTGAGGGAGATAAAGTTTGTCAGATGTTAAAGAGGTAAGTGCGGAGCCTGAAATTAAATCACCCTGTATGTCTTTGTGTTGTCTAGATGATGAGGATGTCTGTATTGGCTGTCATCGCAGTGTTAAAGAAATTACTGCTTGGGGTCGCATGAAACACCAAGAGCGTAAAGAAACTATGCAGAGAGTGGCTGAACGTGAGCAGGCTAGTGGTCGCATGATGCGTTAGCAAGCAAGTTGTAAACATATAAAAGTAATAATCAAAGCTGAGATGGATTGTCTTGGCTTTTTTTTGTGCCTGATTTTAAGGGTTGTAAATTTCAGGTAGAAAACTACTGGAGATTAATCGTTAGCTTTTTTCTCACCTTGTGCTTTGCTAACGACTTAAGAGTGCGAAGCAGTAATTTTCAATTATGTTTTGTGGATTATAAAATTTAGGCAAAAAAAACCCGATGATTACATCATCGGGCTTTTGTGTTTCTCAAAAACTATTGGTTATTAACCGTTAGCTTTTTTCTCACCTTGTGCTTCGCTAACGACTTAAGAGTGCGAAGCAGTAATTTTCAATTATGTTCTGTGGATCATAAAATTTATGCAAAAAAAACCCGATGATTACATCATCGGGTTTTTGTGTTTCTCAAAAGCTATTGGTTATTAACCGTTAGCTTTTTTCTCACGTTGTGCTTCGATTACTGCTTCAGAAACAGAGTTCGGGCAAGGAGAGTAGTGAGAGAACAGCATAGAGAACTGACCACGACCAGATGTCATAGTACGTAGTGTACTGATGTAACCAAACATTTCTGATAGAGGTACGTCAGCTTTAATACGAACACCAGAAACGCCAGCGTTTTGATCTTTGATCATACCACGACGACGGTTAAGGTCACCGATTACATCACCAACGTGATCATCAGGAGTAAATACGTCAACAGCCATGATAGGTTCGATCAACTGAGGACCTGCTTTTGGCATAGACTGACGGAAAGCGCCTTTAGCAGCGATTTCGAAGGCAACAGCAGAGGAGTCAACTGCGTGGAAGCCACCGTCAAATAGTTCAACTTCAACGTCAAGAACAGGGAAGCCCGCTAGGGTACCTTCGTCCATCATAGACTTGAAGCCTTTTTCTACAGCTGGGAAGAATTCTTTTGGTACGTTACCGCCAACAACAGAAGAGCTGAATGTGAAACCAGTACCCACTTCACCTGGTTTGATGCGGTAGTCGATCTTACCGAACTGACCAGAACCACCAGATTGTTTCTTGTGAGTGTAGCTGTCTTCAACTTGTTGTGTGATAGTTTCACGGTAAGCAACCTGAGGTTGACCAACAACTAGGTCTACACCGTAGGTACGCATTAGGATATCAACTTTGATATCTAGGTGAAGTTCACCCATACCACGTAGGATTGTCTCACCAGTTTCTTGGTCAGTTTCAACGCGGAATGTTGGATCTTCTGCAACCATTTTACCAATCGCAATACCCATCTTCTCGTTACCACCTTTATCTTTAGGTGTTACGGCGATAGAGATTACTGGCTCAGGGAATACCATTGCTTCAAGTGTACATTCGTGTTTAGGATCACAAAGAGTATGACCAGTTTGAACGTTTTTCATACCAACGATAGCAATGATGTCACCCGCTTGCGCTGTGCTGATTTCGTTACGATCGTCAGCTTGCATTTCAACCATACGGCCGATACGTTCAGTTTTGCCTGTGAAGCTGTTAAGTACAGTATCACCTTTGTTAAGCACACCTGAGTATACACGTACGAAAGTTAGGGCACCGAAACGGTCATCCATGATTTTGAATGCCAATGCACGGAAAGGTTCGTCAGCAGATACAATTGCTTTCTCGCCGTTTGCATTACCTTCTTCGTCAGTAAGGTCTTGAGGCTCAACTTCAGTTGGGCTTGGTAGGTAATCAACAACCGCATCAAGAAGAATCTGCATACCTTTGTTCTTGAACGCAGAACCACAGTATGTAGGGAAGAAAGCAAGGTCACGTGTACCAGTACGGATACAACGCTTGATGTCTTCCATTGAAGGCTCTTCACCTTCCATGTATGCCATCATTAGGTCGTCGTCTTGCTCTACCGCAGTTTCGATCAACTGTTCACGGTAAGCTTCAACATCATCAACCATGTCAGCTGGAACGTCTTCGATTGAGTAGTTTTCTGGTTGTCCAGTTTCGTCCCAAACGTAAGCTTTACGAGTTAGAAGGTCAACAACACCAGTGAACTGATCTTCAGTACCGATAGGCAATACCATGATTAGTGGTGTTGCACCTAGTACGTTACGTACTTGGTCAGTTACACGGTAGAAGTCAGCACCCAAACGGTCAAGTTTGTTTACGAAGATGATACGAGCAACTTCTGAATCGTTAGCATAACGCCAGTTAGTTTCAGACTGAGGCTCAACACCACCAGAACCACAGAATACACCGATACCGCCATCAAGCACTTTAAGAGAACGATATACTTCTACTGTGAAGTCAACGTGCCCAGGTGTGTCGATAACGTTGAAACGGTGGTTTTTCCAGAAACAGCTTACTGCTGCAGACTGGATGGTAATACCACGTTCAGCTTCTTGAGTCATGAAGTCAGTTGTAGATTCGCCTTCATGTACTTCACCGATCTTGTGGATCATACCGGTAAGTTTAAGAATACGTTCTGTTGTAGTTGTTTTACCCGCGTCAACGTGAGCAAAAATACCAATGTTTCTGTAGTGCGATAAGTCAGCCATTACATTACTCTAATATATAAGGTTTGGACGAAAAATTTTCGCGCAAGTATACAGGATAAATAGTCAGCATTAGAAGGGCATAAGCATAGTTAATTTTGTATTAGTTGCTATCTTAGCCATGTAAATACTAATAAGAGGGGAGAATAGCCCCAATTTTAGGGGCTTTGACTGTAAGTGTGATTTTTTGAAACCTATAAAAAAAAGCAAATTACAGTGCATTTATCCTTTGTTTTTTGCCTCAATCCACTGCGACATATACTGAGTGCTCTTCAAACTATGGTGTCTCACCATTAATCCCATGAAATTTTGTTGGCGATTCAGTGTTTGATTGGCTTTTGAATCAATAAGTCGCTCAATAAATTTCTGTTGCCATTCATTTTTATGATAAAAGTGGTTGAGTATCTGGATAGCTTTGTTTTGGTTTGCCTTCCAGCTTGGCTCATCTTGATAAAGAGATACAGCGGACTGAATAAATTCATCCATGTCGTCAGAAATAACACCATTCCAAGCAAAGTCTCCATGCATGGCTTCAGCACCAATCGATGTGGTGATGCTTGAGGTGCCATTTTGCATTGCTTCAACTAACTTACCTTTGATACCAGCACCAAACCGAATGGGAGCTAAGCATACTCTGGCATTTTGCATCACCTGATTGGCATCTTTAGCCCAGCCTTTAATTAAGAAGCCTTGTTTTTCATTATGAAGCTGGGTGGCTTTAGGTGGTGGGTAGGCGCCATAAACATGAAGCTGTGCTTGAGGGAGCTGCTTGCGTATTTTTGGCCAAATTTCAGTTTTAAGCTGTAATACAGCATCCCAATTAGGCTCGTGACGAAAATTACCTATGCTAATAAAATGTGCCCTTTCTTCAAAAGAGGGGAGTGAATCCAGTTTTGTTTGATCAACCTTCTCTAGCATAAAAGGAAGGTGCATAAGTTGGTAGGCAGGGACATTGAACTTGTCTTGTAGTAGCTGATACTCATACTCAGAAATCATAAGCGTTAAATCACTGCGTAATATGGCCGCAATTTCTCTAATGCCTAGATCTGAGTGCATATCGCTAAGTTGAAAATTTTGACCTGATTTAACCGCTTTATGTCTAGCGCTTCTGAGGCTATGAAGATCTTCGGTATTAAGTAAGCGTAAAGCGTTAGGGCAATGCTTTTCAACTCGCCATGCAAACTGCTCTTCCATCATAAAACGATCAAAAATCACTATGTCTGGATTTAACGAGATAATATAGTCATCAAAACTAGACTGATTAAGTTCTATTTGACTGGTACTTATCCCCATTTCACCAAGGTTAACCATATGTTCTGTCGTTTGTGCAGGGGTTGCGAAATGAACTGAAAAGCTTGCGCTCTGTAAGCTTTCGATGAGTTGCATCATGCGTGAGCCAGCAGCGGATGAATTTGGTTCTGGCCAGACATAACCAATAATTAATATTTGCAAAGGAATACTCTTAATTTCTATCGGATCGAATTAGGTTTAGAGGTGAAGAGCTATGGTAAAACTTTCAATCAAGACAATATAGTAAAAGTATTCCTTAAACCTCTTGTTGCTTTGTTTACCATTTAAAGTTGGGTGCTTTTTCAGGGGGCGTTAAAAAAGACAAATCAAAGTAATATTCACTAGGATTATCTTTTTTGATCAGAATGGTGACTTCTTTATCTTCCAGCATATCGCTAGGGTCGAATAATAAGTAATCACTTTTAAATATATGTAATGCGGTGGCATTTGGATTTAACCATTCCGTATAAATTCGATATGGTTTTTTTCCTTTACATTCATGTTCTGGGTTTATTTCAACGCTTCTTAAGACTGTTTTAATTTCAACTCCATGGTTTTGTAAATAGCGTACTTTTCGCTGTTTCTTAAAATCTTTCAAGTGAATAAGAATAAAGCAGAGTATTAAGGCGCTACCAAGATCAGCAAGAATGCTGAAGGGAGATGTAAAGCTTGGGGTGGGTTTTAAAATGGCTCTGCCTGGTTCAGACTCACTATAAATGACAGCAATAGACTGCCCATTTTGTAACGGCTGGGTACTTTGAGGTGAGCTTAGGTGAAGCTCAATTTCTTGATTCCACAGGGTTTTGAAAGAAACAATTAAACCTTGTTTAAAGGCATTATCCTGTGGAGAACTTGGTTGAACAATATGTCCACTGGCTTCTTGGCTATCTTTGAAAGGGTGCTGGGATTGATAAAACAAGATACTTGCGATTAAAAGTAAAAAAAGGCCTATGGTTAAAATAATATATTTAGCGTGTTCTAATTTATCCATTTGATACTTCCCTTCATCGTTTAACGCCATAAATCATTTACAGCTGTTTGTCTAAATTGGAGAAAACTTCTTTAGGTAAATTCTTAATCTAATTAGCAGAATACGTTATTTAACAGAGTGCTTAACAGAAAGTTTTTATTGTTTTTTGTTATGCGTTTGTACAAAAAGTGAGGCCTATTTAAGCCTAATTTAAAAGGAGGTAAGAAGGTTTTTATGAGGCTGACTCAATAATGATAGGAGAGAGCTTTCTAGGAAGTTGGTTATGGATGTCAGTGCACCCTAAGGGGAAAGGTGCACTTTATTTAGAATAATATTGAGTGTGATTACTTTTCGACAAAAGCTCTTTCAATCACATAATCACCTGCTTCACCAATACGCGGAGAAATTTTAAACCCTCTCTCATCAAGAAGTTCTCGACATTCAGCTAGCATGGATTGGTTGCCGCATATCATGACTCTATCTGTTGCTGGATTCATTGGTGGAAGCCCTAGGTCACGACAAAGTTTGTCCGTCCTAATAAGTTCAGTCACGCGGCCTTCATGTTTATAGCTTTCTCTTGTCACTGTTGGGTAATAGCTAAGCTTTTCTTTAATTTCTTCACCTAGATATTCGTTGTCAGGCAGCTCATTTTCAATAAAGTCTTGATAGGCTAAATCAGCGATATGTCTGGTGCCGTGAACTAAGATGACTCTGTCAAAACGCTCGTACACTTCTGGGTCTTGAATAACACTCATAAAGGCGGCTAAACCCGTTCCTGTGGCAAGTAAAAAAAGGTTTTTACCGGGTAAGAGGTCATCGACAATGAGGCTGCCAGTTGCTTTTCCCCCTAGAATGATATTTTCACCCACTTGAATATTCTGCAGTCTTGAAGTGAGGGCACCATCGGCCACTTTAATGCTAAAAAATTCGAGCTCGTCAGCATAATTAGGGCTGGCGATACTATAAGCCCTTAATAAAGGTTTGGCGTCGACTTCAAGTCCTATCATCACGAATTGGCCATTCTTAAATCTAAAGCCTGGGTCTCGCGTGGTTTTAAAGCTGAATAACCCATCATTCCAATGATGGACTTGAGTGACTTGTGCTGTACTTAAACTGGCCATGGTTGGCTCCATATAATTATCTAATGATAAGACTATAAGGCGAGAGGAGGATAAAATCTTATGGATTCTGGTGATTATTTATATAGGTATTATTTATGATTTATTGGTTATTGTTTTGTTTTTGTTATAATGAGAGTAACTATCTATATAGCTAAAACCACAGGCCTTAAAGTAAAAATCCTTTTAAAGGGGAATCTATAGGCCCCCAATAATAATTACCCCTTTTGTAATATAATAAAGAACTAAACCACGTTTGTTCAATCCAACCTGTTTTAGGCAAATATTTATTGAGAGAGAAAGTTTGATGACTAAGCCCTTTAACCCTTTAAATGCCGCAGAGCAACATGTCATTCTTCATAAAGGAACAGAGAGACCTTTTACTGGAGAGTATACAGACACAACCGCAGAGGGGGTTTATCTTTGCCGCCAATGTGATGCGCCTTTATTTTATTCAGAGCATAAATTCTTATCTCATTGTGGTTGGCCAAGTTTTGATGATGAGATTGAAGGTGCAATTAAACAGCTACCTGATGCAGATGGAAGACGTGTCGAAATTGTTTGTGCTAAGTGTGATGGTCATCTTGGGCATGTGTTTGAAGGTGAGGGATTAACCACTAAAAACCTTAGACATTGCGTTAACTCAATTTCAATGAAATTAGTAACAAGAGATGCTACTTAAGTCACTTTTATATTGGTTTTTACATGTCTAAAGCTCATTTGTTTTATCGATTTGGCCAACCTGAATTGAATAAAAAGTTGGATGAAACTGATATAAGCTTTGTTGATATTCGTAAGCGTTTTAATTTTCGCTCTATTCAATTAGGGCGATGGGTAACACCTGAAGAGCAAAAGCGAGCAGCCCACGCTTTTTATCATGCACTAGTGACTTTAATGAAAATATTGCAAGCGCCTGAAAACCTTATTTCATTGCGAGCAAGTCTATCATTACAGTACGGTAGAGGTGGTCGTCCTGGTGTTGCCGCCCATTACTCGCCCCACGAAAGGTGTTTTTCTTTAGCTAAAAATGCAGGTCCAGGTAGCATAGCGCATGAATGGTTCCATGCTCTTGATCATTACTTGGGGTCTCAAGCATTTCAGACATTACCCAGTTTTGGCCAAGGTCTGAACTATCAATCAAAGGCTTTGTTTGCTTCCAAAGCTTGGCTTCTAGATGCGCCTATGCGTCGACATCCTTTAAATGATTTGTTATCGAACTGTTTTAAGGCCATTTTACTAGATGAAAGCGGCCATGCGGCAAGTCAGCTTGTACAAAACTCCAACCTTATTGATAAAAAGTTAAATCAACTTTATTACAGTTTGCCCGAAGAATTATGTGCAAGAGCATTTGAAGCTTTTGTTGAGGATGCAGGTTTAGCAGACGCAAGTTTAATTAATTCTTTTCTGGTGAAAGGAAGCCGCCATTCAGAAGAAGCAAGGTTAGGCCTTTATCCAGAAGGTGAGCATAGGTATAAGATTAATCAAGCTTTTACCGAATACTTTGAATTATTAGGCGCCTACTTAAACAGCGGGCTTTGAGTAGTGTTTTAAGTCTGTTTACTTGTTTACTTGTATTTCGCTTTGTAGCCAGTGATAAAACTGCTGTACATGATCATTTTGTTGACGGTAGCTAGGTACTAAAAAATAAAAACCATAGCTACTTTTGTATTCAGCATCTAACACATTAACCAACTCACCTTTTTTTATAAATTCAGTGGCCAAAAAGTTTGGAACAAGGGCGATTCCTTGTTTTTGCTTAGCTGCCTCTAAAGACATAAAGAAATGCTCAAAACCATGATGGAAATTGGGTGCTTCTTGTGGTTTCCCTCCTTCTAATACGCTGCTTAAAAACTGTGACCATAATTGAGGTCTAGTGGTTTGCATTAGTAGTGGGTGTTTTAGAATGTCCTGAGCTTGATTTATGGGTGTTTGAGATAACAAGTCAGGGTGAATAACAGGAATGAGTACTTCTTCTGCCAAAAGTGTTGAGTTTTCATGGCTTAAAGAAAGTGGTAAACAGCGAATTGCTATGTCAGCACTTGCCTGGTGAAATTGAAAAGCACCATCTCCTGATACCATATTTAGTCGTAAATTAGGTAAGGCCTCACTGAGCCTTTTTAAGCGAGGTATTAGCCATAGATGGCTTAAAGAGGGAATGATATTTAGCTTTAAACTATGATTGTTGGTTTCTAGTTGTTGTAAATTTGCTGTAGAACTTTGGATCTGTTCTAGGGCTGACATAATAGTGGGTAAATATTGTTTACCTGCTTTAGTTAAAGCAAGGCCTGTTGTTGTGCGGTCGAATAAGGCTAGCTGAAGATGTTCTTCTAAGGACTTAATCTGCTTACTGATTGCCCCTTGGGTAACACAAAGTTCCGCAGCGGCTTTAGAAAAACTTAATTTACGTGCCGCCACTTCGAAGGCTTTTAATGCATTTAGTGGGGGGAGTTTATTGGGCACAACTTACCTCATTACTTTTTCTCATAGGGTCTGAGAATATATCGTTTGTCGGTGAGGGTAAAGACATCATAAATTAAGTTTCTTCTTGATAATGATAAAGATACCTACACCACAATGAACCATATTTTTCAACGCCACTGTCATGCCAATTTACCTGTCGCCGCTCGAGGCGAAGGTGTTTATATTTTTGATCAAATGGGTAAATCTTATTTAGATGCGAGTGGCGGTGCTGCTGTGTCTTGTTTAGGTCACAGCCACCCTGCAGTAAAGGCGGCTTTACATGAACAAATTGATCAATTGGCTTATGCTCATACAGGATTTTTCACGACAGAGGCTGCTCAAAACTTAGCCGATAAACTAGTCGCATCAGCACCTGGTAAGCTTGAGCATGTATATTTTGTATCAGGTGGTTCTGAGGCGGTTGAGTCTGCGTTAAAGCTAGCTCGCCAATATTTCGTTGAAAAAGGCGAGCTGCAAAGATCTCGTTTTATTTCTCGAAAACAAAGTTATCATGGCAATACGCTGGGTGCGCTTTCAGTTGGCGGAAATGCCCTAAGACGCGAACCCTTTTCTCCTTTACTTATGCCTGTTGAGCATATTTCTGCTTGTTTTGCATACCATGGTCAGACTGCATCTGAAACCGCATTTGAATATGGTCAACGCATGGCAAATGAACTAGAGGAGAGGTTATTAGAAGTTGGTCCTGAAACTGTCATCGCATTTATTGCTGAGCCTGTTGTGGGTGCAACAGCTGGCGCTGTTGTCGCTGAAGAAGGTTACTTTAAGCGTATTCGTGAAATATGCGATAAATATGGCGTTCTTCTTATTCTTGATGAGGTGATGTGTGGCATGGGTCGTACAGGTACCTTATTTGCTCACGAGCAGGAAGGTATCGAAGCTGACATGGTAACAATCGCGAAAGGCCTAGGGGCAGGGTATCAGCCAATAGGTGCTATGATGGCATCTTCTGAAATACATAATACTATTTCAAATGGTTCTGGCTTTTTTCAACATGGTCATACATATATGGGCCATGCAACGGCTGTCGCGGGTTCATTAGCTGTTCTTAATGCAATCGAACAAGATGCTCTACTACCTCGTGTTAGGGTTGCAGGGGATTTATTACAAGCGAAATTAGAAAAACGCTTTGAGAATCATGCTTTCATAGGGGATATTCGAGGTCGAGGCTTATTTCGTGCGATCGAGATAATGGCAGATAAAGAGAAAAAAACACCCTTTGCTGCAAGCACAAAACTACATGCAAAAATAAAAGCTCAGGCGATGGAGCTTGGCCTTATGTGTTATCCAATGCCAGGTACAATTGACGGTCAAGAAGGGCATCATGTGCTTTTAGCTCCTCCATTCATTATTAGTGATGACCAGCTTGATGAGTTAACTGACAAGTTGTATTTTAGTATTGATGCCGTAACTCAAAAACATTACAAGGAAAGTGTTTAATGACAAGGATTAATGGGAATAGTCCCGCTTGTGCTGTTATCGTTGCGCCTAATGGAGCAAGAAAGAGTAAACTCGATCATCCTGCTTTACCTATCACCCCTGATGAACTTGCAGAAGAAGTCGCTCTATGTGTTGTCGCTGGCGCTAGTATGGTTCACCTACATGCTAGAACAAAAACAGGCCGTCACTCTCTGGAAATAGATGATAATCGTGCAGTTATTGCAGCGGTTAGAGAAAAATTAGGTGATGAGGTGATGATCCAACTGACCACAGAGGCAGTTGGTATTTATCAGCCTGAGCAGCAAATGGCATTAATTAGGACGTTAAAACCTGAAGCAGCTTCTTTTGCTTTATCTGAACTTATTCCAGATCCATCTTTTGAATCTACTGCCAGTGAATTTTTTCATTGGGCTGCTGATAATAATATTGTCGCTCAATACATTGTCTATTCAGCCGATCAGCTTGCCTATTATTTAGATCTTCGTAAAAGAGGCCTTTTACCTAAGAATAAGCATCACCTGTTATTGGTTTTAGGTCGATATCACAAACAACTAGAATCAGATCCATCCGACTTAACTCCTTTTATTCATCTAATAGAACAATTAGATGATATTCGTTGGGCAATTTGCGCTTTTGGCAAAAAGGAACAAGACTGTTTATTAGCAGCAGCGAAGTTAGGCGGTGATGTACGCATAGGGTTTGAAAATAATCTGTTTTCTAAGACAGGAGAGTTAGCAAAAAATAATGCTGCTCAAGTCGAAGAGATGGTGTCACGTTTACAGGAAATTAAACGTACAGCAATGACAACTGAGGTGCTAAGGAATCAGTTCTAGTCGTACAAAGGAATGAATACTTACTTTTGTTTCAAAAAAGCAAGGTAAGCGAAAACTATCACTTAACAAATAAAGCAAACAATAAAACAGCTAAGGGGTCGTCAATGAAATACATTAAATCCACACTTATCGGTGCAGGTATTGCCGCATGTTTTGGTGGAGCATCTGTTACTGCTCAAGCACAAGAGTTCATCACAATTGGTACAGGGGGTGTAACGGGTGTTTATTATCCAACAGGTGGTTCGATTTGTCGCTTGGTGAATAAAGCGCGAAAAGAGCATGGCATACGTTGTAGTGTTGAAAGTACAGGTGGATCTGTATACAACATTAACACTATCCGCGAGGGTGAATTGGACATGGGTGTTGCTCAGTCTGACTGGCAATATCATGCTTACAATGGCACCAGTAAATTTAGCAAAAATGGTAAATTTGAAGACTTAAGAGCGGTTTTCTCTGTTCACCCTGAACCATTTACATTGGTTGCTCGTGCTGACTCAGGTATTAAAACCTTTGAAGATCTTAAAGGTAAGAGAGTGAACGTAGGTAATGCGGGTTCTGGTCAACGTGGCACAATGGAAGTTGTCATGGATAAATATGGCTGGGATATGGATGACTTTGCGTTGGCATCTGAGTTAAAAGCGGCAGAGCAGTCTAAAGCACTTTGCGATAACAAAATTGATGCAATGGTCTATGTTGTTGGTCACCCAAGTGGCTCTATTAAAGAAGCAACAACGTCTTGCGATAGCGTTATTGTAGAAGTCTCTGGTGCTAAGATTAATCAACTAGTGGCTGATAATTCTTTCTATCGTACTGCAACTATCCCAGGCGGCATGTACTCAGGTAATGCTAAAGATGTGGGTACCTTTGGTGTGGGTGCGACTTTTGTAACTTCTGCAAAAGTAGATGATAAATTGGTCTACAACGTGGTTAAAGCTGTGTTTGAGAACTTTGAAACCTTCAAAAAGCTACACCCAGCTTTTGCTAATTTGAAGAAAGAAGAGATGATTAAAGATGGCTTGTCTGCACCATTACACCCAGGTGCGGTTAAGTACTATAAAGAAGCGGGTTTGATGTAAGTCGACAAGTTCGTTTAATTGTCACTTCAACAGGGGCTTAGGCCCCTGTGTTTTTACGTTTTCGGCATAGGAATTAATCTATGAACCCCAAACATTTATCTGGCTCAAATGATGAGCAAAATAATGCAGCAGATGAGTTTTTAAGCTCAGAAACTGGGAGCCGTCAATTTAACGGTAATATGGCAAAGCTCGTTGTCGGCACATTAATCGCTTGGGCAAGTTTTCAAATCTGGTACGCTTCTCCTCTTCCATTTATTCTTAATTTTGCCACTTTTAATGAAGACCAAGCTAAGTATATTCACTTATCATTTGCGATTTTTTTAGCATTCTTTTTATTTCCTGCAACAAAGAGTTCGAGTAAAACGTCTGCATCCTTACTCGATATAGTGCTTGCGGTAGCTGCCTCAAGTGCGTGTTTATATTTATTAGTTTTTCGCAATGACCTCGCTTCTCGTATGGGGGCACCAACCGTAACAGATATTATTGTTGCTGTTGTGGGTATGCTAGCGCTCCTTGAAGCAACACGAAGAACCCTTGGGCCGCCGTTAGTGATAGTCGCGGTTGTCTTCTTGACCTTTACTTTTGCTGGTCAATATATGCCAGACGTGATTGCTCACAAAGGGGCAAGCTTGAAGAAAGTTACTTCCCATCAATGGCTAACGACCGAAGGTGTTTTTGGTGTTGCTATCGGTGTTTCCACTACCTTCGTATTTTTATTTGTTTTGTTAGGCTCATTGCTTGATAAAGCTGGCGCCGGTAATTACCTGATAAAGGTTTCTTTCTCCTTGTTAGGCCACATGCGTGGCGGACCGGCTAAAGCTGCCGTCGTAGCATCTGGCTTGAGCGGGATTATTTCAGGTTCTTCAATTGCGAATGTAGTTACCACAGGTACTTTTACTATCCCTTTGATGAAGCGAGTCGGCTTTCCGGGTACGAAAGCGGGTGCTATCGAAGTAGCAGCTTCTACTAATGGCCAGTTAACACCACCTATTATGGGGGCTGCAGCTTTCTTAATGGTGGAGTATGTTGGTATCCCTTATATAGAGGTGATTAAACACGCTATTCTGCCTTCTATTATTTCCTATATTGCCTTGGTCTATATCGTCCATCTTGAAGCCTTAAAGCTTAGTATGAAGGGGATTGAAAAGCTTAACAAGCCAACACTTGCCATGCGTATGTTGTCTTGGATGAGCACATCTGTGATTCTACTAGTATTAGGTCTGGTGGTTTTCTATGGGTCTAGCTTTTTAGAAATGGTATTAGGTGGCACATCTTATTTGGTGATGTTGTTACTTATAGTGGCTGCGTATTTTGCGTTAGTAAAATTATCAGCTGCGTATCCAGATTTAGCTGAAGATGAAACAAGTATTGAGTTAGACCACTTGCCAGAACCTAGACCTACCGTGTTCTCAGGTCTGTATTTCTCTTTGCCAATCGTTGTTCTTTTATGGGCATTAGCGGTTAAGCAATACTCTCCTCAACAATCTGCTTTTTACGCAGTGGTGTTTTTAATTGCCGTAGTGCTAACTCACAGGCCAATCAAGGCTTGGTTCCGTAATGAAACCAATTGGGCTGGCCAGTTTAAGGTATGCTGGAATGAATTTATTGATGGCATGATCACCAGTGCTAGGAACATGGTCGGTATTGGTATTGCCACAGCAGCAGCGGGGATTATCGTCGGAACAGTAACATTAACAGGTTTAGGTCAGATGATGACTGAATTTGTTGAGTTTATTTCCGGTGGCAATCTTATTCTGATTCTTATTTTTACCGCGATTATTTGTATTGTTTTAGGTATGGGTTTACCGACAACAGCAAACTATATTGTGGTATCGACCTTGATGGCACCCGTTATTGTGTCATTAGGCGCTGAGAATGGCCTAGTTGTTCCCTTAATTGCTGTTCACCTCTTTGTTTTCTATTTTGGTATTTTGGCTGATGATACGCCACCCGTTGGTCTTGCTGCGTTTGCCGCAGCAGCAATCAGTGGTGATGACCCAATTAAAACGGGTATCCAAGGCTTTATTTATGACATACGAACGGCGATCTTGCCTTTCATGTTCATCTATAACACCCAGCTTTTATTGATTGGTATAGATTCGATTCTAGATCTCATATTAACCGTCGTCAGTGCGATAGTTGCCATACTTGTCTTCTCGGCTGGTACCCAAGGTTATTGGTTGGTTAAAAGCCGATTATGGGAATCTTTAGTGCTTGTTTTAATCGCTTTTAGCTTATTCCGTCCAGGTTTCTGGTGGGATATGGTCTACGAGCCAAAAACTCAAGTAGCGCCAACTGCATTGATTCAAGAAGTAGAAGCACTTAATCAGGGTGACTTTATTCAACTTCAGGTAGAAGGTGTCACCATTGAAGGAGATGAAGTGAGTAAAACTGTCTCATTGCAGCTGACTCAAACAGATGGCGATGGTATGGCAAGACTTCAATCTTTTGGTCTGAATCTAACCCAAGATGGTGAGATCTGGACGGTTGATTATGTTGATTTTGGTAGTGCTGCCGAGAAAGCCAGTATTGATTTTGGTTGGCAAATTATGGGGATAGAAAAAGAATCCGATAGGCTACCTAAAGAGCTGGTATTTATACCTGCATTGCTTGTCTTGCTTGTTATTCGTAAATTGCAGCAGCAAAGACTTAACTCTTTTGTATCTGGTCAAGCTGCTTAGGAGGCATTATGTATGACACAGTGCTAGTGCCGGTTGATCTGGCAGAAAAAGGCTACACAGATAAAGTGATAGAGCATGCTTTGCATGTTCTATCACCTGGCGGAAATTTAATTCTTTTAACCGCATTAACTGGGTATCAAATGCCATTAGTTGGGTCTTTCTTCCAACCAGGGACTTTTGATAAAGCGGTAAAACAAGTGCATCAAAAACTGGTTGAATTTGTAAATGATGAGCTTCCCATTGATGCTAATGATTGCACTACCAAGGTTGTTGAAGGAAAGCCAGTGGAATCTATTTTAAGCGTTGCTAAAGAAAGTAATGCGCAAGTGATTGTCATGGCTAGCCATAAGCAGTCGAGAGTGGGTTACATGATGCTAGGCTCAATCGCAAACAAGGTATTAAGCCATTCAGATATCCCTGTCATGGTGGTAAAGGGTTAACGCTTCAATCATGTAAGCGCTAATAATTGGTGTTAGACAATTTAGACCGCACATTTATGTGCGGTTTTTTTTGCGTTGCATTTTAGAAGAGAATGACTAAATAAGACTCTTAGGTAAAATTTGTGAAAACTCCTTGCTTCTTAGATACAGAGAATTCAAATTTACGTATCCTAACTGCCTGATAATAATGAGATAAAGGATTAACTATGTCAGATATTAAACTTCATGGTTGAAGTTGAAAAACTCAAATCAGTGTTGCGTAAAACAAAGTCGGTTGGACATTCTCGCTATGAAAATTCAGCAGAACATAGCTGGCATGTGAGCCTTATGGCGCTTTTGCTAAAAGATCATGCTGATGACGAGATCGATATTAATCGGGTTATTAAGATGCTTCTGATCCATGACTTAGGTGAAATAGAAGCTGGAGATACCATTATCTATGCCTCCGAAACAACTGAGATAAAGCAGCAAGAGGGTCAAGGTATCCGTAAACTCTTTGCTCTGTTACCTGCAAAAATGGAAGATGAATTCAATAGCTTATGGTTAGAGTTTGAAGCAGGCGAGACGAATGATGCTAAATTCGCCAAGGCCATTGATAGAGTGCCACCGCTTTTACATAATATTCATGGAGAAGGGCATAGTTGGAAGCTGCACAACATATCTAAAGAAAAAGTTTTCTCATTAAATAAAGCACGCATTCAAGGTGCAAGCCATACATTATGGGAAGAAGTAGAGACTGAGCTTAATAAAGCGGTTGAAGCTGGGGCGTTAAGCTAACTCTAATGCTAGAGAGTTAGCAAAATACTAGCGTTAAGAGTACATAAACAAAAAGGTTTAATAATATGATCAATGACGTTCAGTTAAGGCAAGCCAGCATTCAGGATGCAGAACAGCTCTTAGCGTGGCGTAATGATGAACTAACAAGGTTATCTAGCCATACTCAAGATTTGATAGAGGTTGCTCAACATCAAGTTTGGTTAGAGAGGTCGCTGAAAAATACAAACCGTAAACTTGTGATTGCAGTCTATCAAGATGAAGACATTGGTTCATTGCGGGCTGATTATGATAGAAAGAAACAAGCTTGGGAACTTTCTTGGACTTTGGCGCCAAACTACAGAGGTAGGGGGTTAGCTAAAGAGATGGTGCTTGTTTTTGCAAATAGTATAAAAGATGCCATTTGTGCTGAGGTGAAAGAAACTAACTTGGCTTCAGTTAGAGTAGCTGAATATGCAGGTTTAACATTCACTCATCAGCAGCATCAGGTGTTATTTTTTTCCCGATCTGAGCTTTGCACTTCACAAGATTAATAAAGCGTAATTCCACGTAATATATCCTGAAATTTGGGTTAGATAGACTCAAGTTACTTGATCCCCTTTCAAGTGGCCCTTGGGCCGCCAAAGCAAGGATGCTATTTGGCTATTAATGTCAAAAAATTGATATAAATCCGGTTAAAAACACTTAAATTTGCGATATTAAGCTCAATAAATGGCACTTTTGGCCGATTACCTATATGAGAGTGATATTTAATGAAAATGTCACTAAATCCCATAATAATTGAGTAAACAATAACCGATAACTTTAACGGATTTAAAGGTGGTAAGTATGCAATCGGAAAATTTGAGTTTAACTCGAGAAAAGGATGTTGCAGCGAGTCAGAGCTTTGAAGAGCTCTCAGGTAAGGATAAAAAAGACAATCAAACTAATGACTTTGAAAGTAAAATTAAGGTTAAAACAGCACGTAAAACGACAAAAGTTAAAGTCGCTAAGCGTCTTTGTATTTTTGAATAAATTTTTTTAAATACATTCCTATTTTAGTTTGAATGGCAAATAAGGCTCGAGAGTAGTCAATTTGCCATTCGCATCTTTTTTGAATACTCCATCATAACGCTACATTTCTTCTGTATTCTGTTTCTGACTTACTTTCAGTTAACTGTAACCTTCTATAGTTTTGGACCTATTATGCTAATTTTGCTATTCCCCGTCTGGGCTTTATTGCTAAGTGCTTATGCTTACTTCCAGCCAAACTTTTTTGTAGATTTTAAAAGCTACATTATTCCCCTTTTAATCATTATTATGCTTTCAATGGGGCTAACATTAACAGCAAAAGACTTTAAGCAAGTTCTGGCGAGCAAACGAGCTGTTATCGTCGGTGTATTGTTGCAGTTTATGGTAATGCCAATAGCAGCTTTACTTGTTAGCAAAATATTTGGTTTTGATGATGAATTAACTATTGGTATGCTTCTAGTGGGCAGTGTTGCTGGAGGTACAGCATCAAATGTTATGTGCTACCTAGCAAAAGGTGATACGGCTTTATCAATTTCAATGACAAGTATCTCAACCTTAATCGGTGTTGTATTAACTCCGCTTCTGGTCGCTCTTATGGTAGGAAAGGGAGTTGATATTCCGGTTCAGGCCATGCTGGAAAGTTTAGTCAAAATTGTACTTTTACCCGTGACAGTCGGCGTCTTATTGAATACTTTTTTTGCTAAAAAAGTGGAAAAGATTCAGTTTTTATTACCCTATATTTCTATGTTTACCATTGTCTTTATTATCGCCATAGTGGTTGCTTTAAGCGCAGGAAAACTCGCTGAAATAGGTTACTTGATTGTCTTTGCCGTGATGATTCATAACAGTATAGGTTTGATCTTAGGTTATAGTGTCACTCGTTTGCTAGGCTTTGATGAGAGAATATGTCGAACAATAGCATTTGAAGTAGGGTTACAGAACTCAGGACTAGCTGCCGCTCTAGCGATTAAATTTTTTACACCTGTTGCGGCTTTGCCAGGCAGTATATTCAGTATTTGGCATAATGTTTCAGGCTCGCTATTAGCGAGTTATTGGAGCAAGCAAAAAAGTTAGATAAAAAGGCCTGCTAACGTTAAGTTGCAGGCCTAGTTATAATCGATTATAGATTTTCTATTTCATTCAATAGTTTACGAGCTTCTCTATTACCACTTTCTTTGGCCTGATTTAACCACATAATTGCTTTTTCAGAATTCTGTGTTGCTCCTTGGCCAAGATAGTAGAGTTTACCTAATTGGTACTCGGCAAAACCATCTCTCCCATTTGCTGCTTTTAAATACCACTTAAGGGCAAGCGCAAAGTTTTTATCTGTACCCTCTGAGAGGCGGTAAGCTTCGGCAACGTATAAATAAGCCTCTTCATAGTCTTGTTCAGCTACTTTCTTGTACCAATAAAAAGCTTTAGCTAAATCTTTTTCTGTTCCATTACCATAGTGGTAATTTTTAGCTGTGATAAAACCAGATTTTAAATGTCCTTGCTTTGCTGCTTCTTTAAACCAGTATGCAGACTTTAAATCGTCACGTTTTATTCCTTCACTATATCTATAGCTTTCGCCAAGTCTATATTGTGCTTCTCTGTCACCTTTATTAGCGGCTTTTTGGAACCAGTAAAATGCTTGTGATTTGTTTTGAGGGTGGATGTGGCCAAAATAATAGTACTTACCTAAATATAGTTGCGCTTGTGTATCGTGTTGTGTTGCTGCTTGTCGAAACCAATAAAGCGCTCTTTCCATATCTTTTTTCACACCCTGGCCCCAATATAGTTGATAACCAACTTCTGATTGAGCTTTGGCTAGTTCTAAGTCGGCCGACTTTTTGAACCAATTAAATGCTAGGGTTTGGTTTGTGCTAAAACCACCATTTACATAGCAGTTTCCAGTAGAATACATGGCTTGGCTTTGAACTTCTTTAGAATAGAAATTGCTACTTTCTGCCGCTTTTTTAAAGAGTTTACAGGCTTCATACTTACTTTGGATTGTGACTTCTATTTCATTTTTACATTGAGCTCTCATATATGTAGCTTCTGGCGTGTTTTTTAAACTATCACTGTCAGCCTTATCACAAATTCTTTCTTTAAGTTTTTTAAGCTGGGCTTCAGATAAATCTTCATCGCTGGATGCTTTGATGACGAGACTTTCAATTGACTTTAATGTTTTATACGCTTTTATGTCACTTTTTGCTTTGTTTACATAGGTATCATTCATTGAGTTTGTTGCACAGCCTGCAAGCATTAAAGATACTATTGCAGCGCAATAACTGAGTTTCATAATTTATCCTTGGTTTTTGGAGGTGTATTCCTTTCTAGCTCTTGTAAAAATGCTAGAGCTTTTGAGTTTCCATTATCTGCTGAAAGTTGTAACCACTTTATAGCTTCTTGTTTGTCTTTTTCTACACCTTTTCCTAAGTAATAAGCGTTTCCTAGGTAATAATAAGCGTCAACAAACTCATCTATGGCAGCTCTTTCAAACCAATAAAAAGCATGTTCAAAATCTTGCTCTAAGACATCTCCATTTTGATAGGCTTTACCCATTTCAAATTCGGCTTCATCGTTACCCTGATCCGCTGCTTTTTTATACCAATAAATGGATTTCTTTAAATCATATAGCGTTATTCCATCATTTGAGTAGATTTTTGCAAGAGCAAGCTGAGCATCTTCATCACTTGTCACTGCATAGCGTTTAAGTGTGTTGAAAGCCAATTGAGGGTTTTCTTTTACATAGTTAACTTGGCCACTCTCAATTTCTTCAAGATATTTAATTGCTAGCGTATCGTTTTGTTGGGCTGCTTTTTTAACCCAAAATAGTGCAAGTTCGATACTTTCTTCGCCATGTAAATTGTGTTTAAAGCATCCTGAATAGTCTCTTTGGGCGCTAGCGAGGCCTAGGTGCGCCGACTCTTGGAATAATTTACATGCTTTTATGTTATCTGCTTCTCTACCTTGGCCAAAATAAAAGCAATTGCCATAGCTGTGTATTGATTCTGGGTCTTTTTTAAAAGCCAATGTTTCGTATATATCACAGGCTTTCTTCTGATTCTGTTTTTTTTCAAACCCATAAAAATAGTCATCTGCTAATAGGTATTGTTCACGGATTTGTTTTTCTACTTCGCTAACAGGCTTAAGAGAATCCTTATACCTGTTAACATATTTATCGTTAAGTGAATTTGATTGGCATGCTACTAGAGTCATACCAATCAATAGCAATATTAGAGGTTTAAACATATTATTCCCTGTTTAAGAACTACAAAATTAATCTGATCTTAAAAGGGTAACTCATTGTTTATATTTAAATAAATATAAACCTAAATTATTTAACTTTAATATTATGCTAATTATAAAATTAGCTCTGCCTCTCCAATATCTGAGAAGGAAACTTTAACCCTATCTCCTGCGTTCGCACTAGGGTAGCCGCTCCATGTTCCTGTGGTGAGCCAGCTGCCTTTAAGGATGTCATAACCACGTAAATTTGCTTCTTTAATAAAACCATAAACTAAGCTGATTGGATCTTCTTGCGGGTGAGAGCCCTTATCAAGTACAACTTCTTTATCGTTAATGCTAAGCACAAAACCTTGTTGGCTAAAGTTGATAGGATTATGGGCATCAAAGGGAACCCCTGTTCCTAAAATAAGTGCACCATTCATTTGATTATCAGCAAGGTGTAAGTTTTCAGCTGCGGTTTGCCAATCTAAAAGACGACTGTCTAGTACTTCGATAGCCACGCACATTTGATCTAGGCTATTTAAAACAGATTCTTCAGTGACATTGCTTGCTTGCTCAGGCTTAGCAAGAAAGTCTTGGTTAATTCGAAAAGCCAATTCTGCTTCCACATGAAGCGCATTAAAGGTGTTATTCGAAAAATCTGCAGGGCTTTGCTGGTATAACTTATTGGCGATAGGAGCGCAAAAACTTCTTTGGTTAGAAAGTAAGCCCGTTTTCCAAAATTTAGGGGTAGCATCTAACTTTTCAATGGTCATTTGCTGTACTTGATAGGCTTGTTCAAGTGTTAAATCGCCAGCATCTAGCTTGACACTCGTCTGTGTTTGATAAGCCTGAAAAAGGCTTTCAGCGAGCTTTACACACTTGATGTCTGATCTTGTATTGTTAGACGTCGTCATTATTGATTTCTCTCTTGTTGGCGCTGTTTCAATAAATTATCAAGCCAATTAGGGTCCATTTGCGGCACGCTGGATAACAGTTTTTTAGTATATTCGTGATAAGGTGGGGCAAATAAAACATCTGTTTTTTCTTGCTCGACAACCTTGCCCTGGAGCATAACGACGACTTCGTCAGCAATTGCCTTAACGGTTGATAGGTCATGAGTAATAAAGAGGTAAGTAATATTTAAGCTTTTTTGTAGACGGTCTAGCAGGTTTAAAATACCTTCTGATACGACCTGATCTAAAGCCGAAGTGACTTCATCACAAATAATAAATTCAGGTTCAGCTGCTAGCGCTCGAGCAATCGAAACGCGTTGTTTCTGTCCACCCGATAATTCCCCTGGTAAACGAGAAATATACTTATCTGGATCAAGGTCAACTTGGGCTAATAATGCCTTAATTCTGGCCTGTTTCTTTTCGCCTTTAAGGCCAAGATAAAAGTCTAATGGTCTACCGATAATTTGCCCTATGGTTTGTTTCGGGTTCAACGCCGTGTCCGCCATTTGATATATCATTTGTACATGACGCAAGGTCTCTTTATCACGTTTTTTATAATTAAACGGCAGCGGTTTGTTGTTAAATAAAATCTCGCCTTCACTTGCAGCTAATAAACCGGTTAGCACCCTTGCCGTGGTTGATTTCCCTGAGCCTGATTCACCGACAACAGCCAGAGTTTGACCACGTTTTACATTGATATTGATGTCATGTAAGACGTTTTGTGTACCATTACCATAGCTTGCACTGATATTTTTAAGTTGCAGAATATAATCGTCTTCAACACTTTGTTGTTTGGCTTCACGATTGATGTTTCTGACCGCCCACAACGTCTTGGTATAGTCTTCTTTTGGGGCACTTAACATGGTTTTTGTATCTGCAATTTCTACCGTGTTGCCATCTTTTAATACTTGAATTCTATCGGCCATTTGCGCCACAACCGCCAAGTCATGGGTGATATAAATAGCGGCGGTTTTATATTCTCTTACTATGTCTCTAATCGCTGATAACACTTCAATTTGAGTGGTAACATCAAGCGCCGTAGTTGGTTCGTCAAATATAATCAGGTCAGGTTTACATGACATGGCCATAGCGGTCATGGCTCTTTGAAGCTGACCACCAGAAATTTGGTGCGGATAGCGAAAGCCAATTAAATCTGGAGTCGGTAAGTTAAGTTTTCTATAAAGCTCTATCGCTTCTTTCTTTGCACTTTCACTGCTCATCAAGCCATGTTTAATCGGTGCTTCTGAATATTGCTTGATAAGGCTGCTAGCAGGATTAAATGATGCTGCTGCGGATTGCGCAACATAGGCAATTCTTGCGCCCCTTAAGCTTTGCTTTTGCTTTTCACTGGCTTGCATTAAATCAATGCCATCAAACTTAATTTCACCCTCTGTGAGCTTACAGCCATTTCTAGCAAAGCCCATGGCGGCAAGTCCGATACTGGATTTACCTGCACCAGATTCACCAATTAAGCCCAGTATTTCACCTGCTTTTAGATCCAGATCGACCCCATGGACAATTTCACCCCAACCAGAGTCGAGTAAGGCTGAAATTTTTAATCCACGAATAGTTAGCAGAGAGTCAGCTTGAGTATCTTGTTTAACGGTTTCGCTTGTTAGATGTTCTTCACATATTGTCATCTCATCTCTCCTTAATTATTCGTCTTTTAGGCCGCTGGCATTATGAAGTTTCCAATCCACAACAAAGTTGATGGCAATAGTAAGTAATGCAATTGCGCTGGCTGGAATTAAGGGGGTAATGTCGCCAAAAGTAATCAAGGTGGCATTATCTCTTACCATAGAACCCCAATCGGCAAGCGGAGGTTGGGTGCCAAGACCTAGGAAGGAGAGGGCAGAAATAAAGAGAAATACAAAGCAAAACCTCAAGCCAAACTCGGCAATTAAAGGTGAACTGATATTCGGCAAGACTTCATATCGAATAATCCACCATAGGCCTTCACCGCGATACCTTGCGGCTTCAACATAATCCATCACCACGACTGTTTGAGCGACAGAGCGTGCTAAACGGAACACTCGGGTAGAGTCTAAGGTCGCAATAACTAGAATTAATGAGCTGGTGGAAGTTCCAACAATAGTCAGTATTAGTAGTGCAAAAATCAATGACGGAATGGCCATTAGGACATCCACAGCACGTGATAATAATTGATCGACAATACCGCCCATGACAGCAGCGACTATGCCCAGCAAGCCACCGACGAAAAACGCGAGAATAGTCGTCGCAAGCGCGATACCTACGGTATTTCGTGCACCATAAATAATGCGACTAAACATGTCTCTGCCAAGGCTGTCAGTACCTAAAAGGTATGAACTGCTCCAAGGTTCGAAAGCGTTGCCTAAAATCTCGGTTTCGCCATAAGGTGCGATCCAAGGGGCAAATACCATGGCAATTAGATAAAGGCAGATAATAAGAATACCAAACTGAGCACTGAAAGGTGCTGTGCGTAAGGAGGATAAAAAGGTAAACATACAGGGCTCCTAACGAGGGTTCAACAAGCGTGGGTTACTTAAAATCGATAAAATATCGGCAATTAAGTTAAGTAAGATAAAGGTGCCAGCAAAGATAAGGCTCGCTGCTTGAACAACACTAATGTCACGCTTAGAAACAGAGTCCACTAATAATTGACCTAGACCTGGATAAACAAACACCACTTCAACCACTACAACACCGACCACTAAGTAAGCTAGATTAAGGGCAATAACATTAATAATGGGGGCTAGGGCATTTGGTAATGCGTGAAAAATAATGACTCTTGCAGGAGACATGCCTTTCATCCGAGCCATCTCCACATAGGGGCTTGCTAACACATTGATAATGGATGCTCTTGTCATTCTCATCATGTGCGCTACAACAACAAGAGTCAGAGTGATTGCCGGTAGCATGGTGCGATACAACTGTTCAGATAACGGCATGCTGTTTGAAATATTAGCTAAAGAAGGAAACACGCTGTTATTGACGCTTAAGAGGAGGATGAGGATATAAGCGACGAAAAACTCGGGAAATGAAATTGACGATAAGGTGGTGATATTCGCAATGCGATCAAACCAAGAGTTGCGATAAAGGGCGGCTAAAATGCCTAGAGTCAATGCCAAGGGTACTGCAATAATGGCTGCGTATGCGGCAAGAAATAAGGTATTTGAAAAGCGATCAGACAATAAATCCGATATCGCTCGACCATTGGCAAGAGAATGACCAAAGTCACCTTGAATCATATTGGTTAACCAGGACACATAGCGGCTAATAGCGGGTTTATCTAGTCCTAGTTCGTGGCGAAAAGCGGCGATGGTTTCTGGTGTTGCGGATTGACCAAGTACTTCTTGCGCTAGATCACCCGGAAGAATTTCGACCGCAGAAAATATGATTAATGACACGACAAATAAGGTAATTATACCTAGACCTAGTCGTTTTAATGTCATGAGAAGAATACTGTTCATAGGATGCTCTTTCCATCTCTTTAAATTGCTTTAATTGCCTATCCCGTTACAAACTCATGGTATAGGTATGAAAAAAGAGGCCTGAAAAAAATTACCTAACAGGCCCGGAGTAAGAGACGTTTAAATAGGGAGTGAACATGTGTCAGATGATGTGATTATTTGACACACAGGGAATATTAAGGTTTAAGAAATCCACCAGCGTTCCATGAATCTAAGACCATCAAGGTTCCAGTTAGAGGCGGTTTGTCCATGCTGTACCTTGTCATTCATTGCCAATACATAGTTACCAAACATTGGGATTATGGTGCTGCCTTCATCGTGTACTAGTTGTTGCATGTCAAAGTACATTTCGCGGCGTCTTTCTTGGTTAAGTTCTGAGCGAGCGGCTACCAATAGTTGGTTGAACTTCTCGTGCGACCAACGAGATTCATTCCAGCTTACCCCGTCAGCATAGGCGGTAGTAAACATCCAATCGGCTGTTGGGCGTCCACCCCAATAACTGGCGCAGAAAGGCTTTTTCAACCAAACGTTAGACCAGTAGCCATCGTTAGGTTCACGAACGACCTCTATATTGATACCGGCTTTAGCACTGGTTTCAGAAAATAAAACACCGCCATTAACTGTGTCATTCCCCCAAGCACTTTCCGCCAAGTTAAGCTGAATATCGAGCTTTTGGAGACCTGCTTTTTTGAGGTAAAAACGTGATTTGTCCGCGTCGTATTCTCTTTGCTTAAGTTCATTGTTGAAAAATTGCATAGAGGGGGCAATCGGATGATCATTACCCACGGTGCCATAGCCTTTTAGTATCTTGTCGACCATTTCTTGACGATCGATTGCATACTTAAGTGCTTGTCTTACATTGTTATCTTTGTAAGGTGCCACATCAGATAACATAGGTAAGGTATAGTGTTTAGTGCCTGTTGTTTGCTCTACTCTCAAACCTTTTCGACGTTTTAATAGGTGAAGTGTTTTAAGATCAGGACGGTCTATAAGGTCAACTTCACCCGTTGTTAAAGCATTCAGTCTCGCGGCAGGGTCTGAAATTAAGATGATTTCAATTTCATCTAGATGAGCTCTGTCTTCTTTCCAATAGTTTTCATTTCTTTGGTAGTGAGCACGAACACCGGGTTCAAACTGCTTCACTTTATAAGCTCCCGTACCATTCATACTGGTGAAGTCGATACCATCGCCTTTGGCTGGGTGTATAACTAAGTTGTATTGGCTAAAAATGAATGGGAAATCAGCATTACCACCAGCAAGCTGGATTTCTATCATGTACTTACCTAAAGCCCTAATACTTGTGATATCGGCTAATAAGGGCTTAGCGCTGGATTTCGATTGCTCGCCTCTATGGTGATTGATTGAAGCGATAACATCGGTGGCAGCAAGTTCTTTGCCATTATGAAAAGAGACCCCTTGGCGTAATTCAAACAGCCAAGTTTTAGCGTCTGGTGTCGCATCCCACCTTAGCGCAAGTTCAGGAACCAAAGATCCATCTGGTGCAATTTCAGTTAGGTTATTAAAGACACCATAAGCATAGGTGAACATAAAGTCATTATTAAAAGTCGCTGGATCAGTTGAATCTGAAGTCGCTCCCTGGGTGAACCCCACTCTTAATGTGCCACCTTTTTTAGCAGGCATAGCCATCAGGTTAGTAGACATCATTGAGCTGGCACCTAGGGCTGCACCCGTTACTAAAGAGCCAGACAAAAAGCGGCGTCTATCAATTGGTTTGTTTAAGGTATTTGCATGATTTAGAGTTTTAATTTTATTCATGTTGTGAAGCCTCAGTGATTTACTTTTGTTTTAAACTCGCCTGATAAACAAGCCTGTTTTTAATACTTAATGTATTTTTTCTGCTTATAACTTGTCTTTTCGTCCATTGGGTGTGAAATTTTGGCCCAAAAAAATCATGGCTTTCGGTGATAAGGCATGTGTCTCAGAGCTTGCCTTATTAATCGAAAACCATGACCTTGTATGAAGTAAGCGCTAAAATGCCAAGGTGATAGCCTTTGTCGTACAATAATTGTCTAGGGCAACTAATCCTTTTTCACGTCCTATACCTGAATGCTTGTTACCGCCAAAAGGAACTTCTATTCCACCTGCCCAGTAGTTATTTATTGTGACTTGGCCAGAGTCGATACCTTGTGCAGCTGTGAGTGCTTGATCAATGTTCTGGCTATAGACACCTGCAGCTAAGGCAAAATTAGTACAGTTAGCGGCTTCGATTGCTTCATCTAAGCCATCGACAACTTGTACTGTCAGTACTGGGCCGAATATCTCGTCTTGCACTAATTCATCATCCATAGGCACATCGTCCATAATGGTGGGTGCGAAGAACCAGCCACCGCTCTTTGTCTCAAGTTTATGACCGCCACAGGCAATTTGAATACCACGCTGTTTTGCTCTTTTAATAAAACCATCAATCTTATCGAGCTGCTGGGCTGAGTTAATCGCACCATAGTTTGGATTTTCCAGTGCATGGGCAGGGATGAGTTGTTTGGATTTTTCGACAATCAGTTCAACCAAGTCTTTATGAATGCTTTTATCTACCACAAGACGTGAACCTGCAGAGCAAATTTGACCTGCATTATAAAAAATGGCCCAAAGAACGCCTTCGGCGGTTTTTTCTAGGTCGCAATCCGCTAAGGCGAGAATAGGGGATTTACCGCCGAGTTCTAAAGTGACGCTATTTATATTAGTTGCCGCGGCTTGCATCACACTGATGCCGGTTGCGACTGAACCTGTGAAGGTAATATGGTGCACATCTTTATGGTTTACTAAGTTAGACCCTGCCTCTTTTCCAAGCCCAGGAATCACGTTATAAACCCCGTCTGGTAAACCTGCCGCTTGAAAAATATCTGCCATCATAAGTGCGGTTAACGGTGTGGTTTCAGCTGGTTTAACCACAGCAGTACAACCTGCAGCAAGTGCTGGAGCCACGCCGCGAATAGTGGTGCTTAATGGAAAGTTCCAAGGAATAATATGTGCGGTGACACCGCAAGGCTCTTTAGTTGAAAAGGAGAAGTTGCCTTGACCTAATGGGTAACTTCTCCCTTCAAGCTTATCGGCACTGCCAGCATAATAACGCAATGTTGCTATCGCGCTTGATACATCTCCTTGTGCTTCAGCCAACGGCTTACCTGAATCTAGTGCTTCAACCACACTAAAAAGATCGGCTTTCTCTTCTAATAAAGTGGCTGCTTTATTGAGGATCGCTGCTCGAACGCTACCTTTGGTCGGTTTCCATACCTGCTTAAATGCTTGGTTGGCACTGCTGATAGCAAGCTCAACATCGCTTGTCTGAGCAGCGCTGACATGAGTAAAGGTCTTAGCAGAACTTGGATCATTGATGGCAAGCTTGGCGTCACCTTCAGCGGCTTGCCATTGGCCATTGATATAAAGCTTGGTTGGCAAGTTCGCTAGCGTACCTGTGCTAAAGTATTCTTGGATAAGCTCAGAACAAGATGTAGTCATCATACTTCTCTCTAAATAGGGTATAAGTTTAAAAACGAGATGCGTTATAGCTTACCTGATAATCTGCATTCGCAAGCCATTGACTGTCCATTTCTATGCCCCAGCCAGGTGCTTTAGATAAGTTTAATTGTCCCTTTTCAATCTCAAAATTGGGGGTGAACAAACCCGTTTGCCAAGGGTAATAATCAAGGCCTTCGATTGAGTACTCTAGGTATTTGCCTGCATTTGGCATTGCAGCCATTAAATGGGCTGAAAATAAGGTCACTAATGACAGATTGGCTGCATGTAAGGTACAAGGGATTTGTTTTTCTTGTGCCATCTTGGCCACTTCTAAGGTTCGGGTAATACCGCCCATGTAACAGACATCAGGTTGGACAATATCGACAATGTCTTGGTCTATGATTTGGCGCCAAACATTGATGTTGTTATCTTGCTCACCACCTGACACATCTAACTTCAGTGCTTGGGTTACTTGTTTGGTTTGATCTAGCTCCCAGTAAGGGCAAGGTTCTTCAAAGTGACTGATGCCATAATCTTGTAGCATATGACCGATTTCGATGGCTTTTTCAGCACTAAAGGCGCTGTTTGCATCGACTAATAAAGTTACCTCGTCTCCTAAACTTTGGCGAATATGTTTGATAATTGCTTCAGTTCGACCAGGCCATTGGTCGATATCGTGACCACATTCGCGGCCAATACGAAATTTAAAACTGTGATATCCAAACGCTTCTTTAAGGGCTATAAAACGTTCTGCTTCTTGTTCTGGGGTAATATCGCGACGCATGCTTGAAGCGTAAACATCGACTTTATCTGCTTCGCTTCCGAGTAGTTGCGCAACACTCTTACCCGCTATCTTGCCCTTTATATCCCAGAGTGCAGTATCTAAACCGCATAAAGCACGATAGAGATAAGTACCTGGGAACTTATGCTCACGCTCTAAAATAAGTTGAGTCAGAGCATTAAGGTCACTGGCATCTTGTCCTAATGCATGGGGAGCAATGTGTCGATGAACGACTTTAGCGGTAATGTCAGCGTTATAAGTTGAGACTTGCCCCCATCCTTCATGGCCTTCAACCGTTCTGACGCGAACAAAGCAAACATACTCATTAGTAAAGGTTTCTATGCTGGCAATTTTCATCATGCTCTTTCTATAAATTGTTAGGTTGAAGTCATTATGTGCTGAGCTTGTGATTAAAAACAAATGAAGTATTATGCCTCTAAGAGGTGGTTTTATTTGTCGGTAGGGCGCGAAACCAGATCAAATGATGACGTGATGAGTAATAGGAAGTGGTATGGATTATCAATTACCCCCATTAAATTGGTTAAGGGCTTTTGAAACGGCTGCTAGGTATAACAACTTTACCTTGGCCTCTAAAGAATTAAATTTAACCTCAGCGGCAGTGAGTCATCAGGTTAGATCCTTAGAGCAACACCTTGGTTTTCAATTATTTGAACGCTTAGCAAGAAGTTTAAAGCTAACGGATAAGGGGCGAGCCTATTTGCCTTCGGTGCGCAGAGCATTTGAAGATTTGTCCGCTTCCACCATAGGCTTATTTGGAAGTAAGGGTAGGCAATCAATCAGTGTGCGCTGTACTGCCGCTTTTTCTATGCTCTGGTTAGTTCCTAGGTTGAACGACTTCATGCAAAAATACCCCAATATTGATGTTCGCCTTTACACTGCAATTTGGACCGAAGCCTTAAGTCAAGATGATATAGATATAGATATTCGTTTTGGCGATGGTAATTGGCCAGGTTTTAATTCCCAAGAAATTCTGCACCTTCCTTCTGTTGTTGTCGCAACCGAAGAAAGTAAGGAGAGGGTGCTAAATATGGCAATGAAACGCGATAAAAATTTGCCCCATGATTTAAGGTGCGTGCAAATAATGGGCTGTGAAGGGCGTTGGCAAAAAATCATTGAAGAGAAATTAAACGGTATAAATATTGGTGTGACTTTAACGGTTGATACTTCCTTAAGTGCTTTGAAATTGGCTTGCTGCGGAATGGGGGTGGCATTAGTGCAAGAGATATATGCCGAACCTTATCTTAAAGATGGCCGTTTAGTAAAAGTATTCGATGAAGGGATTTATTATGATGAATCTCATTACATCTTAATGCCGGACAGAGAAATGCGAGCTAAACCAGAAAGCTTGTTGTTTAAAAACTGGTTACTAGAGCAAAGTCGTTAATGTTTTTAGCTGGCATAAAGGAGGGCAGAAATTAAACTCCCTCCACTGCCTAAATAGTCAAAAAAAGATACATTGTTCCACCTAAAGAACTAGTGGAAAAATGTTCTTATTAGGGCATGACATAGGGACCCTTCTTATCAGACAAGAAAATATCCTAAGCATCAGCCAAAATTAAATCAGCTGCTTTTTCGCCAACCATAATTGCTGCTGCGTTGGTATTGCCAGAGACAATAGAAGGGAAGATAGAAGCATCTGCCACTCTTAATTGTTGCATGCCATGTACCTTAAGCTCATGGTTAACTACACTCTCTTTTGGGTCTGGCCCCATGCGACAAGTGCTGGTTGGATGGAAGCAGGTCCAAGCATAGCCTCGAATATCCTCAATAAGTTCTTCATCAGATTGACAGTTAGGGCCGGGCCTTAGCTCATCAATAATAATATCTTTCAAGGCTGGAGTATTCGCAAGCTCTCTTAAGTACTTTACCCCAGCTAATAAGGTGTCGACATCTTCCTTTGTCGATAAATAATTAGGTTTAATTTGAGGGGCTTCTAAAGGGTCTTTAGAACGGATATTGATATAACCTCTTGATGTTGGTTGGCAATTGGTTAGACCCACTAAAAAAGCAGAAAAAGGGTCAGGGTTCATTAGTGGTCGCGTTCCTGCTGGAGCTTTGGTATAGCTTACTGGGGAGAAGTAAAGTTGAATGTCCGGTTGTTTCAAGGTTGGGTTTGTTTTAATAAAGCCACCTCCTTGGTTAATACTTAAGCTTAAAGGGCCGCGACGGGTTAAAACATATTTAATTCCTGCCTTTAACTTACCCTGCCACGAATGTAGCTCATCATTTAAGGTAGGCTTTTTACTGCGGTAAAGGTAATCCATACCGAGGTGATCTTGCAGATGCTGCCCCACTGCTGGACTCTCTTGCACTAGTTCAATGTCATGTTGTTTTAAAAGCTCAATAGGGCCTATGCCAGAGAGTTGTAATAATTGTGGGCTATTGATAGCGCCACCAGAAAGGATGACTTCTTTATTCGCAAATAATGTTTTCAGTTTACCTTTGTGCTGATATTCAACTCCAATGGCTTTGTTGCCTTCACAGAGAATTTTAGTGGCTTGTGCATGAGTCATTAAAGAGACGTTGGGTCGCTTTAATGCAGGGTATAAAAAGGCCTTGGCAGTGGATTGACGAAAACCTTTATGAGTAGTGGTCTGATAAAGCCCTATGCCTTCTTGCTCTGCACCATTAAAGTTTAGATTCTCTGCTAGGCCTAACTGTTTGCCTGCATTGATAAAATGGCTGCAAAGAGGGTGTAAATCCCCGGATACATCTGCCACATGAAGCGGGCCCTTACCACCACGAAATTCATTTTCACCCAGTTGGTTAGTTTCAGATCGTTTAAAGTAAGGTAATACATCTTGATACCCCCAGCCAGGGTTACCAGCAGCTTCCCATGCATCAAAATCGGCTTTGTGGCCACGGATATAGACCATGGCATTAATGGAACTTGAGCCGCCTAAGACTTTTCCTCTTGGCCAATAACTTTGACGATTATTTGTGCCTTCATCAGCATCGGCCATGTACATCCAATTAACGGATTTTTGATAATAGGTTTTACCATAGCCTATTGGGACTTGAATCCAAAAACGTTTATCACTGCCACCTGCTTCAAGTACTAAAACAGAATATTTACCCGATTCGCTTAATCTATTTGCGAGCACACAACCAGCAGAACCAGCGCCAATAATCACATAATCAAAGTCTTGCATACATACCCTCTTTACGGCGGAAGCAAGCGCTATAGCCTGCCTTTTAAACGCAAATATAGATCAAATTAAAAATTGGTTTCAAACAAAATTTAACCTAATTTAATTAAGGGGTTGTTTTATTTGCCTTGTGGTGTTGTTAAATTTGTTGTCTGTGGGTAGGTGCAAAAAAAAGCGCCCCTTAGGCGCTTTTTGTGAATTTGTCATAATGAGAAATTTAAATTCTTTTAAGCTAATTATGCTGACTGATGACTTAGCCAAGAAAGAATATCCTCTAGAATCTCAGTGCGATTCGTTTCGTTTAAAAGCTCGTGACGAGCATCAGTGTAAAGCTTAAAAGTTACTTTCTCTTGGCCTGCTTTTCGATAGCTTTGGGCCAGTTTAGTTAGCCCTTTGCCCATTAATCCGACAGGATCTTTATCTCCTCCAATAATTATAATGGGAAGATCCATTTGAATTTTTTTGAGGCTGTCTGGTTGAAAAAGTTGAGTTAAAGCGGTTAAAAAATCTTGCCATAAGCTGATGGAGCAAGCAAAGCCGCAAAGGCTATCATCAACATATTTATCAACTTCTTTTGTATCTCGACTGAGCCAATCATACTCTGTTCTGGTGGGCTTAAAGTGATTGTTGAAGGAACCGAAAGATAAGAATTGCAGCAGTTTACTGGGCTTATCAGAACCAAGGCGCATGGCTTCAATATTGGCAACTAATTTACCTGCCTGACTCATAAAGGTATTTTGTTGGTTCGAGGCGCTTAACATTAGTCCATCTATCGGCTTGGCGTTGCCGATCAAATAAGATTGAGCGATAAAAGATCCCATACTATGGCCAAAAATATAATAAGGCAGCTTAGTCTCTTCTGTGCAAATTGCTTCTCTGACTGTTTCTAAATCAATTAATACTTTTTGCCAGCCATCCTGTTCTGCAAATTGGCCTAAAACCGTGGTTTTACTTGTACCATGGCCTCTATGATTGTGAGCAAGGACATTATAACCTTCTTCCACAAGCGCTTGAGCGAAAGTGTCATAGCGTTTGGCATGCTCAGCCATTCCATGAAAAATATGTACCCAAGCCTTTGCATTTTCAGAGGGCCAAATGAAAGCTTGAATCTCATGACCATCTTGGGCCTTTATTATTTTTTCTATCATGTGAGTGCTCATCAATAGGGGATGCTTAGGACGACACCATCCTAATTTGAAAGCATTTATCTAAATTAGATATACCATAAGAAAAAACTAAAGGCTGTTAAAACAATTGCTTGTGCTTGAGTATCTGATATTCATTGAGGTAATAAATAAACCTTAATCATCATAATAAGGCTTAGGTTTTTTTATCTGTTGTGTTTTGGTCTCAGTATAATATTGGCTATATTCCTGTTGTAAAAGTTTATCTACTAGAAAGGTTAATTTTTCAAATGCCTGATCTTGATTGCTGGCTTTGATGTAAATATCTATGGCGTTATTTGTTTTTACTGCGTTTAGTTCTAACTCGCTTTTAGTGTACGAGGTTTTGTTGAGGTATTTATGATCAGAGTATGCATACTCTGTGTCGTCTGGGGATTGGTAAGTAAAACCAAAACTATAACCAGAATGCGTTTGGGAACCACTAAAAGAGCAAGAGGTTCTACCTTCATCTTGGTTAGATATGTCTGCTGGATCTTTATCCAATAGATTCATAAAAGCAATAATCGAAAGTTGCTCGCACAATGTCGAAAACTCTAACGTTTTTGCGGCTTTTAGTTTGAATTCTTCATCTGTACTTAGGCTAAATGTTTGATGTTGAACAGAGCTACAACCAAGGAAAGTAATGGTGCTAACAACTAGGGCAAATTTAATCATACTTGAAAATACCTTTTAAACACTCTCTTTTAAAGGTAGATCATAAGTTGTGGAAATTGCGGTTTTTCTTAGCTTTTTAACATTAATTTGATAGGGTTTTAATCGAACTAATGTTTTGCTTGGTTAATAAGCTTTTCGTTCAATAGTATCTCATCTGCATTTAGCGTATTTATCGGTGTGCTGATATCTGAAGATATTTGCCCATGAACCTGCAAAGACACATAACGCATAGCACATACTCTTAAAAATGAAGTGAAGTTTCCCATATCATGGCCGGCATCAATTGACTCATGGTATAGACGAGTAATCATTTGTGGAACTTGAAGATCGTCTCGTTTGGCAATTTCTTCTAGAATTCCCCAGAAGCTATTTTCTAAACGAATACTCGTAACCATACCATCAATTCGAAGCGAGCGTGTCGAACTTTGCCAGAGCTGGCTATCGGCTTGAATAAAAAGTTTGCACATGATTCTAACCTTATTTGTAAATTATGAGTCTAACGAGTATAACAACGCTTTAAAGCATACTATGAAATGCTTTAAAGCGTTTTTATGTGACGTATTTTTCGCGTATTCCTATCGCTTAGTTGGCTTCAAGTAAAAGGTAGAATTGTTTTAGCCATTCAGGGTGAGCAGGCCAAGCTGGGGCTGTAACAAGGTTGCCTTGAGTGATAGCTTGATCCACGTCTATATCTGCATAAATGCCTTTGCTGGCTTCTACTTCATAGCGACAAGCGGGGTAAGCTGAGCACTGTCTTCCTTCTAAAACACCGGCAGCAGATAGTAATTGTGCTCCATGGCAAATGGCTGCAACGGGTTTATCTTCGATGAAAAAATGATGCACCATCTTGATGACTTCGGGATTAAGCCTTAAGTATTCAGGTGCGCGTCCGCCTGGAATGACTAATGCGTTATAGCTTTCTACTTTTACTTCTGCAAAAGAGGCGTTTAAAACAAAGTTATGTCCAGGTTTCTCGGTATAGGTTTGATCTCCTTCGAAATCGTGTATAGCAGTACGAATACTGTCACCTGCCACTTTATCTGGGCAAACAGCATCAACCTGATAACCATTAGCGAGTAATGCTTGAAATGGCACCATGGTTTCGTAGTCTTCGGTAAAATCACCAGTGATCATAAGGATTTTTTTATTATTCATTGTCTTTCCTATCGTCAGTTTGATTACGGTAGGTTAGTTGTAACAATAAATAATCGATTTAAGGTATTAGCGGGTTAATACAAGCGAAAAAGCTGACTTTATATTTCGTCTTTTAACCCTTTAGGTAGAAATCCTTCCATTGCTTCTGTTTGCATAAAGGAAGAGGCAAGACGTTGTTTTTGTTGAGCTAATTTAATGAGAGGTGCACGGCTTTCATCTACTTGGCAATTATGTTCACTGATGAGACGTTTACCTTCTTCATTTAATTTGTCTTCATGGATTTTTCGTGTGTTGATGGAAAAGTCACCGATTGCCTGAATGTTATTATTACGACTAAAGCGCCTAAAACCGTTAAAGCTAAAATGTTCTTCTACGTATCTATCGCTTAAATTCACTAAACACTGCATGACTTCATATAGCAATTCGTTAATACAGGCCTTATTTAGGACTAGAGTACATTCAATTCCATGTAGTTCTGCGAACTCAATTTGAGGGTCTTGAGCGGCATTGCCTATATGGAAAATAATATCGATAAGAAACTTTCCATTTCGGCGAGTGCACATGTCTAAGCATTCAATGCGGGTTTGATCAAAGCTGAGTCTTTCAAAGGTCTGATTGATGACATTCATATCAAAGTCAGCATCTGGATCCATACTTAGGTCAAATAGCTCTGCATATTGTGCCATTAAAGGTAGGTCGTGATGGCTGTTAAAAGGTGTGCTAACGCTCTTGCCATCTTCTGCTTTTAAGCTGAAAAGCTCTCGAATTTCATGTTCCCGAGTTTTCTTAAGGGCCAAAAAAACAGTTTGTACTATCTCTGAAGTAGGTAGATTAACTTCCACACGCCATTTACGGCCATAAACAATTTTCTTGCTTCTGTCTGGGACCTTCTTCTCATAGTTCTCCCTGCCAATAATACCTACTTGAATGAAAAGACCTTGCTCATCTTCAGCGCAGAAAATAGGGAAGGCTTTATCAAAGCTTATTTTGCCTAGTAAATGCTCAACACTCTCCAGACTATGACTGTATCCATAAAAATGCTGAGGGACACAGGTCTGTCCATTAGGAAGATCTACCACAGGGGCGGAAATAAGACAGTACTCACCTAGTGCAAGATGAGCTTGAATGTCCATTTGGCTAAGGGATGTATTTTGAGTTTTATTAACCAATGAGTTATTCACTTTTTTAGTCATAGTATGAGAGGGATAGAGATATTTACTTAGCTTAATGCGCGATATTTAAGCGGGATTAGATGGTTAATAACGGTACTTAATGGGACAAAGTTATAGTTTCTAACCTTTGAACACATTTTAGCCTCAAATGAGAATTTAGTCACCTCTAGAGTGAGGTTTGTAGAATTTAGAATTTTAGCTGCTCATCAGTATCTAGCCACTACACGAGATTGACGCGGCTATACCTAGCCGCGCTTCGCTACTTACACTGACCGTGCGGATGATCTTCAGATCCTGCTAGAATTCTTTCTAAGCGATCAAGTTTATTTTTCTTAGCAGTATCTATGCCTTCGTCTCCAAAAATACAACGTAATTGACCTATCATAATTTCAACGTCGGCTATTTCCCCAAGTATTTCATTAGTGTTGTCTCTACCTTGAATAAAGCAGCGATTTAATTCAGCAATTAATTCGCCCATCTCACCCATTGCCATGACGGCTTGGGTTGTCGCCCCCCAATTTTTTAACGCTTGTTCATATATTTTTCTTTCTAACATAATTATTTCCCCACCCAATTTTGTAAGGCTGTTCTTTTATCTTCCCCCATTCCACTATGCAAATTCGCGTTATGCCCTGCTAGGCGGCCTTCAATACGCGCGCTATGGTCTTCTTTTTTAATTTTATGCTCCTTGCTTTTAAGCTCCTCTGTTTTGCCGTGTTGCAACTTGATGTACTGATCAACTAATTCCTCTTGTTTATCTGTAAGTGCAAACTTCATCACTTTAGCGTAAACAGCTGAAACCCAAGCCTCAGCAAAGAGGTCTGCCTTTCGAATTTTATTAGCCCTCTTATAACGTGACAGAGTGCCCATATAATTTTTACGATCTTTTATTAACTGACGATATAAGACTTCATAACAATAGGTTGCAATTTCAGGTTGAGAGTCAAAACCAATAAACTCTATATCAGTTCCTTTATAGCTAGGGTGGTAGATTGGTTTAACCGCAAAAGCATAAGCAACCGTTGATACCAGTATATGATGATAGCGCGGTGGCTTTTGACTTTTTCCCGCACCAGAAAAATGTGAGTTAACATCAGATAAATCAATAGCGGATTGATTTACTCCATGCTTTTCCATGAGTATTTGCGCTTGGCGTAAAGCCGTTGCGGCTTCGTTTCCACTTGATGATTTAGCTAGTGCTAGGCACTTTTTAATCTTATCTAAAATACGGTTATCACTCATTTTCTTGATCTTCCTCACTCATCACTAATTCATCTTTCTGTTCATTTTCTATCGTAGCCCAGCATTTTGGGCAGTAATGAAAGTGCCCATTATCGGGATCTTCACACCAATTTCTAAACGATATTTCAGATGCAAGACTATCTGGATCATGCACCTCTAACGTGTTACAGCATCCGTATGCGTCACAATCAATTAGTACTCTTGCTGACATTATCTTTCTCCTGCTTTTTAAGTATTTTGTAGATGGTTCTAATATGTACGTTATGTCTAATCGCAAGCTGTCCGTGGTTGTTTCCCGTAAACTCAGAAGTGACTTTTTTACGGATGTCTTGCGATGCTTTTTTGATATTTTTTGGTACGTAGAGATGTAAGCCTTGCCAGCGTTTTGCGAACGCATCAGCGCTAACTAGAGCCTGCTGTTTTGCCTTTGCTGGATCGATTCCCGCTTCGGTCAATTCCTTTGTAATATGTAATGTTAAATCCTCTAAAAATTCACTGCGTTGTGCGTCCATTTTAGACATAACAGCCGCCTACGCCTCATCAAGAGCCATAAGTGAATCGATGATGTTTTTTAGGGTTTTACGATTACGCTGCCAGCCTTTTTTTAATCGAGAAGAATGCTTTTCTTCA
>NZ_JXYC01000029.1:0-62252 GCF_000967665.1 Marinomonas sp. S3726 | reverse complement strand
TAAACAATTAACAACTCGAACGACTTGCTGAAGTCTCTAGCGAGTGCCCACACAAATTATCTGATTAAATTCTTAAAGAGCGTCCTAATTATAGGAGATACCAACAAGAGCTTGCTGACAGAGGCCGCTACTATACATGAGAAAATGCTATAAGCAAGCCCTTTTAACTTTTTTCTAACATTTTCCCTTAAAAAACGTTTTATTCCCTCTATAAACTAAAAAGGCGTAGCCACATATAAGTAGCTACGCCTTTTAGAACAAGCAGTTAAGGCTATTTAATTTCTAATGCCTGAGCTTCGATTTTCGCTTTCCATTCTGCAGGACCTGTAATGTGTACAGAGGTACCTTTAGTGTCTACAGCAACAGTAACCGGCATATCAACAACTTCAAACTCATAAATAGCTTCCATTCCCAATTCTGGGAAGGCAACAACTTCAGCTTTTTGAATTGCTTTTGATACTAGGTAAGCAGCACCACCAACAGCCATAAGGTAAACAGCACCGAACTCTTTAATTGCTTCAATCGCGATTGGTCCACGCTCAGCTTTACCTATCATGCCTAGCAAGCCTGTATCAGCAAGCATGGTGTGAGTAAACTTATCCATACGAGTAGAAGTGGTAGGACCAGCAGGACCAACAGCTTCATCACGCACTGGATCAACTGGTCCAACGTAATAGATAAAGCGACCAGTCAGATCAACAGGTAGCTCTTCACCATTTTGGATCATCTCAACCATTTTCTTATGCGCCGCATCACGGCCTGTCAGCATTTTACCGCTTAACAAAATAGTTTCGCCTGGCTGCCATTCTTTCACTGATTCTGGTGTGACATCTTCAAGTTTAACGCGACGAACACTCTCTCCTACTTCCCAAACAATTTCAGGCCAGTCTTCAAGCTTCGGCGGCTCAAGATCAGCAGCACCAGAACCGTCAAGTACAAAGTGAGCGTGACGTGTCGCAGCACAGTTTGGGATCATAGCAACAGGCAAAGAGGCCGCGTGAGTTGGGCAGTCATGGATTTTCACATCCAATACTGTAGTAAGACCACCTAGACCCTGCGCACCTATACCCAGATCATTTACAGCTTTGAAGATTTCTAAACGCAATTCTTCAGAACGGTTTTGCGGGCCTCTATCCATAAGTTCATGAATATCGATTGGCTCCATTAACGACTCTTTCGCCATTAACATTGCTTTCTCAGCAGTACCACCAATACCTATACCCAGCATACCCGGCGGACACCAACCCGCACCCATAGTAGGCACTGTCTTTTTAACCCATTCAACAATGCTGTCTGATGGGTTTAACATAGCGAGTTTTGACTTATTCTCAGAACCACCACCTTTTGCTGCCACGTGCACCTCCACAGTGTCACCTGGCACCACTTCCATATGAATAACGGCTGGCGTGTTGTCCTTAGTGTTTTTACGAGCTCCAGCAGGATCAGCAAGAATGGATGCACGTAGAACATTGTCTGGATGAGTGTATGCACGACGCACACCTTCATTAACCATGTCATGAACGCTCATTTCAGATTCCCACTGAACATTCATGCCAATTTTTAAGAAGACTGTCACTATGCCTGTATCTTGGCATAAAGGACGCTTGCCTTCTGCACACATTCTTGAGTTGATCAAGATTTGCGCCATTGAATCTTTTGCTGCCTGACTTTCTTCACGCTTATAGGCTTCATGAACAGCGTCCACAAAGTCGATTGGGTGGTAATAAGAAATAAATTGTAATGCGTCAGCAACACTTGTAATCAAATCTTGTTCGCGAATAACACTCATGAGCCTCTCCTACCGAGTACCATTTTTGTCGAAGCCGGAATGTTAAAAGAAGCACAGCTTTATGAAAAGCGCTAATGCCATTTATTCACCTAGCTGATGCCAAATAACCCCTATCATTTGTAAAAATGAACACTTTATAGCCGATCACCAAGCTTTTCGTACTTTTTATGCTTTAACATTTGTTTCCTAGGATAACTGACTCTATAATCCGCAACCTTTGTAAAAACTTAGGCTCTTTAAGTACATGAATCATTTTGACCTATACGGTATTGGCAACGCCCTTGTTGACGTAGAAACTCGCGTCACAGATCAATTTTTAAGTGATAACAAGGTTATAAAAGGTTGTATGACCCTAGTAGAAGCAGCTAGGCAAAATGAGTTACTTGATCAACTAAGACAAAAAATTGAACATAAATCCTGTGGTGGATCTCTTGCAAACTCCACCATAGCAACCGCAAATTTTGGCAGTAAATGCTTTTACTCTTGCCAAGTTGCTGACGATGAAATGGGCCGTTTCTTCCATCGGAACTTAATCCATCAAAACATCCAGTCCAACCTAGATAGCACCCCTCTCCCTAAAGGCGATACAGGCACCTGCCTTGCCATGATTACTCCAGACGCAGATAGAACCATGAACACCTTTTTAGGTGTTGGCGGTCTAGTTGGCCCTGATCAAGTAAATTTAGACGTAGCAAAGTCTGCTCGCATCTGTTTTTTAGAAGGCTATCTAATCAGCTCTGAGTACGGTAAAGAAGCACTTCACACCATAGCTAAATCAGCTAGTCAAAGCGGCAACATTTGTGCGCTATCCATGAGCGACCCTATGCTTGTTAAGTATTTTAGGGATGATTTTTTAGCCCTAATCAAAGATGGCGTTAACTTACTCTTCATGAATGAAGATGAAGCTATGGAGTTAACTCAAGCAGAAACACTGACAGGGGCTATTACTTGGCTTAAAAACAACATCAAGCAATTTGTTGTTACTTGTGGTTCAAGAGGCTCTTTAAGTTGGGATGGCGAAACATTATTTGAAACCCCAGTACCAACCATTAATCAACTTGATACCATAGGTGCAGGCGATATGTTCGCGGGCAGCTTTATTCACGCTCTTCTAAAAGGCGCAAGCTTTGATACTGCAGCCACAATTGCTTGCTATTGCGCTTCACTCATTGTTGGCCAATATGGCTCTCGCCTTGAGAAGCAAAATCAAGATAAAGCAAATGCTTTTGTGGTAGAAGCACTCAATCGCTAAAAACTACCAAACCTAAATATTTCATTCTACCTTCAGAGCTCTTAGGGCAATTTTAGTAATAGTAAGCCTTTTGCAGCTAGTAGAAATAAGAAAGCCGAGCCTCAATCGAGACTCGGCTTTTTAGTTTAATCAGCTTTGATTAGGCTTTATTCTTACTTACCTTTTCCCTCACACCCGTATCACCATGAATAGAAGAAGTGACATACTCTTCCAAAATTGAAGCAGTGAACTTTTCTCGCTCAGTAAGTGAAGGGATTTTTTCAGCTTCCCAATTTAATAGACGTACAAAAACTGAATACTTAGTGATTTTCGTTAGATCAATATCCCTCACACTAATGCCGTGTAATTCCATTAAATGGAAGGCTTGCTCAATACTTTTTTGCGCCTCAAATTGAGAACCAAGACTTGCAGCACCTAAAAGTTTCTCAATTTGCTGCAATGGATTCTCAGTTTTAACAGGCTCTCGCTTCGTTAAAGTAGAAGATAAAAATTTTGAAAGCATCTCTTCTGTATGACTTTCTCTTGCAACAACATCCTCAATAGACGCTGTTTCTCTTTCTAACAGGCGAATAAATAAGCTCTTATTTTTAATATCTGAGAACTCTAAGTCTTTAAGCGTTAATCCCGCTTCTGACATGATAGTAACAACTTTGTCGAACGAATCTTTGCCTTCGCCACTAACAGAAACAGCAAGCGCCAAATGGCAACGTAGCTCATGCATAATTTTGGCAGCATGGAAGTCTTGTTTACGTTTAACATGCTGTTGAAAGTCTGCTTTTACTCTGTCTAAGTCTTGGGTCAGTTCTTCATAACCATGTTGAGCTTCTTGCTCTGAGCGTAGACATTCAACTCTAATTTCAGACTTTTGCTTTTCCCAAGCCTCATAGGCTTTGGCTCTCGCCTGAAACGCTCTTTCAATTGCTTCTTCAAAACTTAACTCGATACGAGCACGCTCAGCTCTTTCACTAAGCTCTTCTTGCTCAGCATCTAGTCTAGATTGCCTTTTTTCAGCGAGAGACTCTTTAGATAAAACCAGTTGCTTTTCAATAGTATCTATTGATGACTGAATCTCACCTTCATCAAAGTCAGCCAATTGAGCTGCAACTTTTTGCCAGTATTCATCTTCCTCAAAAGGAATAGTTGGGTCACTCGCAGCATATTGATCTTTAAGCTGCTTACTGAATATCACCCCTTCACGCCTGAACGCATTGGCCGCATTAATCACATTATCTGTATTCAAAGACGCACTTGAGGTGACATCACTTTCAGCGCTAATCGTCTCTGCTTTCATTGGTTCTGATTCCTTACGTATGTCATGAGGCCCTTCGACTTGTTCATCAATTTCCATGCCTGCATTTTCATCTAATACTTGGTCAGCTTTAATCTCATCATTCTGAACTTCATCTAGCAAACCTTGCTCTGCATTCTTCTTCGCAAGTTCAGCTTGCTCATGCTCCATCTTTAATTTGGCTTGTGCAGCATAACGTTCAATTTCTTGCCTTTCTCTTTCTGTTTGCAACTCTGCCGCCGCTTTTAGCCTTTCTTTTTCGGCTTGCTCTCTAGCTGCTTTCTGAGCTTCTTTTTCTTTTAGCTCAGCCGCTTTTCTCGCTTTCTCAGCATTTAACTTTTCAGCTTTTTTACGTAACTTTTCAGCTTCGCGCTCTTCGTTTTCTCTTGCAGCTTCTTTTATCGGGTCATACTCGTGTTCAGAAACATACTCTTCATCAAGTATTGTTCTTGCGCCTGCATAGGTATGTGTTTTATCAACTGGCGCTTCATTAAATTGCTGGCTTGTTGCCGAAGACGTTCTGGCGTATTTAGGGGTATAAGTTGATTGCGCCTTAGCCCCCCATTTCACTTTATTTAAGGTAATCGGGTCACATAAAGCAGATAAAGGCACCTCAGAACGACTAATTGAATTTTGGCGCACAATTGTTTCTGCATGCCTTAACGCCATAGTCGCTTCACTTGGGTTACTAGAAGTAGCAAGATTCAATAGTTTTACAACTTTGGATATAGCTTTTTTTCTTCTTCGTATGCTCATAGATTCTGCCTTATGCACATTGGCAACTTAATTCAAAAATATAATTGACCATCCGTATCTTCAGTCACAACAAGATCATCAGCCAACAACATTCGAATCTTCTGCAAAATATTGGCCAACTCTTTCTTTTTATATGCAAGGGCTGGAAACTTGCCCCATACAGGCTCTGGCCAAGCTTTATCAGAAGTAAAGCGCACTACATGATGCAGGTGTAACTGATGCACTTTATTGCCGATAGCGGCAATATTTAGCTTATCAGGAGAAAATGCGTCATGTAGGTTTTCCGCTAATAGGCAACTTTCGTCCATTAGCGTATGCCTATCTGACTCTTCTAATTGATAAATCTCCGTGATTCCAACGCGCTTAGGTACCAGCACAAACCAAGTATAGTTAGCATCATTAATTAAGCGTAACTCACATAAAGGAAACTCCCCTACTTTAACTGAGTCCTTTTTTAATCTTTCATCTAGCTCAAACATACGACTTCCTATTTACAATACGTTTATACATAAGCACTATAGCACCCCATTGAAAATCCACCCAGAATCAAGAGCCTAAGATGACAAATTTACCTTGTGTTATAGATGCTAAAGCTAAACTTGCGGAATGCCCTCGCTGGGACGAGATCAATGAGTGCCTATATTTTGTAGATATCGACTCATTTGAGCTGCATGCCTTTGATACCAAAAACAATCGCCATGATATAAGAAAGTTCGATGAAGCAATCGGGTGTTTCTCGTTAACTAAAGAAGGTGGTTTCATTGCTGCGCTGCGTTCTGGGGTATATACATTTGAAAGCTTTAATGCGGAATTGAAGCCATACTGGTTGGCAGATTACGACCAAGAAACAACACGGTTTAACGATGGTCGCTGTGATTTTAACGGACGTTTTTTAGCTGGCACCATGTACTCACCTAAAGATGCCTTTAAAGGTGCTCTACATCAATTCTCAAAAGGTGAAAATAAGGTTCTGGATCAAGCTGCTTGGACATCAAATGGTCTAGCTTTTTCTCCAGATGGAAAAACCATGTATTACTCCGACACACCAAATCACGTGGTTTATCAATTTGACTATGACATGGGAACCGGTGAAGCAAGTAACAAGCGAGACTTTATCCGCTTCCCTCATGGCAATGGCCGTCCTGACGGTGCCGCCGTCGATAGCGAAGGCAATTATTGGTCAGCACTCTACCAAGGACAAAGAATTGTTAAGATTAGTCCTCAAGGTAATATCTTAGAAGAGTACCCTGTCCCTGCAATTTATCCTACAATGGTCGCATTTGGTGGCAAGGATATGAAAACACTCTTTATATCAACTTGTCGCGGTGCCCATTCTGAAGAAGAATTGAAAGATTACCCTCAAGCAGGGGGCATTTTTGCCATGGACGTGACAACACCAGGTCTGATCGAAGCCAGATTTGATCAATAGCATTTAACTTTAACTAAAATAGACGACAGAACAATGCGCGCAAGCAATTATTTATTTTCTACTTTACGTAATCCTCCAACTGATGCAGTTGTAACTAGCCACAAGCTGATGATGCGAGCTGGCATGATTCGCCAAGTTTCTAAAGGTTTGTACACTTGGCTACCAACCGGCTTAAAAGTGTTCCGCAAAGTAGAGAACATTGTCCGTGAAGAAATGCAAAAGGCAGGTGCCTTAGAAATCATCATGCCTGGTGTGCAACCAAAAGAATTATGGGAAGAATCAGGTCGCTGGCAAGAATACGGCCCTGAGCTTCTGCGCATCAAAGACCGTCATGAACGTGATTATTGCCTTGGGCCAACCCACGAAGAAGTGGTAACTGATCTGGTTCGTAATGAGATTAGCAGCTACAAGCAACTGCCTCTTAACCTTTTTCAAATCCAAACTAAGTTCCGTGACGAAGTAAGACCACGTTTTGGTGTTATGCGCTCCCGTGAGTTCATGATGAAAGATGCTTACTCTTTCCACTCTTCTCCTGAATCATTGCAAACAACCTATGATGTTATGCATGACGCATACTGCAAAGTGTTTGACCGTGTTGGCCTAAACTATCGCCCAGTACGTGCAGATACAGGCAGCATTGGTGGCGCTTTCTCTCATGAGTTCCATGTACTTGCAGAATCTGGTGAAGATGATATTGCATTCAGTGATAGCTCTGATTTCGCAGCAAACATTGAGCTTGCAGAAGCAATCAGTGATAAACAAGCGGCAGACGCACCGACACTTGCGCTGGAAGAGATCCTAACACCTAATTGCAAAACGATTCAGCAAGTCGCTGACTTCTTATCTTTAGATGTTAAGCAAACTGTTAAAACCATGTTGATTAAAGGTCAAAATGCAGAAGGTGAAAGCAATATCATCGCCTTGGTATTACGTGGCGACCACAACATTAATGAAATTAAAGTGGAAAAAATCGAAGGGGCACTTGTTCCTTTCGAGTTTGCTTCAGAAGCTGACATTCTTGCTCAAATTGGCTGCCAACCGGGCTCTATCGGTCCGATTGGTTTAGTTGAAAAAGGCATTCGTGTTATTGCTGACCGCTCTGCGGCTGTTTTATCTGATTTCTGCGCTGGCGCAAACAAAGATGATTATCACGTTACTGGTGTTAACTGGGAACGTGACTTTGGTGAAGTTGAAACGGCTGACATTCGTAATGTTGTTGCTGGCGACCCTTCTCCAGATGGTAAGGGCGTAATTGAAATTAAGCGCGGTATCGAAGTCGGTCATATTTTCCAACTTGGACAAAAATATGCTGAAGCATTAAATGCTAATGTTCTGGATGAAAACGGCAAAGCACAAACCATGTGGATGGGTTGTTACGGTATCGGTGTTTCTCGCGTTGTAGCGGCTGCGATTGAGCAGAACTTTGATGACAAAGGCATTCTATGGCCTGATGCCATCGCACCTTTCCAAGTGTCTATTGTGGCAATGAAATACGAAAAGTCTGAAGCCGTGCGTGAACAGGCAGATCGCATTTATGCAGAACTACAAGCCGCAGGTATCGATGTCATGCTTGACGACCGTAAAGCAAGCCCTGGTGTTAAGTTTGCTGATGCTGAGCTTTTAGGCATCCCGCATCGCGTAGTTATTAGCGATAAAGGTTTAGACAAAGGCACAATCGAATACAAGCACAGACGTACAGGTGACAATGATGACCTTGCGCTTGATACGCTTGTTGAGACACTGATTTCTCGCCTAAACTAACTTTCAACTTATTTCCCCCCTTATTTAAGTAATCATTTAAGGGGGGAAATAAATTATAAGGAATGAAGATGACTACTATTTATCACAACCCTCGCTGCTCCAAATCTCGTGAAACATTAGCCCTATTAGAAAGCAACAAAATAGAAGCCGATGTTCGCTTATACCTTGAAGACACACCAAGTGTAGATGAGTTAAAAGTATTATTAACTCAGCTTGATATCACACCAATTCAACTAATGCGCACCAAAGAAGCTATCTATAAAGAAAATAATCTTCACTTAGATTCTGTAACAGATGAAGAGCGCCTAGTTGCTATGACTCAGTTCCCTAAGTTGATCGAGCGCCCAATTGTTATTCACAATGAAAAAGCCAAAATTGGTCGTCCTCCAGAGCAAGTTCTAGAACTTTTTAAATAACAAAACATTAGGTTTACAGCTGATCCACTAGATTAAAAGTAGAGATAATGACGCCCTATATTTTGGTTTTATACTATAGCCGTCACGGCTCGGTTGCAGAAATGGCAAAGCATATTGCTCGCGGTGCCAAGCAACAAACATCACTGGATGTGATGATAAGACAAGTACCTGAAATCTCAGATATTACTCAAGCTGCACAAGAACCGATTCCTGCAGATGGCGCGCCATATTGCAGCCTAGAGGATCTAGCTAACTGCAGCGCTTTAGCCTTAGGTAGCCCGTCATACTTTGGCGGTATTGCCAGCCCTTTAAAATACTTTTTAGACCAAACCTCTATGATATGGATGTCGGGTCAGCTAGCGAACAAACCTGCCAGTGTTTTTACTAGCGCCAGCACAATGCACGGTGGCCAAGAAATGTGCCTACAAGCATTAATGACACCTCTCTTTCACCACGGCATGATAATTCACGGCTTGAGCTATAAAAGCCCAGCGCTTCACAAAACAGCATCTGGTGGCACGCCTTATGGCGCAAGCCATTTTGCTTCGAGCACAGGTTCTTCTACCCTAAGCGAAGAAGAAAGCAAACTTTGTCACGACCAAGGCGAACGTCTTGCCAAGCTATGTAAAGCCCTTTTAAACGAGTCTTAATTCAAGTCTATTTAGTGAGAAACTGATAACAATGGCAAAAAGAGAACATGTCACCTCTACTGAGCGAAAAACTTACAAGGCACTTTGTAAACAGACTAAGCCCTTAATGGTTTTAAACCTATGCGCCTTGATTATAACCATCGCGGTTTGGCACTTGGCTTTAAATAAAATTGAGTTAAACGCCCCTTGGATAGTTCTTACCGTTGCTATTCTACCGCTATTAATGGTGTTTCCAGGTACTCTGTCAGGAAGTTATCGGGGTGCAATCTGGACCTGTTTTGTCACCCTTATCTACTTTGTCGCTGGGGTTTTAAACTGGATCCAAACCCATGCTTGGGCATATGGTATGAGTGAAACACTTTTGTCAGTGATTTTGTTTATCGTTGCACTCATGTATGCAAGGTGGAAAGGCCTTAGCGAGTTACCAATTAGGAACTAGCTAAAAACAGAAGACGAAAGATGCTTTTTTAACGCTCTGATAAAAGTCGTTCAATAAAAAAGGGTGCTATTGCACCCTTTTTCATCATTCATAAACTGCTTTTGCTATAACCTTGGTAGCTCGATACCTTCAAAAATAGCATCAACTTCGTGGCGACCTACCGCTTCCATTGCAGCCTCAACTCTATCTCGCGTTAGGTGAGGTGCGAAAGATTGAATAAATTCATACATATAACCACGAATAAATGCATTTGAGCGTATACCAATACGTGTACAACTATCTTCAAATAAGTGAGAAGCATCTAACGCCACAAGATCTTCATCTAATTTTTCATCGTAGGCCATAGTTGCCACAATACCTACCCCTAAACCTAATCGAACATAAGTTTTGATGACATCAGAGTCTGCAGCAGTAAACACCACGTTCGGCTCAAGCTCTGCGGCCTGAAAAGCTTGATCTAATTGGGAACGTCCCGTAAAACCAAATACGTAAGTCACAATAGGATACTCAGCCAAAGTTTCTAAACTTAATTTTTCCTCTTGCGCCAATGGGTGATCTTTTGGCACAACGACAGAGCGATTCCAAGTATAACAAGGCAGCATTACAAGATTACCAAAAAGCTCGAGTGCTTCGGTTGCTATAGCAAAATCCACTACCCCATCATTTGCCATTTCAGCAATTTGCATTGGCGTACCTTGATGCATATGTAGCGTGACATCAGGATAGCCTTCCATAAATTGGTGAATAATACTTGGCAATGCATATCTTGCTTGAGTATGAGTCGTTGCAATATCTAGAGAGCCTTTTCTATCGTCACTAAACTCTTTCGCAACTTTTTTTATGTTCTTGGTTTGATTGAGTATCTCACCTGCTATCTCAATAATTTTTTCACCGGCAGGTGTTACATGAGTCAAATGTTTACCACTTCTAGCAAACACTTCCACACCCAATTCATCTTCAAGCAAACGAATTTGCTTACTCACACCAGGCTGAGAGGTATATAAACTCTGCGCCGTTGCTGAAACATTCAGGTCGTGACGGGCCACTTCCCAGATATATCTAAGCTGCTGTAGTTTCATGTAGAGGCCCTTATTCGAAAAAGAATTAAAAACATAAGAAAATATTACTTTATAGAATAGAGAAAAAGCACTAACGTTGCCAGCTTAAACCACATATAGATGGAAAACGATGGATTTTATTTGGTACATATTAGCGGGTGTTGGCGTTGGTTTCGCTGTTGGCATGACAGGTGTTGGCGGTGGTTCTTTAATGACCCCCCTATTACTCATGTTTGGTTTCCCACCTAATATCGCTATTGGAACCGATCTAATGTATGCAGGCATAGCCAAAAGTACGGGTGTGGTCATGCATGCAAAACACGGTCACGTGAATTGGAAGATAATGGGAAGCATGGCTGCCGGCAGTATTCCCGCATCATTAGTCACTATATGGGTATTATCTCAGTTTCACGCACCTGAAAATTACCAAACCATTTTAACCAGCTCGCTTGGGGTTATGTTAGTTGCGACTGCCTTTGTCATTATTTTCAAAAAGAAATTAGTTAATCCAAACAAGGCACAAGATTCAAACTCACAAAAAAGTCACACTTATATCTTTTTAAGCGGCATCATTTTAGGCTCATTAGTTACCCTTACATCTGTTGGCGCTGGGGCCCTGGGTACCGCGTTAATGATGATTTTATTTCCTGCCATGTCAGCAAGAAACATAGTCGGGACAGATTTAGCCCATGCGGTTCCTCTAACGCTTGTTGCAGGTCTTGGTCATCTCGCTTTAGGCAATGTGGACTATTCTCTTCTTGTAGCACTCTTAATTGGTTCCATCCCTGCTATCTATGTTGGCACTCTCGTTGCCACACGTGTACCAAACAAGGTATTACAACCAGTTCTTGCCAGTGCTTTAATGGGGTTTGGCATAAAATATTTGTTTTTCTGAATGCACAAAGATAAACAATATGTACAATACTAACCCCTTGGATAAAAATCCGAGAGGAAACATAATTAAAAAAGCATAACAAACTAGCAGAATAACGCAGGAAAAGATTAATGAGCGACGCCCGTCTCGAAGATTTAAATGTATCTTCTTTTAAGCCACTGGTAACCCCACAAGCCCTTAAAGAAGAGCTACCAGTGAGCGAAGCCATCCGTGCCACAGTAACTCAAGGCCGTGATGATATTAAAAATATTTTAGATGGTAAGGATTACCGCCTTGCTATCGTGATTGGACCTTGTTCAATCCATGACCCAGAAGCCGCTTTAGATTATGCAAAAAGACTAAAAGCACTATCTGAGAAGGTCAGCGATACTCTGTATATCGTTATGCGTGTCTATTTTGAAAAACCTCGTACTACTGTTGGCTGGAAAGGTCTTATCAATGACCCTCACCGCAACGATACTTTTGCGATCGAAGAAGGCATGCACATTGCCCGTAAACTATTGCTAGACCTTTCTGAACTAGGCCTACCACTAGCAACCGAAGCACTTGATCCAATTTCGCCTCAGTACTACCAAGACCTTATTAGCTGGTCTGCAATTGGTGCACGTACAACTGAGTCTCAAACTCACAGGGAAATGGCAAGTGGCCTTTCTGGCCCTATTGGCTTTAAGAATGGCACAGATGGCTCTATGACAGTTGCGGTAAATGCTATCCAGTCTACAGCTCACTCACATTCTTTCCTTGGTATTGATGAGCAAGGTCAAGTAAGCGTTATTACTACTAAAGGTAATCATTACGGCCACATGGTTCTTCGTGGCGGTAACGGCAAACCAAACTATGACTCTGTGAATGTTGCATTAACAGAGCAAGCGATGGAAAAAGCCAACATTCCAGCTAACATTATGATTGATTGCTCACACGAGAACTCAAACAAAAAACCTGAGATCCAACCATTAGTCGCTAAAGATGCAACTAAGCAAATTCTAGAGGGTAACAACTCTATTATGGGTCTAATGATTGAGAGTAACATTGGTTGGGGCAACCAAAAGATTAGCGAGAACCTTGCTGATCTTGAATACGGCGTATCCGTTACTGATGCCTGCATCGACTGGGAGACAACTGAAAAAAGCCTACTTGAAATGGCTGACCAGTTAAGAGATACGCTACCTAAGCGTCCTCGCGGTTAATCCCGTTAAGCATAAAAAAAGGAGGCATCAGCCTCCTTTTTTTATGCTTGCTCATGATTGTTTACATGAAAGCATTATCTGTCACAGTATGATCAGTAGAGTCTTGCACACCATTCAGAGCGGGTACTTTTTCAATCAAAGTTTTTTCAACACCTTCTTTTAGTGTTAAATCGACAGCACTACAGCCTTGGCAACCACCACCAAACTTAAGCACAGCAATGTTACCTTCTTTGATTTCAACCAAACTCACTTCACCACCATGAGAGGCAAGGCCTGGGTTGATATCAGAATAAAGCACATAGTTAATTTGATCTTCTAGTGGGCTATCCGCAGATACTTTCGGCATTTTAGCATTAGGCGCCTTAATGGTAAGCTGACCACCCATTTTCTCTTTTGCGTAATCGACAAAAGCTTCATCTAAAAAGTTTACTGAATTCTTTTCAATCAATACTTTTAGTTTAGGAAGATTCAACACTTCATCTGTATCGACCATTTCTTCAGGTCGGCAATAGGCAAGACAAGTTTCTGCGTAAGGTGTACCTGGTTGCTGAATAAATATGCGAACCGCCATCCCTTCAACGTCTTGCTTCTCTAATAATGAACCCAAGTATTCTTGAGCACTGTCAGTAATCGTAATATTCATATATAACCTTCATAAAATCGGTAAGGCGAATCATAAGGCTATGGTAACTTAAATCACTAAGGCAACGAAAGACCGAGCAGTTAACTAAGGTATTAATTCAATAAAAAAGTCGCATTTATTACACCTTGTGTAAAATCCTAAAAGATAAAAATTTCGACTGATATGCCTTATCAGTAAAACCACTAACCATATGCATAAATATTCGTTTTTTGTATATAGTAATTTTGATAAAGTAGCCGCAAATATTATTTGTCTACTTAGTGGTTGTTCCAACATGTATCAATATGACGCAATAGATCAGCAAATTGTTGAAGAACGCGTAAATCAATTTCGCGATCAAACTCAACGTTTTCTTAATAACGAGCTTCCAGAGGCAGAGTTCCTACCTCTTCGTTTACAAAATGGCCTTTACGTTCAACGTCATGCGCCTATGCTTCGAATCGCTATTCCTTATGGCATGCTGTCTAGTAAGCAAATTCGTAAGCTTGCTGATATCAGTCGCCGTTACGACCGTGGTTATGGCCACTTTAGTACTCGTCAAAACCTTCAATTAAACTGGCCTACTCTTGAATCTGTGCCAGATATCTTGGCAGAACTTGCTGAAGTACAAATGCACGCAGTTCAAACCAGTGGTAACTGTATTCGTAACACCACGACAGACCAATATGCAGGTGTAATTGACGATGAGATCGTTGATCCTCGCCCTTATTGTGAAATGATTCGTCAATGGTCTACTTTCCACCCTGAGTTCGCTTTCTTACCACGTAAATTCAAAATTGCAGTAAACGCAACTGAATCTGCTGATAGAGCAGCAACTCAAGTACATGATATTGGCCTACACATTAAGAAAAATGATGCGGGTGAAATCGGCTTTAAAGTTATTGTTGGTGGTGGTCTTGGCCGTACACCAATGATAGGAACAACGATTTGTGAATTTATGCCTCGTAAAGACATCTTGTCTTACTTGGAAGCGATCCTTAGGGTTTACAACCAACAGGGTAACCGCCTAAATAAATATAAAGCTCGTATCAAAATCTTGACTAAAGCATTGGGCATTGATGAGATTCGTGCTCGTGTTGAAGCTGAATGGGAACACTTGAAAGGTCGTGAAAACACAGTACCTGAAGTGGAATTCGAACGCTTACAAAGTTTCTTCACTGAACCTGCGTACAAAGCATTAAGCAATAACCCTAGCTCTCTAACTGAAAAGTTAAGCCAGAGCCCTGGTTTTGCCCGTTGGTATGAGCGCAATACTTTTGCTCACAAGAAAGACGGCTACCGCATTGTCACCCTTACATTGAAGAAAACAGGTATTGCTCCAGGTGATGCTACGTCTGAACAAATGGACCTTGCTGCTGATTTCGCCGATAAATACAGCTTTGGCGAGCTAAGAGTGAGCCATGAGCAAAATCTAGTACTTGCGGATGTAGAACAAGAGCAACTAGTAGAATTGTGGGAAGCAGCCAAAGACGCTGGTTTCGCTACACCTACACTAGGCTTATTAACTGACATGATTTGCTGCCCTGGCGGTGACTTCTGCGCCCTAGCCAATGCAAAATCTATCCCGATTGCTCAACAAATCCAAGAGCGTTTCGATGATCTTGATTATCTATACGATATTGGCGACCTTGATTTGAACATCTCTGGTTGTATGAATGCTTGTGGACACCACCATGTTGGTAACTTAGGTATTCTAGGTGTTGATAAGAAAGGCGAAGAGTTCTACCAAGTTTCGATTGGTGGTGCTTCTGGTCACGATGCCAGCATAGGTAAGATTATCGGGCCTTCTTTCTCTGAAGAAGAGATTGGCAGCATCATAGAAAAAATTGTTAGCGTTTATATTGATAACAGAACTGAAGAAGAGAGATTCATCGACACCTACCGTCGTATTGGCATCGCTCCATACAAAGAGGCAGCATATGCAAAAAATAATTAAAGACGGCGTAATCCAAGATTGCGATCTGAACTGGATTCAAGATCAAGAGCAAGCTGTTGAAGCATTAGCTGGCGATCAAAAAGCAAAAGCTATTATCCCACTAAACCTTTGGTTGGATGATGCGCACGATACATCTGGCGTTGCTGGTATCTGGATTGACAGTACAGAAAGCACTGAACCTCTAGCAGGTAAAGACTTGTCTGAACTTGCAGTAATAGGTTTGAACTTTCTAGCTTTTGCTGATGGTCGTTGTTTTAGTTATGCACGCCTACTACGTGAGCGCCTTAACTACCAAGGCGAAGTACGTGCACTTGGTAACTTCATCCCTGATCAACAAGGATATATGTTGCGTGTTGGTTTTAATGGTTTCCAATTCAACGAATCAGTTGATATTGAAAAAGCATTATTACTGCACAAACCTTTTTCCGTTGCGTATCAAGGTGATGTAGCAGATCCAAGACCTGTTTTTGCTCGCCGCTAAGCAAAATAGCAGTAAAATTAGCAAATCTTATTAATTTGCTTAAAGAAAAGGCCCTTCACGGGCCTTTTTCTATTGCGTATTTTGTTTCCCATCATTAAGGTATAAAACACGCTAAAGTTGTTGATTGTTAAAGGGTCTTAACGTGTTTTATAAAAATATCATCACTGCACTATTGGCTATTTTCTTCGCCACATCAGTATATGCTGAAACAGCATATGTATCAGACATTCAATTTGTCTCAGTACGAGAAGGTCAAGACAATAGCACTCGAGCTGTTGAAAGAGGACTTCGTAGTGGTACATCTTTAGAAGTACTTGAACGTGCAAACGGACATACTAGAGTACTTACACCAAAAGGAAATGAAGGCTGGATCGCTGATTATTACCTAACAGGTAAAAAAGTAACCCGTGAGAAAGTCATCGAGCAAGAAGCCCAAATAACAGAACTAATTGAAAGTAAACTTACTATTCAAAAACAGCTTAACCAATCTAGTACCTTAATCAATCAGTTGAAAAAAGATGTTGCTGGATTAACTTCTGACAAAACATCTCTAGAACAGAAGCTAGCTGATCTAAATGAATTAACACTACAAGCGCAAGAAATCGTAAAAGATAAAGAAGTCATGAGCTTCGAAGTTGATTCTATTATGCAACGCCTGCAGTTCGCTGAAGCTGAGTCATTACGCTTAAAAGACGAACGCCAGTTAAAATGGTTTATAATTGGAGCAGGTACTTTAGTCATTGGTGTGTTGTTTGGTGTTATCGCCCCTTCAATGCGTCGTAAGAAAGCTAACAATGGAGCATGGTCGTAACTAGATGGAAGTTTCCATAGTCCACTCTTTTTTCCTTATCTTTGCTGGTGCAGCTGTTATTGCGACAGTTGCACTTTATACCAGACAACCTCTAATCATTGCTTATATTGCTCTAGGCGCCCTTCTCGGCCCTTACGCGTTTAGCCTCATTGATGAGCCCAAGCTAATGGATGAGATGTCTCACATAGGCATCATTTTCTTACTTTTCCTATTGGGCTTGGATATGCAGCCAAGCCACTTGCTCAATATGCTTAAAAAGGCCTCCTGGGTCGCTCTATTAAGCTCTATTGCCTTTGCAGGTGTTGGTTATTCAATTGCGTTAGCTTTCGGTTACAGCCAAATTGAGTCAAGTATCATAGGCATTGCCATGATGTTCTCAAGCACCATTGTCTGTATCAAATTATTACCTACTACCGTATTGCATCACAAACACACAGGTGAGCTAGTTGTTGGTCTGCTGCTGTTACAAGATATTATTGCGATTGCAGTATTATTAGTGCTTTACAGTATCGCTGGTACACAAGAAAGCAGTGCGAGCCAAATACTCATCCCCATCATAGGCCTACCTAGCCTTATTGCACTCGCCTTTTTGTTTGTTAAGTTTGTACTACTTAAACTGATCGCTAAATTTGATCGCTTTCATGAGTTCATCTTTTTAGTATCAATTGGCTGGTGTTTATCTATGGCTGTTGCTGCAGAATACCTAGGCCTTTCTGCCGAAATGGGAGCCTTTATTGGTGGTGTTGCCCTAGCCACAAGCCCAATCTCTCAATATATAGCAACACACTTAAAGCCTTTGAGAGACTTTTTCTTAGTACTCTTCTTCTTCACCATTGGGGCAAGCTTTAATCTTGAGTTGCTAGGCCTTGTGATAGTACCTGCAATTATCTTGGCAGTTACTAGCATGCTGTTAAAGCCAGTCGTATTCAGGTACTTATTAAAAGGTCTGAAGGAAGATGCCTCTACCTCATGGGAAGTAGGCTTTCGACTAGGTCAAGTGAGTGAGTTTTCTTTGTTAATCGCCTACCTATCTGCAAGCATAGGCCTTATTGGCATAGAAGCGTCTCATGTTATTCAAGCCACAGCGATTCTCAGTTTTGCTCTCTCAACCTATGTGGTGATATTAAACTACCCCAACCCAATCGCTATTTCTGATAAATTAAGGCGAGATTAAAGCTAATTAAAAATAAAAATGCCAACCGAGTGTTGGTATTTTTTTGCCTATTTATCACCTTTCTGTCCAAATATCCCTTCAAGCAAATGTATCGATTTTGTTGAAATTAGCTCAGCTTGTATCAAACCTATGAGACTTTTTAAAATTGATACATCTTGCGACAAATTAGCTCTAGACTGACAAACTTTTGCGACATGCCAATGTTTTACTAATCACATCGAAAAACAACAGGTTTTTCATTTATTAAATTTGAGTAAAACAATGGAGCTAAACATGAAAAAGTATTTTAAAAAGACCACTACTATTGCCCTAATCAGCCTTTGCGGTTTATCTCTAACTGGTCTTGCGACAGCCATGCCAAATGATGGCGATAGAATGATGAAGCACGGCAAGGTTCAACTTGAACGTGAATACACCTTAACTGAAATCAACACCTTGGTTGAAGCAAGACTACTACGAAGCCGTAATGCAGAAACAACCTTAGAAAGTATTGAAAAAACGGCTCAAGGTACCTTCTTAGTTACCCTAAGTGGAGCAGAGGAAGGAGAAAAGAACATTGAGCTAAATAAATATGGGTTACCTGTCGATGCACCCTTCCTAGGCTTATTTTCTAAGCACGCAGGCAAAGGCGGTAAAAAAGGCAAAGGTCAATGTGACAAGGGTGAGCGTGGCTATAACAAACATTTCGGCAAACAGGATGATATGAGCCCAGAGCGCCAAGAAAGAATGGCAGAGAAGGCAGAAAGAAGACAAGAGAAGCGTGAAGCATACATCGAAAAGCACGCACTAACGCTTGAAGAAATGACCACTCTTGCTGAAGCTAGACTAATTCGCCTGAATAACGAGAATTTAAAATTAGGTGAAGTTACTAGCAATGAAGAAGGTGGCTACACAGTTACTATTTTAAGTGCTAATAATGATTTGGTAAGCCGTGTAAAACTAAATGAAGCGGGGTTTCCTGAACTTAAAATGAAACATCACAAAGGTTAATATTTGAACCAAATTAAAAAGCCCCATTCGGGGCTTTTTTCATTTTTAATTCAGCTGAGATTCGTATCTTGCATCCGTCAATGTTTTAAGGAATGCAACTAAGGCGTCAACTCTTTCATCTGGTAAAGCAGGACCATCAGTCAACTCAGTTGCTAGGTTTATCCCAACTTCTGGTTGCCCCCATAACTCACCTGTTTCAGGGTTCTCTGTACGTGTGACATTGTTATATTTATCATAAAACAGAACCACTGTTTTTAAATCTTGAAATACACCATTGTGCATATAAGGCCCAGTCACTGCGACATTACGCAAACTTGGCACTTTAAACTTACCTTTTTCTGACTCAAAACTGGCTTCCGGATTATTGAACAAGCCGAAATCTGTTGCTGTCACACCGTTGATCGCTCTTAAAGCTTTATTTTCTGGCACTCCAATATTGTGATAACTAAAATCGGTAAAACTTTCTGTCGCATAAAATGGCGAAGAACTTAGCTGATGACATTGATTACAATTGGTAAACTGCTCTGAGAAAAATAGCGTTCTTCCTAACTCTTCCTGATCCGTAAACGCCACTTCACCGCGAAGATATTTGTCATACTTTGAATCAAACGGCATAAACAATTCAGTTTGCTCGAATGCCATAATAGCATCACTCATGGCTTTATAAGCTTGTTTACTGTCCGTCAGCACCTCAGCTCCGAACAAGTGTGAAAACAGTTTTTGATAAGTAGCATTTTCATTGATGCGAGTTAGCACTTGATCCTCAGATAACATTGCCATCTCACCTGGGTTTAACGGTGGCCCAGCAGCTTGATCTGCTAAAGTTGAAGCTCTGCCATCATGGAATTGACCACCAATATATTTACCTTCTTTATTTTTTGAGAACAAAGGACTTAGTGCAGCATAAGCAGCGGTTGGCGCATTACGATCACCAATGGATATATTATCAGAGCCAAGAGAAGCCATACCAAAAACACCATTATCCCTATCATCAATAAAGCCTTTTGCAGGATTATGGCAGGTAGCGCAGGACTGGTTACGGTTAAGCGACAAGTTCACATCAAAGTAAAGTTGCCCACCTAATTTTGCCATGGGGTCATCCATAGCAAGAGGTAAGCTCGACTTCTTCTTTGTATCAAGCACACTAGTGGTTTCATCAACTGACTGACAAGCTGTCAGAGCAAAACCAGATAAACACAATAACCAAGCAAATTTGCGCACACTTCACCTTTTTTCTAAACAAATTTTGTTTTAACTTCTTACAAATAGTAACACAAATAGTAAGTATTATCGTTTTGATAAAAGTCAAAAAAAAGCAGCATTTTCATGCTGCTTTTTTAAAGGCTTAAATAACTGAAGTGTTAAGCTTGATCTGGAAGTGTCACATTCAGCTCCAATACTGAGCAATCCTCAATATTTTCTAACTGTATTTGAACATCATCCGAACCAATATTGACGTATTTGCGGATCACCTCAATAATTTCTTTCTGCATCTGAGGTAGGTAATCCGGCTGCTGCCTTTTACCACGTTCGTGGGCAACGATAATTTGTAAACGCTCTTTCGCTACAGACGCTGATGTAGGCTCATTCTTACTTTTAAAATAATCAAAAATACCCACTCAACTAACCCCCAAGTAATCGTTTAAAAAAGCCTTTTTTAGGCACTTCCAAAAAGCGTAACGGGCGATCTTCGCCTAATAATCTGTGAACGGCATCATCATATGCCAGACCAGCTTCTGATTCAGTATCCAAAATAACAGGTGTCCCTTGGTTTGAAGCTTTTAACACAGCTTCAGACTCAGGAATCACGCCTAAAAGAGGAATAGCCAGAATCTCTTCTACGTCAGCAACGCCTAACATTTCACCTTGCTCTACACGCTCTGGATGGTAGCGAGTTAACAGCAGGTGCTCTTCGATAGGGTCCATACCTTGTTCTGCACGGCGAGATTTGCTTTGCAGAATACCTAGAATACGGTCTGAATCTCGAACAGAGGAGACTTCTGGGTTAGTTACAACAATGGCAATGTCTGCGAAATAAAGGGCCATTTGCGCCCCTCTTTCAATACCCGCTGGTGAATCACAAACGATGTAGTCGTAAGTCTTACCTAATTCGTTTAAGACTTGCTGAACACCTTCTTGTGACAAAGCATCTTTATCACGAGTTTGTGACGCAGGTAATATAGATAAATTTTTTGTACGTTTATCTTTAATCAGAGCCTGAGTCAGTGTCGCTTCGCCATTAATTACATTCACAAAGTCATAAACAACACGTCGTTCACAGCCCATGATTAAATCTAGGTTTCGCAAACCTACATCAAAATCAATAATGACAGTTTTATGGCCGTTTAGAGCCAAGCCAGTGCCAATGGCAGCACTTGACGTGGTCTTCCCTACCCCGCCTTTACCTGACGTTACCACAATAATTTTTGCCAATTTTTTTCTCCCAAACGCAATTTTTATGCGTATTTATCATTTTTTATAATTTAGAGTGTCAAACCATACATATGAATAGCCGCGGCATTAACCTAACTTGAGCAGACTAAAAAGCGACAACATCTAAATTTTCATCATTCAACAAAACTTGAGCAGATTCCTTCCACAAAATTTTCTGTAGCGCATCACTCAGGATAAAATTACCCGCGATTGATACTAACTCGGCTTCCATACTACGACAAAAGATGCGCGCATTACTATCACCCTTAACACCCGCTAAGGCTCGACCTCTCAAAGCACCATAAACATGGATGCTACCATCAGCCAGCACTTCAGCACCTGGACTAACAGAAGATAGTATAATTAAATCCCCTTCTGCGTATACCTGCTGCCCTGAACGTATCGGCTTACTGATAATTTTTGAGCTTTGCGCAACTCTCTTTTCTTCAACGACAGTTTTAATCACGACATCAGGGTTAGCTTTATCTTGATTAACATTATTCTCTAATCTGGTCGCTCGAGTTTTTGATGCAGGCAACAAAGGTAAACTTACCTCATCTTGCCAAGCAGGTTTATTCGTCTCGTGTGAACGCCAGCCAATAGGGCTTAAACCTAAGTTTTTTAAATGTAGCAAAAGACGATTAAATTCGTCTAGATTAATCACTTGATCTAGTTTTGACAGATCAATAATAACAGGGGCCATCTGAAAAAAATTAGGCGCTTGCTCTACTTTATTTTCAATTGCAGCGATAAGCGACATTTCATCAAAATGACTTATCTCTAACAAAATAGTGGTCACAACACTTCCTTTGAACTGGAAGTTTGACTCTGACATACGTGTGTCCTTATAAATGGTGTTGAAGCGCTTTTTCGCCACACTTATTTTAACAAGCTCAAAATTTAAAGAAAGCTAGAAACAGGGATTCGCACCCAAGAAATACCTTTCTACAACAAAAGTTAATTCTTTTCGGCCAACTTGTAATTTTTTACTGAAATGTTTTTTTCAAATGTACACAAAACTTCGCAGCAATGAGGTACTTACTAACCTGCAAAAAAGCATCTGATAACCATCTTTACACGTTAAAGCTTTTGAAACATAAAAAAAATAAAAAAGAAGCTAGACAAGGAGTTAACGCACTGAAAAATAAAATGAAATTCCACTTATTCAGAGAGTTATTGTATTGTTTCTGGGGACAACTTCTCCCTAATATTAGGGAAACTTCGATTAAATCACCTCTTCTCAGTCTTCTCAGAAAAAGTATCAATCAAGGCGTCACTTTGCCGCTTTTTCTGAGAAGAGCTGTAGGTACCTTTCGAGAAGGGACAACACAGGATGATATTTTTTTCTGAAATGCCGTTTAGGTATTCTTCAAAGACCCGCAGGGCGTGGTCTAAAAGCCCTACCTTTAAGTTGAGGATCTTATCAATAGAATCACTATTAAGTTGCGCTCCTCGCCATAAATCTAGTTGCTTTTATCCACACGCTGAGGCGGGAGGACTTATTCGCAGCTCCCCTAGAGAGAAGTTCAGGTTATTTAAATGGCATAAGCCTTGTCGAGTTGGCTAATCCCAAGCCCAGGCAATTTAGATAATTTTATTTGCACAGGAATACGCTCCTTTAATGCTTCAACATGGCTAATTATGCCGATCATTTTACCTGCTGCATTAAGAAGCTCTAAAGCATCAAGTGCAATATCTAAAGTTTCACTATCCAAAGTACCAAAACCTTCATCTAAGAAAAGAGAATCAATACTCGTTTTATGAGACACCAAATCAGATAAAGCGAGGGCAAGCGCCAAGCTGACTAAAAATGACTCTCCACCAGATAAAGTACGTGTGTCCCTTTCACTATCTGCTTGCCAAGTATCTAATACAATAAGTTCTAGTTTATCGCCAACTTTACGCTTTAACTGATACCTATCATGTAGCAAAGCAAGCCTTTGATTTGCTAAATATAGTAGGTTATCTAAGGTAAGACTTTGAGCAAACTTCCTAAATTTAGCCCCATCAGCCGCGCCAATCAACTGCTGCAACTGAGTCATCAAGGCCATATCATCTCTAGCTTTAGCCAATTTTTTAAGATTTGATTGATACTTAGTTTGAGCCTCATCATGCGCTTTAAGCTGCATTTGAATTTGCCCAAAACTTTGATGCTCTTGGCTGTGCTGCGCTGATAATTCAATAATCGTTTCTTGCAAAGATTTTATCTGATTGGCCAAGTCTTCTTCTTTAAATGCGAGAACTAAATCAAGGTTAAAACCTGTATTTTCAGGCAAGGCATCTTGGTGCTTTTTCATTTCACCTTGTACTTGCTGTAATCTATCTTGTGCTTGTGCTTTTTCTTCTTCGAGACGTTTTCTCTCACGAGTTAAGCGCTCAATTTTATCATCATCTAAACACAGAGCCTGCCAACTCGCTTCGTCTTCAAAACCCGCCTCAGATAGCTTTTGCTGCCATACACCTTGAGCCTTTATCTTATTTTCACGTAAAAGCAACAGGCTGTTTTCTTGTGCTAACACACCTCCTTCTAGGGATTGAATGTCAGCACTATTGTCTAATACCTTTTGTTGAGCAGCCTTAAGCTCTTTATCAGATAAGGTAAGAGCGAGTTTAGTTGCCTCTCTTTTTTGCTCTAAACTGTGATCACCCAAATGATTCACTAACTCAGTTTGAATCAAAGCCAGCTCTTTTTGGTAAGTCTCTAAAACTAAATTTAATTCATGACTTTTTTGTTGTAACTGCTGCAACTGCTCTTGGCTAGCTGCAAGCTTGGCATTTTGATTAACTTCTTGCTGCTTCAAAGTCTCTTGTCTTGCTTGCGCATCTTGCCAAGTAAGCAACCTATGTTTAAGTTGTTCAAATGCTTGATTCAGTTCTTGAAACTCATAAGGTCTGTCTAGGTGAGGCTGTAACTCTTGCAACAACTGAGTTTGTTTATCATGAAAAAGATTAATCTCAGCGCGATTCTCTCTGCAAATTTCATCGATACGAGCATTCATCGCAAGCAAAGATTGAGCATCAAAGCCTTGCTGTTGTATGAGTTTTTCCAGTGTTTGTTTTGCAGCTTGGGCCTGCTGTCGAGCGTTATCAACATTTTGCATTAGAAGAGTGAGCTGATTTCGTATAACGTCGTTTTGAGCTTGTAACGTTTGTGACTCAGCCTGAATAACTTGCCAAGCCATGAGATCAGAAATTGCAGGCCAGACCTTATCATTAGGTAAACTTAAGTCATTCGCACCTTGCTTAATTTGATCGATAACAGACTTTTGTTCTAACAGGTTTGCCTCTTGCTGGCTAATCAAAACCTCTAATGTTTGTCGCTGAGATTTTAACTCACGCCCCTCACTTTCAAGCTGATTGACCTTAGTTAGCTGAGTGTCATACTGAGCAAGCGTTTGTTGATTAACACTAGGTTGATGCCCGTGAGCATAGGGGTGTTCTAAAGCACCACATAAAACACAGGCTTCATTATCCACCAACTCTGCTCTTAAGACCTCCAACTGCTGAATTCGCTCTTCTTTCTTTGCTAACAATTCGAGAGTCTCTAAATGGGCCTTTGCTTCTTGAAAAGCTTGTCGCTTAAGTACTAGCTGTTGATCTAAGTGATCTTTTTTCCCCTGATCTTCTGCTTTTTGCTGCTCGAATCGCAATAATTGTCCTTGAGCATAATCATAGTTTTGCACTATTTGCCAAGCCTGCTGAATCGAAGGCGCTGCTTGCAGAGATTGACGATCCGCCTCTAACCAAGCATTAGCTTCCATTCCAGAAGTAAGATTTAGAATATCGTTTTCAGCGTTAAGTAAGACATTATCTAAATGAGCTAAGCTAGCATTTTCATGCTCAACTTTAGTTTGATTATCTTGCTGTCGTTGCACTAACTCAGTTTTATCAAGTTGGAGTTTATCCTTTAGTTCGTTAGCTTGATGTAACGAATTTTGTTGCTCTAACAAGTATTGCCATTGCTGCTGCCAAGCTGCCAATCCATTATTTATCAACTCATTTTGCGGTGACTGACTTAAGCTTATTTGGAGTGATTGCATCTCCTGAGTGAGGTGCGTCAATTGCTTAACATCTGCCTGTCTTTGTAAGTCTAACTTTTGACTTTGTGCGTTAGTTTCTTTTAAGTCTAAAGCTGTTTTAGACAGCAATGCATCTTGCTTATTTTTTTCACTTAAAAGTGGACTAATGACCTGAATATCTAATTGATGAAAGTTTTCTGATTCAGTCTCACACAAGGTATGTTTAGCTATAGCGCTGGACTCTGTTTTAACTAGGCTATCTTTTGCTTCTTTTAATCTGGTAAGTTCGACTTGGTTTACTTTTAGCTTTTCTACCGCATCTCTTTCAGCTGTTGACGTATGCTGTTTTTGCTCATAAAACTGACGGATAACTTTGGCACTTAACGCCGATTCAAGAGACATCAAACTTGGTTTAAAGCTTTCCCAGGCGCTATCACTTGTCCCTAACATTAGACCCAAATCAGCTTGTTTGAGACTTAAACTTTGCCAAACTTTGAACCAATTCAATTGGCTTTCGTGACTTTCTTTTTGTAACTTTAAAGTGGCTTCACGTTCAGCAAATTCTGCTTCTTTCTTTCTTAAATTTGCGAGTGTTTCTTCATCTAAACTTTCGTATTCGTCCAACTGCTGCTCTTGTAAAAGCAGCTCTTGGCGTTGCCGCTTATGCTCCTCAAACACATATTTAGAAATATCCCCGTAGACTTCTGTTCCCGTAAGCTCTTCTAATAATTCTGCTCTGGCGTTTGCTTCTGCATTTAGAAAAGCCGAAAAGCCACCTTGAGCAAGTAGCATGGATTTAGTAAATCGAGCAAAATCTAAACCAGTGATTTGAGCCATTAACGTCAATTTTTCATTTACTTTTGTTGTCAGTACTTCACCTGAGGCAAGACAAAGCTCAACATTAACCGGCTGTAATTTACCGTCACTTCTCTCACGGGCACGCCTTTGGCTCCAAAAAGCGCGATAGCGAACTGATTTAACTTCAAATTCAACTTCTGCTAAGCATTCAGCTGTGTGACGTGTCATGACTTCATTATGTGAAGGGCTCACCTTAAGACGAGGTGTCTCATGAAACAGAGCAAGACAGATGGCATCCAATAAACTGGTTTTTCCGGCGCCTGTGGCCCCCACTATGGCAAAAACGCCAGCATCACTAAAAGGCGATTGGGTAAAATCCAACTTCCACTCCCCTTTCAAGGAGTTAATATTTTTTAATCTAAGACTACAGATTTTCATCTTCTAACGCCTCTTGAGAAGCAAGCATGGCTTGATATTGCTGCTTAAATAAATGAGTTAGTTGGACTTTATCTTCGTCTATTCCAGCACTGTCTACACAAAGTTCAAACACTTCAGTCACGGACAGTTCTGCCAAGGTTTCTTTACTACCTTGTGGCATAGATTGCACCTGAGTTTTTAACTGTCGCTTAACTCTTAATAACTCAATGTCCAAACCTTCTAATGCCATTTGCAGCTGTCGATATAAGTCAGATACATATTCATCTGACACTAAAGTTACTTCCGCCCACAAAGTTGGCGTTTCTCCTTGAGACTGATCTAAATTAGCATGAGCCTGCTTTAATTCGGATACCACCTGACTAAGCTCACCACTCGTACTAAAAAGAGCCTGAAAACTTGGAATTTCTAAAGTCTGTATCACAGGTTCTGTATGACTCTGCGAATAATCTACCAGCACCATACTTTTATTACGTGCCAACTCATCAAAACTTAATGCGATAGGTGAACCTGAATAGCGGACATGATCAAGACCGGATACTTTTTGTGGTCTATGTATATGACCTAACGCCAAATAGGAAAACGGAGGAAAATAATCCATCGGAAAGGATTCTAATGTGCCCACATAAATTTCACGTACAGATTCAGAAATACTTGCCCCAAGTGTCGTTAGATGGCCAGAGCCCAATATCGGCACTCCCCCTAACATTTGAGACTGAGCTTGCGCGGCTTGATACACATCTTGATAAAAGTCTTTAATTTGTTCTGCTAATAAGCCTTGTTTACGACGCTCATCAAGGCCAGCTTCACTCTGAAAAATATCACGAGGGCGAATATAAGGCACAGCACACATTAACGCAGCGACATCTGAACTGCCTTTTTTGTACAGCTTGATAACGTGTTCATCTGGCTGTTGTGGGTCAGCCGCTGCAACAACATAAGTTGTTAGCTCTGCCAGTAAGGTTTTTGACTCGTTAAGCATACTCACAGAGTCATGATTGCCAGCAACAATGACAAGCTGACACTCACGCTTATGTAAGCCTAAAACCAACTGATTATAGAGCTCTCGAGCATAACTTGGAGGCGACCCCGTATCAAAAATATCCCCAGCAATAAGAACAACATCTATGTTTTGTTCTTCGACACACTCAAATAACCAATTGATAAGTGCACTATGCTCATTTTTTCGACTTTTACCCATAAAGAACTGACCAAGATGCCAGTCAGATGTATGTAGAATTTTCATCAAGCTATCGCATGTTTAGTGGAAGGTGCAGAGTAACGAATAGCAGAGCTTATTGCAGCATAAAATAAAAAAAGTGATAAAAACCAGTATGCTATCTCAGCAATTAAACAGCCTTAATGAGCAAAGCTTTGATTTAGGATAAAAAGAGTGAAGATGAATGACTCATTCAAGAAATGCAGTTAGAGAAGCGGCGAATATGCCTTTACGTCTCTGCTTGCGGATAAAATGCCTTAAATATAAAGACTAATTCATAGCGGATGATTGAGGGCCACCAAAGTCTGCCGCATTCACCACAGAGGAACTCACACGAACAACAAATAACCGAGAGTTTTTATTCTCTAATTGCTGAATGGTTGTACTACAGCTTATTTTCATTCCGCGCCTGTTTTGGCCTAAGGTTTTAATGGGCCGCTTTAGTAAGTTTGGGCCATTAGCCGTAATTTCTGTATTCCAACCTTTCTCATAAATATTGGTTAATACATCAAGCAAAGGTAGCTCAACAGGGCTTTTTTCTAACGCGAAGCTTTTGTCATAGCCAAACAAACGCTCTGCTTCTGCGTTAAATTCGATAATTTTTGCATCTTGATCAAGAATAATCAGCGGAGCATCTAATCCACCTAATACTGCATTTAAAATGCCTTCTGTTTCTTGCTCTTGATTCTTTTGTTGCTCAATAATTTTTTGATACTTTCTCAACTCTGTATGAGAGGCTTTATAGGCAGCAATTAAACTTTGCATATAAACAAATAAACTTGAGTTTGAATGGCTAAGGTTCGGTAGTACCGACCTGACTTTCTGCTCTATTTCCCTATCTTGCCAAAGTCTAGAAACAAACATAGCTAAAAGAATAACTAGGCTAGTTACCAATACAAAGATAATTAAAGATAAGTTAGAGGCATATTCTGGTAATAACCAAACCTCAACTAAATAGGCAATAATACAGCCAGCTATCCCACCAAATAAAAGGGGCTGGGCCGAGCCTTGTAACATATTTTACCCCCTCGCAAGAATCTAAGAATGATTAATACTAAGTTATAAACTGAGCTTATCGCTCTTCTAAAATATCAACTTTAGCAGCCCAACTTTGGCTGTAATGTGTCGAATTGTTGTATTTATGCGAGGGAAATAAGTGTTTTGCAGTGAATTGTGTAAAAAATATAGACTTGAAAACCTATCTCATTGAGATAGCTAAAAAATAAAAAGTCACATAAAAAAGGCCTAAGCAATGTACTTAGGCCTTAGAACCCGCTAATTCGATTAAATAGCCGTTACTTATTAGGCACTTGTGCCAAAACGCTAACAAGTAAACGCCAAAAGTCATTAACAGAGTCTATCTCAAGGCGTTCATCAGGAGAGTGAGCGCCACGAATGTTAGGCCCAAAAGATACCATTTCCATTCCCTGATATTTCGCGCCAATAATGCCGCACTCTAAACCTGCATGTATCACTTTTACATTTGCTTCATAGCCCATAATATCCTTATGAACCTGAAGGAAATGAGCTAAAAGCCCAGCACTTGGATCAGGCCTCCAACCAGGGTAATCATTTTCTAAGCTTACATTCGCACCAATTTGTTCAAATACAGCTTGAGCAACACGGGCCAGATCAAAAACAGCCTCATCAATTAGAGAACGGACAAGCAAGCAAGCGCTAAAAGCAAACTTATCTTGTTCTAATTTCAGGTCTATTACCCCAAAGTTACAGGAAGTTTCTGTTACACCTTCAAGCTCGGTACTCATTCTATTAACCCCGTGAGGGGCAGAAATAAGCGCGTTGATAATGGCTTTCTGCTCAGCTTGATTCATCACAAACTTAGGCGTCTCAATTTCAACCAAATTTAAATTTAACTTAGTTTCAATAGCAGCAAACTCAAGCTGCATTTGCTGCTCTACCTGCTTAACTAATGCTTTTACTTGCTCGATATTTTCGGGTGCAACACAAACACTCGCAACGGCTTCACGGGCAATGGCATTACGCAATGTGCCACCATTAAAACCTGCAATAGAAATCAAATTGGCATCATTCAGTTTAACAAGCAACTTGCTAAGCAATACGTTTGCGCTGGCTCTGCCCTTATGGATATCCAGACCTGAGTGGCCACCCTTAAGGCCTTTCACACTCAACTCAAACGCATGATCATCAGAGCTAGTAGCTTGTGCATTAAAGGTTTGATCAATATTAATATCAACGCCACCAGCACAGCCGATATACACATCGCCTCTGTCTTCAGAGTCAAGGTTTAACAAAAGGCGACCTTCTAGAATCCCTTCTTCTAATTCTAATGCCCCTCTTAAACTCGTCTCTTCTTCTATGGTAAATAGCGCTTCGATTGGTCCATGCTGAATATCATCAGTTTCTAGAACAGCTAAGGCAGCAGCAACACCAATACCGTTATCTGCACCTAAGGTAGTATTTTTTGCTGTTACCCAACCCTCTACAATGTGAGTTGCTATTGGATCTTTAACGAAGTCATGCTCAACCCCTGCATTCTTTTGCGCCACCATATCCAGATGTCCTTGCAAGACAACTGTCGCCTTACCTTCCATGCCTGGGCTCGCATTTTTGCGGATAATTAAGTTACCACAAGGGTCAACATAAGTTTCTAACCCTCTTGCATGGGACCATTCGATTAAATTATTACGCAACTGCGCTTCGTGAAATGAAGGTCTTGGTGTATCGCATAATGTACGAAAGTGTTTCCAAACAATTTTTGGTTCTAAATCTTCTAAATATTGATTCATTATTTAATTCTTCTTATTAAGTAAATAAATTGGTCGATAACTTTTTAGGTCATTTGTATATAAACAAGCGCCTTTAGTCAGCCAAATAACGAGAGACAAGGTGCTCTCTAAAGTATTCTGGGTTTAGGCTCTCGCCTGTTGCTCTTTTCACAAGCTCATCTGTGCTATAGAAGCTTGCTTGCGACCAGATGTTTTTTTCTAGCCAGTCTTGTATTGGGCTAATCTCTCCCTTAGCAATCAAGGCATCAACATCCATTTCTTTACGGATACTTGCCATAAACTGTGCCGCGTACATAGCACCTAAGGTATAGCTTGGGAAATAACCAAAAGAGCCATCGGTCCAATGGATATCTTGCATACAACCATCGGTTAATTCGTCTTGAGTAGATACACCAAGATATTCCTGCATTTTTTGGTTCCACAAAGCAGGAATGTCATCAACCTCAATCAGACCTTCTACTAAGTCTCTCTCAATCTCATATCTTAAAATGACGTGGGCTGGGTATGTCACTTCATCAGCATCTACACGAATATAGTCTGCCTTAACCCAGTGATATAAGGTTTCTAGGTTTTCAAGATCCATACCCTCACCTGTACCTAGGTGTGACTGAATCTGAGGGTGAACATAACCTAAAAAGGCTTTACTACGCGCTATTTGCATTTCCATAAAAAGTGACTGACTTTCATGTATCCCCATAGAACGGGCTTCACCAACAGGTAAATGAACCCAATCTCTAGGTAAACCTTGCTCATATTTTGCATGACCCGTCTCATGAATAATCCCCATCAAAGATTGGGTAAAGTCTTCCTCACTATAACGAGTTGTAATGCGCACATCTTCGGGTACACCACCACAAAACGGATGAGAGCTTACATCTAACCTGCCACGGGTAAAGTCAAACTTTAATAAAGACATAATGTCTAGACCTAAGGCTTTCTGAGAGGCTTCACTAAAAGGGCCAGCCGGTGTTACTAAGGTTTTAGCATTTTGCTTTTCGATAACTGCGCGAGTTAATTCAGGTAGCCAAGATTTAACTTGGTTAAAAATTTCATCAAGTTTTACTTTGCTCATGCCAGGCTCATAGAGATCAAGCAAAGCATCATATTTCGATAGGCCTGTTGCTTCTGACCTAAGAGCCGCTTCTTCACGAGTAAGCTCAAGCACTGGTTTCAGATTTTCTGCAAAGCCATCCCAGTCAGCTTCTTTTCTTTGGGTACGCCAAGCATGTTCGCATTTAGCACCTGCTAATGATTTTTTTTCGACTAGATCAGCAGGTAAACAGTTTTCAGCTTGCCATGTGGCTTTCATTTCACGTAAAGACGCCTTTTCTTCAAAGCTTAAGCTTGATTCATCAACTTGTTCGAAAGCGTCTTTTAGAGCAGGGTTAACCAGAATGTCATGGGTGAGTAGAGATAATTCAGCCATTGCATTAGCCCTAGCTTGATTACCATTTTCGGGCATCATAGCCGCCGCATCCCAGCCTGTGATAGAACTCAAATGATTAAAATGATGTAGACGAGTAAACTCTTTCACTAAAAACTGATAATGCTTCATGAGCTTTCCTATTTTGATGTGGGAGTGATTTGCTAAATGTATTAAAACAAGCAAATAAGAATTGTTAATGCTTGCGCCAAGATTAAAACAAAGCAAATAAGTGGCGCAATCGAATTTCAGACTGGACTCATACGAAAAACGTATGCACTATAAAAATTCTTTATAAAACCTAAAGAAGATCAGAAAAAACATGGATATACGGATACTTTATGTTTTTATAATTAAAGTATCTTTGACCCTTAATTCCCGATTCTATTTTGCCATTGCGCGAGGTTAACCTTGTCTCTAATAACGCCTTACTTTGAATACCAATATGATGATTTTAACGGTATTACCATTAACACTTTGAATACGGTTTCCTCTACCCAAGGTTTTAAAACGGCACTCACGGACCTCATCGAACAAGCACAGGCAGATTCAAAGCAGCTTATTTGGGTAAGTATTCCTCTCAGTCATGCAGCTTATATACCTATCACAACTGAATTAGGATTCGAATTTCATAACTGTTTAACGGATGAAATCACCCTCACCTTAACCCTAAAAGAGCAGGTATATGTTCCCTTTATACCCAGCTATACCATAGGCGCAGGTGCCATTGTCATTAATGACAAACAAGAAGTCTTAGTCATTAAAGAACGTATTGAAAAAGGATCTGCCTATAAATTACCGGGTGGCCATGTGGAACTGACTGAGAAAATTTCTGAAGCCATTGTTAGAGAGGTGTATGAAGAAACTGGCGTTAAAGCTAAATTCACCAGTGTTCTAGGCTTAACCACTAAGCACCCTTATCGTTTTGGAAAATCAAACATGTACTTCATTTGTAAACTTAAGCCGTTAACAGAAGACATTAATATTCAAGATACACATGAAATTGAAGACGCAAAATGGGTGCGAATAGAAGATTATATTCAAGATGAGACCCATCACGCGTTTAACCGATACATGGTTAAACAATTAGCAAATAAAACCGGACTTGAATATCTAGATGTCAATAAAGAAGGCGATCGTCACCCTAAGTTAGAAACTTTCTTTAGCTCCTTATAAAAGCACTTCATCCTAAATAAGCTTCTTTTAAACAGCCATCGATTTAGCGGTAGAAATAGCATTTTCAATGTAATTTCACCGCTTTTCTAGATACTAAGCCTAAGAAGCTTTGCACGTCCTCCCCAGAATACAAACAATCTAAAACTCTCTCACGGCTGCTTTTTTACTGCACGAAATTTATATTTTTGAAATATTGGTTCAATTTTCACTCAATATCTGCGATAACTAATTTAGTTAAAAAGCAAATTATACCCAAGGAAGTGGTGAATTGATTCAAGGCTTCCTATCAATGAGTTAATCAATTTTTAATGCAGGAGCACTGAATAGATGGAAAACGCACCAAGTTTTATTCCGACTTCTTTAGGTTTACCTATCGCTCAATCCCCCTTCCAGTTTAATGGCGCCAAGCTATCCATTTTCTTCTTAGAATGTGAAGATGAAGCTTTGCAAAACCAACTGGATACCAATATCAATCAGGTATCTAACGGCGAACATAACTATAAAACCTTATCCATTAACAATAAGAGTGTATTGTTGATGATAATGGCTGATATGAGCTTTGTTGCCAGTGACCAATCAGGCACCCCTTACGGCACTATTGCTTACCCAGAATGTTCATTTTGGATTCCAGCATTTGATACCAAGACATTAGAACCTGGGTTATTTTTACCCTTGTTGCTACTAGACAATGGAACAGCGATTGCTTCAGGTCGAGAAATGTACGGCTTTGAAAAACAGCAGGCCCAGTTCCAATTTTTAAACGACACGGGCGAATTTGATGTAAAACAGCCAAGTTTTACTGCTTTACCTTATTCCTTCAAAACCCTATCGGCTCAAACAAAAGGACAATTTAATCCCTTATTTACTTTAAGTGGTTCACATCACAAGCATGATACAGAATCACTAATCGACCATAGCCTGTTTTCAAGCGAGCTGGGTAAGCACCTCTTCGATCAACCTTTTAAAGTCTCTGATTCTCAGCACACAATATCCTTTGAAGACTTCTTAAAGGTCAATCTGCCTTGTGTCTTTTTAAAGCAATTTCCGTCAATTCAAGATGGTTCAATTGCCTGCTTTCAAAAGATAGCTCACGCTCCTTTCACCTTAGATTCAATAAATGGTGGCGGACTCTACTGGCAGTTACTTCCTCCTTCGATAACTAAATTTCAACTACAGATTTTTCCAGTTGAAAGTCACCCGATTGTTGAGCAATTTGGCCTGATGGCAACACAACAATCAGATGGCAGCTATGTAATGGAAACAAAAGGTTTTTGGGTAGATATTGATTTCACTCTTCAGCTAGGAGCATAACAATGGGTAAGCAAAAGATTGCAGTGTTAGGTGGTGGCATAGGTTCTTTGACAACAGTATACGGCATTACCAGCAAACCAAATTGGCAAGATGATTATGACATTACGGTTTATCAAGAAGGTTGGCGTTTAGGCGGAAAATGCGCCAGTAGTCGCAACCCTGATGTTGCCAATCGTATAGAAGAACATGGATTACACATCTTCTTTGGTTTTTATGACAACGCCATAAGAATGATGCGTACAGCCTACGAAGAATTAGAAAGACCTGCGACAGCACCTCTAGCTAGTTTTGATACCGCCTTTAAACCCCATAGCTTTATAGCAGTACAAGAATACATTGATGAAAAATGGGTCGATTGGCCTATCTTCTTCCCGACCAATGACCAAATACCAGGTGTTGATGCTAACTTTAAAGAAGACAGTGTCGATACACCTCTAGGTATGATTTCTTGGTTAATTAAGGAGCTGATCTCCCAACTAAAAAGCAATGAAGAACTACAACAACCCCATGCCAAAACAGAAGAAAGTCCATTAGATTCGGTGAAGGATTTTATCAGTGATTTGAACCCTTTCCACCATGGTATTCTTGATGTTGTCAGCTCCCTAGAAAGTATTGATAAACATATTGAAGAAGCTTTAAAGGGCGATTTAGACAAAATTGAATCCATCACAGAAACGTTGGAAAGTATTTTGGCTGGTGGGATTGCCTTACTTGAACAACTGTTTGGCCCAACGTTCGGTACAGTCACCAGTATTAGGCAAACCTTGCTTGCCGTAGAATTTGGCCTTTACGTCATTAAAGGCATCATCACTAACCCTCTTTTACTGCTTAACTGGGATGCCATTGATCACCTTGATTTCAGAGAGTGGATGAGCAATAACGGCGCACCTGAAAGAGTGACTTGCTCAGCGATCACACGTTCTTTTTATGACCTTTACCTTGCCTACCCACAAGGTAATACGGAAAACTCCTTATGTGGCGGTAACGTTTCAGCAGGCACCTTGTTACATGCCTACTTTCTTGCATGTGGCCAATATAAAGGGGCTATTTTCTGGAAGATGCAAGCAGGTATGGGAGAAACCGTTATTGTTCCTTTATGCCAAGCACTGCAAAAGCGCGGCGTGAAATTTGAATTTTTTAGTCGTGTAACCAATTTAGGCTTATCTTCTGATAAAACACAAATCGACAATATTGATATTCAAGTTCAGGCCACGTTAAAAGACCCGAGCGCAGGCTACTACCCATTTATTACAGTGAAAGATCTCGACTGCTGGCCAGCTAATCCAAATTATGATCAATTGGTTCAAGGTGACGAACTTAAGGAAATGCACGTTAATTTGGAGTCACCTTGGAGCACTTGGCAAGGCGTAGGAACGAAAACCCTCACATTAGGCCAAGATTTTGACAAAGTTGTTCTTGGTATCTCTGTTGGTGCCCTACCTTATATAACCCCAGAGCTTATGACAGCCAGTGATCAATGGAATAAGATGGTTAGCACGGTTCAATCTTCTCAAACCCAAGCAATGCAACTTTGGCTGAAACCAAACCTAGAGCAAACAGGTTGGAAGATGGCTAGTGTTGTTATGGATGGCTATCAAGACCCTTTCAACACATGGGCAGATATGAGCCAAACCATAGATAAAGAGACTTGGCCGCAAAATCACCTCCCCTTCTCAATTGCCTATTTCTGTAATAACTTTATAGATGCGGACCCAATACCACCATTCTCAGACCATGGCTTCCCTGAAAGAGAGTCATTAAGAGTTAAGAATAATGCCATTAAATGGCTGAACGAGAATACTGGCTATATTTGGCCAAACATCTCAAATGGTGCGGGCCTAGATTGGGAACAACTGGTTGACCTTCACGATAGACAAGGAGAAGCTCGTTTTGATGGCCAGTTCTGGCATGCAGCGATTAACCCAAGTGAGCGTTATGTGTTATCCGTTGCCGGCACGAATAAGAACAGAATCACGCCAGATGGCAGTGCTTTCAGTAACTTATATTTAACTGGTGATTGGGTTGATAATGGCTTCCTAAATATTGGCTGTGTTGAATCCACAGCGGTTGCAGGGCTAAAAGCATCTCAGGCAATCAGTGGTTACCCTGAACGTATATTCTATGTAAAAGGTTAATAAACTCGGTAAGCGTCTCCTAATCAATATTAGAAGGCGCTTATTTTTCAGCTATATTGAAATATGTTTAAGGTAGATACCTTAGAGAGAGAAGATTAATTGAATAGAGGAAAAGGATTTGCTTGATTATATAATTCAATCAACCGTCATAAATAAACAGTCTAAAGTGTTTTCGCTTGCCAAAGATAAGGATCAAGAACAGGTCCTAATCAAGTATGCGAAACTAGAGGCAGAGGATGAATCCCATTCCGGTGAAATTGAATTCGAATATAATTTAAATGCAAAACTCAACTCTAGCTGGTTAATGCCCCTTAAAAAGCTGGTCTATGCAGAGCCTGATCATAACCCTGTCATTTGTTATGGGGTAAGAAATGGCGATCTATTATCCAATCTCATTAAACATTTTGAATTAGACCTAAGTGAGAAGCTTCGTATTGCTGTCATGATGGCTCAGGCAGTACATGAACTTCATAAAAACCACATACTAATTCGTAACCTTAGTCCAGAGAGTTTCTGGCTAAGCCAAGATAGAAATACCCTATATATTGCAGACCTGTCCTTAGCAACACCATTAAAAAGTGGTGAAGTAATGGGAGCAAGTACCCCCAAGCTTGGCCATATTGCTTATGTTTCGCCGGAGCAGACTGGCCGATCTAACTTACCTATCGATAACCGAAGTGATCTTTATTCTTTAGGCGCCAGCCTTTATGAGCTCTTTAGTGGTAGACAGATTTTTAATTGTGAAAAATTAGACTTGTTAGAAATCATTCACTGTCACCTTACCCAAAAACCTCAAGATCTGGCTAGCTTAGTCTCCCCCATTCCAAGCATGTTGAATAAAATTATTAATTGCTTGTTAGAGAAGTCTCCTAAACTTCGTTATCAAAGTAGCTTTGGTTTAGTCAAAGATTTACAACGTTGCTACCAGTCTTATAAAAATAATTTAGAGACGCGAGATTTTGCCATTTGTGAGCAAGATACTCCTGAACGATTACATATCAGCCATAAGCTCTATGGCCGTGATCATGAAACGAAACAGCTTATCAATCAGTTCGAAGCAGTCATTCAAGGTTCCAGTTCACTCTCCCTAATTACGGGGTTTTCTGGAATTGGTAAATCATCCCTAGTCAATGAACTGCAACAACCCATTATCTCTCGTAAAGGCTTGTTCAGCAGTGGTAAGTGCGATCAATTTAACCATAAAAAACCTTATACGGTCTTTGTTCAAGCCTTTCGTCGCCTAGTCAGACAGCTGTCGGGGTTAGACGCAAAAAGCAAAGCGTTCTGGCAGCAACATTTATCTCAAGAGTTAGGCGATAATGCGGGGGTTATTTACGAAATTATCCCAGAACTTGCCATATTATTTGAACGAGATATTGAAGCTGCTGCACCCTTAGGTGTGAGTGAGTCAGAAATACGCTTTCAGATTACTTTTAATAAATTTGTCCATGCCTTTTCCAATACCCAACATAGCTTGGTGATATTTTTAGATGATCTCCAATGGGCTGATTTCTCTTCACTTAGACTGATCGAAGAATTATTAAAGCAACAAGGCTCTTTGATGATCATTGGTGCATATCGTGACAATGAAGTAGATGAGTCTCACGCGCTACATAGTACCCAGAGACGCATTGAAAACAATGGTAATCAAATATGCAGATTAGAACTTAAACCCTTAACAGCCAGCAATGTACAGGCCTTAATTGCAGATACCCTTTGGTTACAGCCTGAAGAAGTCGAAAGCCTGACACAATTGTGCATAGATACAACACAAGGCAACCCCTTCTTTGTTAACCAATTTCTGTTAGAACTCTACGAGCAATACCATATTTATTATGATTTTGACTTAGGTAAATGGCAGTGGAATATCAAAAACATCAAGAACTTGAAGGTTAACAATAACATTGTTGATTTGATGGTTAACAAGCTGAATCAATTTAGCCGAGAGTCTCTTTATACGATCCAGCACGCCGCTAATTTAGGCAATCAGTTTTCCTTAAAAGACCTGCATATGGTGTCTGGGCAAACGGTTATCCAAGCCTATGAAAACCTTTGGCCCATGATAGAAAGTGGCCTTATCCTGCCTCTTAATGAGAGTTATCGTTTTGGGACTGATGAGCGACTTTTGATTAAAGCTGAATTTTGCTTCTTACATGACAGGGTACAACAAGCGGCCTATCAATTTATCGACGAGGAATCCCTCCCTCTATTCAAGCTTGATGTGGGCCTAAAATTATACCAATCTTCTTCTGATACTCAGCTTGAGCAAAAACTATTTGATATTGTTGAGCAATTAAATGCCGGAATAGAGTTTGCTTTAGAGTCTGACAAGCGTCTTATTTTACAACTCAATTACCAAGCAGCAGAAAAAGCAAAACGCTCATCGGCCTATTCTTTAGCCCAATCTCTGTTAAAAGAAGCCCTCACACTTACTCATTTAGCCAATGATCAACAACACTTGAATTTATTACTTTCTCTTGCAGAAGTAAGTTATATGGTGGGAGATTTTGAACCCGCTGAAGCGCTTTATGCAAAGGCACTAACGCTTGCTAACACCCCATTAGAAAAAATTCGCGTGTTCACAGTCCAAATGGCCCAATATCAAGTACAGGGCCGTTTTCATGAAGCGATAGAATTACAAAAACAAGGTCTGTCCTTATTGGGTGTTAATATCCCAGACGATGATGAACTCATTGCCGCTGAGTTTATGGCAGGGTTTGAACGTATAAAAGCCCTTACCCAAGGTAAAAATATTGCAGACCTGATTAATCAATCAGAAATCACAGATGTAGAACAAGAAGCCATTCTCCAACTTTTATGGGGTATGTGGTACGCAAGTTATCTAGCGGGTGCAATTCCCCTTAATGTACTTAGCTCTATCATAATGACAGAGATTTCCTTAACTAAAGGCCATACGGACATTTCTGCTTTTGCTTATGTTAACTATGCCCTTGCTATCACCGCGGTTCACGGACGTTATGATATAGGGAATGAATTTGGGCAGTTAGCAGTTGCCCTGTCGGATAAGCGTCCAAATAAATTAATGCGAGCCAGTGTTTATTTTCTCTATGCGACTTTCACTCAACATTGGAATAAAAACCTGCATCACTCAGTAAATTATTTTGACAATAGTTTTGACTGGGCTTTGCAATATGGGGATTTAGCGACGGTTGGCTATATTTGTGCAGTACGAGGCAGTGACACATTAGCCCGAGGGGATGATTTAGCCCAAACCCATGCCTCTCTACTCCAAGATATCGCACTACTTAAAAAGCACAAGCAAACAGATATGATAGATTGCGTCACGGTTGGTGCTTTGCAATCTGTGAAAGGGTTACTCGGTCTCACACATAAAGCAGTCAGTTTTAATGATGAAAGTTTTAACGAATCGGACTTCTTAAAAAACTACCAAGAAGCGCCCCTACATTTAGCCTATTTTTATAATGCAAAAATTCGTCATAGCTATCTTATGCAGGATACAGAGGAAAACCAGCTGCATAACGCTGCACAACTAGAAACCGTCGTCACCTATGTTTCTGGGCAAAATAAAATAGCTGAAGCAAGTTTTTATACAGCGCTTATCTTAATTAAATACGCTGATAAATCTAACTTAGAGACCTGCCAAAACCTAGCTAAAGCAAAAACAATTTTAGAAAGTTATACACTTTGGGCAGATAACTGTGCGATTAACTTCAACCATAAAAAACGCCTTTTAGACGCTGAGATTGCCCGTATTTCAGGTGATGATGCTACAGCGCAAGAATCCTATGCCGATGCGATTGAAGAAGCGAATCAGAATGGGTTTATTCATATGTGTGCTCTTACCAATGAATGCTTTGCTCTTTATTGGAAAGATAAAGGCAAACAGCAAGTTGCAAAAAGTCTTATTCAAACAGCCCATAAGGCCTACCTAAAATGGGGAGCCGTCGCTAAAGCGAAATTAATACGAAGTACTTGGCCAAATATAAAGTTCGACATTCCAAATGAAACTGGCCATATCAGCCTGATGGACCATGTGGATCTACAAAGTTTACTCAAGGTAAACCAAATCATTTCCAGTGAAATCCAACTTAATAGCCTAGTAGAAAACTTGATGCGAATTCTGCTGCAAAATGCAGGGGCTGATAATGGCTGCTTTATTCGTGTTGAGGAGAAAGAACTTTGGTTAGAAGCCAGAGGAACCGTTAACAACATTCAGGTTATGTCTGACCGACTCCTGACCAATTACTCAAATCACACGGATATTCCTTTAAGCATTATCAAGCAAGTGGAAAATTCACTTGAGATTGTATTGGTGAATCAAGCGGCCGAAGATGATGAGTATGGCAATGATACTTATTTTGCTAGCCATAACCCTAGTTCAAGCCTATGTATTCCAATTACTAACCAAGCCAAGCTTGTCGCTATCGTATATTTAGAAAACAAAAATATTGAACACGCCTTTAGTGATAAACAAATTACCTTACTTAAAGCTATAGCAGCTCAAGCTGCCGTTTCCCTCTCTAATGCATACTTGTATAGCACCTTAGAAAAACGCATAAATGAGAGAACAAAAGAGCTCAATGAAGCACGACTAAGTGCTGTTAAAGCTAATCAGTCTAAATCAAATTTCTTGGCCAATATGAGCCATGAAATCAGAACCCCAATGAATGGGGTCATTGGTTTAAGCCAGCTCTTGCTCAAAACTAAGCTAGATGGAAAACAAAAGAACTATGCTAAAAAAACACTAGAGTCCGCTAATTCCTTATTAACCATTATTAATGACATTCTCGATTTCTCTAAAATCGAAGTCGGTAAAATGACACTTGAGTCTGAGCCCTTCAACCTTGAGCAAGTCATCAGAAGAGTCACAACAATTTGTGAGTTAAAAGCCCATAATAAGGATTTAGAGCTTATCGTCGATATTGACTCTGAAGTGCCTTATCAACTTGTTGGCGATGCCCTTAGGTTAGAGCAAATTTTACTTAATCTTACTAGTAATGCGGTGAAATTTACCAAGTCAGGCCATGTCATAATTCGAGTAAAACTCACGAATGAAAAACTCGACTCTAACTTGGCTCATTTAAAAATTGATGTGGAAGATACTGGGATAGGTATAAGCGAACAACAAGCCAATCTCTTGTTTGAATCCTTCACACAAGCGAATGATTCCATCACTAGAGAGTTTGGCGGTACTGGCTTAGGTCTCGCCATTTCCAAGCAATTAGTCGAGTTGATGCAAGGCAGTATTTCAGTTAAAAGCCAACCCAATATTGGTTCGACATTCTCATTAAACTTAAACCTAGAATGCACGGATCAAATTGTTAAACCTCAAAATAAGAGTATTTATCATGATCTAAACATCTTGGTTGTGGATGATAACCCGATTTCTCAACAGGTCATCTCACGCATGCTAGATCATCTCAATATCAGTTGTATATTAGCTGATGATGGCTACGAAGCGGTTAATCAAGTTCTAGAATTTGCAGAAGAAAATAAACCCTTTGATATGGTTATCATGGACTGGAAAATGCCAAATATGGATGGCATCGAAGCATCAAGAATCATTAAACAAGAACTTGAGCTTAATACGCCACCTCAGATTCTCATGTTGTCAGCTTATGATAAAGACGAGGTTAAAAAACTAAGTTCACCTATTACGGTCGATCATTTTTTAGAAAAGCCTGTCAGTCAATCCACTTTGATGGAAACCATAAGCGAAGTACTGGGTATGTGTGCTCAAACGCATTTATCCCATGAAGTTAACGTTAGCCCAGAGCATAAAAAATATAACTTTAGCCATTGTCAGATTTTATTAGTGGAAGATAATGAAATTAACCGACATGTGGCCTTAGAAGTTTTAGCAGAAACAGGTATCGCCGTAGATGTTGCGTTAAATGGGCAGGAAGCAATTAACCTAGTTTCAGTCAATGATTACCAGCTTATTCTGATGGATGTACAAATGCCCATTATGGATGGCCTAAGTGCGACAAAGAAAATTAGACAATTTAAAACTCAAAGTCAGCTACCTATTATTGCAATGACAGCCCATGCCATGCCTTCTGAAAAAGAAAAAAGCTTAGCAGCAGGAATGAATGATCATCTGACTAAACCGATTAATCCACACACTCTCTTTGAAACTCTCAACGCAATTCTGCCTAAAGCTGGCGAGCAAAGCTCAACTCAGGCTCAAGTTCAAGTGCCTATCGCGGGTGTTGAAGCTGGTATGGATACCATCACAGCATTACGTAAAATTAAAGATTTAGATGTGGAAAGAGCACTAGAAAGCTTGCAAGGAAAAGAAAGTCTCTATTTGGATATTACGCGGAATTTCCATAACCAATATCAAGGCTACAAAGCCAGTATTGAAACCTTGAAACAAGAAAATAATACAGATGGTTTTTACCGCTATATACATTCTCTTAAGTCTAATTCAGCCTACATAGGTGCCTTTGAGTTATCTGAGCTCGCTAAAAACATGGAGAATGCAATTTCTGAAGGACGTTTTATTGATACAGCCCTAAGCCCTTTGGTTAAAAGCTTAAAACACATTTTTGAGCAACTAGATCAGATATTACAAGTACCTGAGGTAAGCTGTGAGGTAAGCAACTCAAGCTTTAATAAACAAGAGGTCATCGGCAAAATTAACGAACTTATCCCATTAATCGCTGATGCTGACGCGAGCTCAGAAGATGTCTGCCATAGTCTAATGGAGCTTTGTTTAGGTACAAAATACTACGATTCATGTAAAGCAATAGCCGCACTACTTGATAACATAGAATACCAAACAGCTTTAGAGCTAATTAAAAGTTTAAACTCAGATTTAACACAAGAGGAAAATAAAGAGGAAGGTGTTTATGATGCTTGAGCAGTAAAAAATAAATTAGCTAGAAAATAAATATAAAGAAGGTGCAAAGTTAATCTGAAAGATGGGATTAACATATAAAAAAAGACACTAAGGAAGATGTCTATGACAATTGAAAAGCAAACAGTGCTTATTGTAGATGACGATGTTAATAGCCGTAAGATGTTACGTGAACAGCTTAAATCTATGGCAAAAATTATTTTAGCGAAGAATGGAATTCAAGCGATAGAACTGGCTAAACAGCACCTGCCCACATTAATTTTACTCGATGTCATGATGCCCATCATGAATGGTTTTTCAGTACTCGAACAATTAAAACAATCTGAAGAAACTCAGCATATTAATGTCATTTTTATTACCGCACTCGACTCTCATGTAGATGAAGCTTATGGCCTTAAGTTAGGCGCTTGTGACTATATACATAAGCCTTATCATTATGAAATTGTGAATGCCAGGGTTAGCACTCATCTTGAATTAGCAAAACAACGTAAACTATTGGAAGACCTAGCCCACTATGACAGCCTAACCATGATACCTAATCGTCGCTTTATGGAAGAACATCTCACCCAAGAAAGGGCAAAGGCGGTACAAGCCAAGCATCCTCTATGTATAGCTATGATAGATGTGGATTTTTTCAAAAGTTATAATGATAACTATGGTCACAGAGCTGGCGATATCGTGTTGAAAAAGGTGGCTCGGCACATCAAGCACACTCTAACCAGAGAGTCTGATTTTGTTTGTCGTTATGGCGGAGAAGAGTTTTGCATTATTCTTCCCAACACTGAAATTTCTCTAGCAGAAGATATTTTAGAAGCTTGCCGCTTAGAGGTTCAGAACCTTGCAATTGAGCATAGTTTTAGTGAGATTTTTCCTGTTGTTACCGTGAGTATTGGCGCATGTGTTATCACACCAAGAGATCAAGATTCTTTAGAGAGCATTTTAGTTAAAGCAGATGATTGCCTTTATGAGTCTAAAAACTCAGGTCGCAATCAAGTTACCATTCAAGCCTTTAATAGCAATTTAGAAGAACCCTCAGCACAAGCTTTACCCGAACTTTAAACGGCTAATAAAGGGAATAAAGTATGCTTTCTTATTCCCTTTACCTTCGAAGTTACCAAGTTGTTAGATAGGGTTATTTAGCTTTTGCTTGTTTAAACAAAAGCGTTTTTTCATGGCCCGTGATAGCTGGTCCAGCAAGGGCACTAAGGCTTAACTTACCTAACATTATGAGCAAAGCTGCTGCAAGCGAATCTAAGAAAACACCAATATAGGTACCGATTACCCCATATGCTTCTGGCATATTGTGCATTGCTGCAAGGGTATAACTTCCTGTTAAATAATGAAGTACTAACGCAACCCAGAAACCAAAACAGTAAGGACAACGCCATGCTTGATATAAATAAGCAAGCGGTGCCGGCAACCTTTCAATTAAATAATTAAACCAAGTCCCCCAATCAGGCAACTTTTCCCAAATCAAAATGTAGAGACTCAGCCCCACTAATACAATACTAAAGTCCATCACCACTCCTCTTAGAATATCGGCTTAATGTCTTAACAATCGAATTATCCCATTGAAATTTGGACTATATAATTGATAAAACTGTGGGATAATCGGCTTATTATCTGATTCATGGAAAAGACTATGCATCCAATTCAAGCCTTTCAAGTTAAGCACCATAAAATTAAAACCTTGTCTCATGAAGAGCATAGTTCTCAGACTGAACACATCTTGATGCTGGTGAACAAAGGCAAACTCAGTATGAAGTACCAAAACCAAGTTGAGTTAAGCGAAAACATGCTTACCCTCATCCCACCTGGTGTGGCTCATACTCTGGTGGCAGGTGAAGATTTAGATATATGGTGGATGGGGTTTTGTCCAAGCTGTTTAACACTGGATTTTGATGCAAGCTTGTTACAAACCTTTCGTCAAATACGTCTTGGAGCCTTACCTGTGTTTCAGGTTAGTAAGGACAGAGCGCTCTTTATCAATCGTATGTTTGAAGAGCTAGACCAGCTGCACGTTAATAATGAAGCCGATATTGAAGTAATTCAAAAAAGCCTCATCACTCTAATCTTGCATGAAGTCAATAAAGCCAGTAAGCCATTTGAAACAAGGGCTAACCAGACCGATATTAAGGTCAGTAATGCATTAGATTTTATTCAGCAGCACTATCTCACACCCATCTCATTAAAAGATGTGGCTAATGCCATTCATTGCAGCCCTTCCCATCTAGCGTATCTAGTTAAACTACATACAGGGTATACAGTGGGTCAATGGATCCTTAATAGCCGTTTAACTCAAGCCTGCTCTCGCCTCATCCATTCAGACCAAGACATAAACCACCTTGTTGAAGAATTAGGCTGGCATGATGTTACTCACTTTATTAGGCAGTTTAAAAAGGCCTATGGCATTACCCCTGCTGCATGGCGTAAGCAGCAAAAAAATCATTTTAAGCAGACTGATTCAGCGCTTTAATATAAAGACCAAGCTTGTTGTCCAATTGACCAACTAGATCAGATGTAATTAGGTCTGTAGTAGAGCGAATCTGGCTTCCTAATAAGGGCAAGCATAAACTTGCTTCTTGAATCACACGTCCTGACATAGTGGTAACAATTTCTGTTAAAGCATCTTGAGCATGATGTGCTCTTGTAGAAGTGTTAATGAGCATTAAAGGCATATCGACAAAAGATTCACCACTTACCAGCCAGTCCAATGTATTTTTTATCAACCCAGTAACACCATGGGCATACTCTGGACTGGCAATAATGAGTCCATCAGCCTGCGCCATCGCATGCATCAAATGACTCAATGCCGCTAAGCTTTTTTCCTCAGTTTGCAACGAACTAAGATCCCCGGCCTCAAAAGCCAGCTCTAAGTCAGGGTTAAAAAAAGGCAAATTACCAAGTTCATCAAAGATATAAATCTCTAGTTCATTTTGAAATAGGGTGTTAGCTCTAAGTTGAAGCGCTTCCAGCGCCATTCTATTAAAAGATTGTTTACGCAAACTGCCACAGAATGCGAGCAAGCGAAGAGGTGAACTTAACTGATCCATCAACTAACGTCCTTTCTAGTGTTTTAACGAGGGAAGCTACAAATAAGTTATCCCGCCTGCCTCAGCGGGTGGAATTAATCCTAGGTTCCCAAGGCTTTTGCTGGCCTAATATAATGGCGATAGTAACCAATCAGGTTGCTTGAAATAAACAAAAGTTCCATCACAACGGCAGCCGGTGACCCCACCATATAATTGTGAACTAGCCAAAAACTGGTGCCAACTATCATTAACTGACGCAACACTTTATCCGATTCGCAAAAGCTTGCACGTGTTTGAAATAAAGTACCGATACAACTAATCACACTAATTAGGCCCGCAAAGGTAAAGGCCGTTGCTGTCACTGAGCATGCAGAGAAAAACCACATCATTTTTTTAGAGGTGGTCACAATACTGGAGAGATAACGCAAGGTAGCAATACTCATCAAAATAGAAGCGGTCCATTGCTCTAACAAAATAAAATGCGTTGTAATGAGCAAGCCTGCCGCAAATAAACAAGCAACTATCTTATGCCTTTCTTTAAATTGAAATGAGCAAAAATCAAAAACAATAGCGATACCAATCAAACACTGAGATAAAAAGAACGGTTCAAGTAAATTGATTTCAGTAAAACGAGTTAAAACACTTTCCATTTACGCCTCAGATATATCCATAAAGAAGCAAGAGTTTAAGCTAAAACCCTTGCTCAGTCTCATCAAACAATATCATTTTATAGGTTGATGGATTAAATAATCCAAACAAAATAAACAAGTTAGCTTCTTGCTATAAATTCCTAAATCGAACATTCTGTAGTCAGTTTTATTCCATATTCAGGTTTTATGATATAGAAGGTTTAAACATGCTAACAGAAGAAGTATTAACCTCCATTGAAGAAAGTGTTCTTTGTTGGCTTGCCACTGTTGATGTTCATGGTACTCCCAACGTGTCCCCCAAAGAGATGTTCGTCGCTTATGGAAAAGGCCATCAGAAAACTCACATATTAATTGCCAATATCGCCTCCCCTAACAGTGTCGCCAACATTCGAGCCAATTCAGCTGTGTGCTTGAGCTTTGTCCACGTATTCAAACAAAAGGGATATAAGCTACAAGGACAAGCACGTATTCTTAATAAGGATGACGATAGTTTTGCTGAAAAGCACCAAAGCTTGTATGCCCTAACTGGCGATGACTTTCCGTTTCAGCGTATTATTGAAATAGAAGTATTAAAGGTAAACCCAATTCTAGCCCCTAGATACAAGCTTTTCCCTGATACCACAGAAGCAGATCAAGTCGCATCGGCACTAGATACTTATGGTGTTAAACCCAAATAATATTTAACCGGTTAAGGAGAACAAGATGAGCACAACTCAATACCCAGTTTCAGGAAGTTGCCAATGTGGACAAGTAACCTTCTCTCTATTAGCAGCGCCAAAGATGGTGATAGCCTGCCATTGCAAAGCCTGCCAAAAACTCGCAACGAGCGCTTTTAGCATTACAGCTGTGATGGATAGAGAAAGTCTTGATATACAAGGTGAACTAGCTGACTGGGGAAGAATGGCTGACAGTGGCAATGAAAATAACGCCAAGTTTTGTCCATCTTGTGGTAATCGCATTTATCATTTCGACCCTAAAACACCTGATATCATCAAGTTCAAAGGGGCTTCAAGTTTGGATGATACCAGTATGTTAAACCCGACAGTGCACATCTGGGTAAGTGAAAAACAAGCTTGGTTCGATATTCCAGAAGGCGCAACAACATACGATAAACAGCCTTAATTAAAAGAGCTGAACAAGATAATTTTGTATAAAGTTATTTTTTTAATTTATTAATTAAACTTTTATATAAATCAATTGTCATAACTTTGTCAGTTTTTTATATAAAAATGACACTTTAAATAATTGCACAAATCACAGTAACCACTAAGCTAAAGCCTAATAAAGGCAAATTGATTAAACAGGAAATCAACCTATGTTGAAGCAATACATTACTTCGAAAAACCTTTTTTCATTGTTCATTATGTTCGTATTTATTCAATCATTGTTTTTTAAATTTAGTGGATCTTATGAAACCCAATATATTTTTGGTGCATTAGGTGACTGGTCTGGGCTTGCGTGGTTTGGCACTTATGGTGGTTATATTATTGGCACAGCAGAACTTATCGCCTCAATATTATTGGTAACACGCTTACATGCTATTGGCGCTTTAATGGCTGTAGGTATCATGACAGGCGCAATTTTCTTCCATTTAGCAACACCGCTTGGGGTTGTACAACCTGCATTTAATGCTGCTGGTGAAGTAATCGGAAGTGATTCAGGTACGCTGTTTATTATGGCTTGCTTAGTTTGGGTAAGCGGTGTGATGTTGGTACTAAAAGACTTAAAAGATCCTTCAAGCCTATTAGCTGATTTGATGGCTAAACTGGGTATCTTAAAAAAGGCTGATTAATAAAATAATCATTATTTAAGAAGAATAAAGAAGCCCAATTCATTTCCCCGTGATTGGGCTTTTTTATTGCCTTAAAATCTTACTTTCGTTTATGAGAAAGTCCCTTCACTTTCACATTATTGTTCCTATCTCGGCTTTTAAGTATCAGCTCGTCTCCTGCATTAGCTTTATTCGATTTAGCTAGCCTGTCATATAAAAGTACATTTACGCTTGCAGCAAGGTTCATACAGCCAACAGTAGGTACAAATACTACATGATCCGCTTTATCAATGACCTCTTGGCTAATGGTGTTATCTTCTGGGCCAAAAATATAAATCGCTTTATCAGGGTGCTCAAATGCAGGTAGAGGTGTTGCACCTTTAACAAGGTCTACACACACAATTTTAGTATCCTTATCAATACTTGCCGTTAAGCACTCTTGCCCAAGGCTTTCTACATTTTGAAGAGGAATATCAATACGTACTTTTTTCGTGTCTGTCGTTAACTTAGCCGCTCTGTCGTAACGACGCCCTGTATAAAGTACTTGGTCCACTTCATAGCAACCTGCTGCACGCATTACAGAGCCAACATTAGAGGTACTCTTGGGGTTAGTCAGACCAATACAGACAAATTCAGTTTTCATTATTAGCTAGAACTCAGAAATAGGGATTAAAACGAGCTCATCATATAGAAAACTAAACGAGAAATCAGCCTTACACTTGGAGCGAGTGTGCATACTCCACTATTCAATTTCTTACTTCTAATGTCTTATTTCTCAGCAAAGTCTTGAATAAAGCTTCTAATACGTTCGGCATTCTTGCCTTTATCATCTTTGCCTAAACGTGAATGAGAGCGAATATCTAATACGCTACCTGTTTTATTCGCTTGTATACGAATAACAATATCGTCCTTAAACCCAAAGAAAAAACTAGTTGCAACGGCTTCTATTTTACCTAGTGCCTCATCTGCCGAAATAATTTCCCAGCCAGCTTCTTGCACTAATGTTAAAGCTTGGTCGAAAGCAGCTAACTGAGTAAGTTCTGTATTAAGAGACTTAATATCTGGATAAAACTCTGTTTGAATTTTGGCATGATCAGAAGAGAAATCTAAACTGTTACTCGATAAGGGTCTAAGATCGATTACAGCCTCATAGCTAGGTGGGTTTTGGATATCTGTTGAGATGTCGTTTATTGGAGGAATCTGGGTGCCATTTTCTGTCATGGCGGCATCAGGCAGTTTGTTTAGCCAAATACCGACAATAGGTACAAGCAACAAAAGCGCCGCTAAACCTGTTTTAATTCGAGTTTCAGACTCGCTAATAAAAATAATGATAGCTACAGCTAATACTGCTACAGCAGATTGAAAAGTACTTTCTAACATATCGTTAGCAACACGAAAGTTAAATGCGCCAAACCTGACACCAAATATCGCTAATAGAGCGCAAAAGATACAAATAATACTGGCAATTAAAACCAGTTTAGACCAAACCTTTGAACCCTCTGGAAACGACATACTCTCCCCTAAATAAGCTACTAACATTATAATTTTTTTATATCTTGGCAGCAGAATATATAGCATCCACCACTAAAATCATATGTTATTCAATAGTCTGGAAGCATAAGAAGCAGTTTTTCTATTTTCCCAAATGGAATACTATTAGATTAGTTTTTCCATTTCTTCATAGCGAGCTAAACATGGACATGTCGCAATTATCGCGGGTTAATATTAATTTATTAGTTACCCTACAAACATTGCTGAAAGAAAGAAGTGCATCAGCCGCAGCGAATAGTATGAATTTAAGCCAGTCTTCTGTAAGTAAAAATCTTGCTCAGCTTAGACACCTTTTTAATGACCCACTTTTTCATCGTGGACCCCACGGCTTAATACCCACTCAGCTAACTTTAGAAATAGAACCTAAATTAACCCAAGCCTTATTCGCCCTAGACAACCTCTTTGCGCCAGATGAGTTTAACCTTGAACAACATAGGGGAAAACTTAAAATGTCTATGCCTGAGAGTGCCTTTGAGTTTTTACTCGCCCCCATTATTACTGAGCTAACTAATGAAGCGCCACATATCCAATTAGATACTTGGTTTAAGGACACACTCAGTTTAGAGCACCTCAATCAAGGATTAGTAGACTTTGTCATCCTACCCCAAGACTTAGGACAAGCCGCTAAGATTGGCAATCAGCTTATGACTCATGAATTATATCGTGACGAACTAGTCTGCTTATTAAGAAGTGATCACCCTCTACTTAGTCCTGCTTCTATTATTTGGGACCAAGATGCTTATTTGGCCTGTCGTCATATTCATGTAAGGGATAATGAACTTGGTGCGCCAGTATTTGATCAAACCTTGGCTGAGCGTGGCTTGCAAAGAAACATTGCCGTTCAAGTGCCAGATTTTCATAGTGCCAGCGCGCTTTGTGCGAATTCTGATTTGGTTTTTACCACATCAACAAATTGGGCCGACTATATTTGCAACAAGCTAAAACTCACTTGTTTACCTATGCCTTGTGCCACACTACCCGTTGTTTACTCACTCATCTGGCACCAAAGAAGTGAATCAGATCCAGCTCACCTATGGTTTAAAGATAAATTAATTAAGACAGGAAAAGCACGTTAACTAAAAAAATAAAAGGCCACTCAATAAATGAGCAGCCTTTTAGGGTATTTGATTTACCTAGATAGTGAATGCGCTAAATCGGCCAACATTTAACTAGACCTAATTAACCAGGCCTAATTAACTAGCAAAGCCCTTTAGCGGCAAGGTTTTAGCGTGGAGCCAGTTTTCATTAGCGTATTCAGTTGTGCCATCTGTAACATGTAAAGTATACGCCTGACGAGATTTACTCGAACGGTTGGGCGCACTATAGTGAGGTAGCTTACCTTGAAACACGACCAGACTACCTGCTTTCACTTCGACAGGAACCCCTGTATCAATTGGCCATGGCGTATCATCTAAAGGCAGCATATTTGTATTGCTTCCTTCACGGTTAAAACGTTCCCTTAATGGCCCATTATGGCCTTTAGGCTCAACCCAAAGGCAACCATTTTCTAAAGTAGCGTCTTCCATTGCAAACCAATAAGTCACAACACTTTGAGGCGTGGTAAAGAAGAAAGTCGCATCTTGATGCCAGTTGACTTCGCCACCTATTTTAGGTTGCTTATAAATATACATAGACTGGCGAATTTGTGGTGCTGCCAAGCCAATATCCTTGGCGATATCACCTAAGACTTTTTGATGGCTAAAACGATTAAAAACGGGATCAAGCTCATGAAGGGCATGACCTATCTTATTGATACACAGGGATCTGTCTTGAACAAACTCACCTTTTTCATCAAAAGCTTCTTCTTCAAAAAAACAGCTCATGGTTTCTGCAGAATCTAAGAAAAAGTCGTTACCGCTTCTGTCATTATCCTTAGTACTAAAAGTATGGGATCTGTCTTCGTCATGCCAATCATTCACAATTTTAGCCGCCTGAGCTTTCACTTTTTCTAGTTCATCTAGCTCAAATACTTGATCAAGCACAAGGAAACCTTGTTCGTGATATTGATTAATTTGTTCATCATTCAACATAGCTAAACCCTTTTACGCTTCCTAAAGATCACAATAATTTATGCCTTTACTTTACGAGCAAAAGCTATGTTCTAAAAGAGAAAATAGTGAATAAACTATTTTCCAATTTGGAATATTACTTAACATTTAAGGAAACTACGATTAAGCCATCCATAAAAAAAGAGCGCCTAGGCGCTCTTTTTTTACTAAATACCAAAAACGAATGTTTTTAGAATTTATACCGCTTGTTTCTCAAGGTACTCATCATAAGTACCGTGGAAATCAACAATACCTGTTGGTGTGATTTCAATGATACGCGTTGCCAAAGAGGAAACGAATTCACGGTCATGAGAGACGAACAACAAGGTGCCGGCATAGTTTTCTAGAGCCAAGTTCAATGACTCGATAGATTCCATGTCCAAGTGGTTAGTCGGCTCATCCATTAATAGAATGTTTGGACGTTGAAGCATGATCTTACCGAACAACATACGGCCTTGTTCACCACCAGAAATAACCTTAACGGATTTCTCGATCTCTTTTTGAGAGAACAACAAACGACCTAAGGTGCCACGCATCACTTGCTCGTCATCACCTTCTTGGCCCCATTGCCACATCCAATCAATCAGCGTTTTATCTTCTTCGAAGTCTGCTGCATGGTCCTGAGCGTAATAACCGATCTGAGAGTTTTCAGACCATTTAACGGTACCTGCATTAAGCTCAGTATCACCTACCAAACATTTCAGTAGTGTTGATTTACCAATACCGTTTGGCCCAATGATGGCAATACGCTCACCCACTTCAACCATAAGGTCTAGATTTTTAAAGATCTCTTCCTCATAGGTTTTTCCTAAACCTTCAACCATTAAGGCATTACGGTGAAGTTTTTTCTCTTGTTCAAAACGGATAAATGGGTTCTGACGAGAAGAAGGTTTAACTTCATCAAGTTGAATCTTATCGATTTGCTTAGCACGAGACGTCGCCTGCTTAGATTTAGATGCATTGGCAGAGAAACGGCTAACGAAAGCTTTAAGTTCGTTAATTTGCGCTTTCTTCTTCGCGTTATCAGACAATAGACGCTCACGAGATTGAGTCGCTGCTGTCATGTATTCATCATAGTTACCTGGGAATAGGCGTAATTCACCATAATCCAAGTCAGCCATGTGTGTACAAACACTGTTTAAGAAGTGACGGTCGTGGGAAATAATGATCATAGTGCAGTTACGTTCATTAAGCACACCACCTAGCCATTCGATAGTATGAATGTCCAAGTTGTTGGTAGGCTCATCAAGTAACAGAATTTCTGGTTCAGAAAATAGTGCCTGCGCTAGCAATACACGTAGCTTCCAACCAGGTGCCACTTCGGTCATTGGACCATAATGTTGTTCAACCGGAATACCTACACCAATTAAAAGCTCGCCTGCACGTGCTTCTGCAGAGTAACCATCCATTTCCATGAATTCAGCTTCAAGGTCACCCGCACGAAGGCCATCTGCCTCAGTCATGTTAGGGTTAGCATAGATAGCGTCTTTCTCAGACTTAACGGCCCAAAGCTCTTCATGACCCATGATTACTGTGTCGATAACACTGTATTCTTCATAAGCAAATTGGTCCTGTTTCAATTTACCAAGACGCTCATTAGGGTCTTTTGAAACATTACCTGATGTTGGCTCTAAATCGCCCCCAAGAATTTTCATTAGGGTGGATTTACCACAACCGTTAGCACCAATTAAACCATAGCGATTGCCTTCGCCGAATTTAACAGATACATTTTCAAAAAGTGGTTTAGCACCAAACTGAATAGTTAGATTTGCAGTAGTTAGCAAGGTCGTCTTCCGATTAAATTATCAATTAAAGTGTTGATCGATACTGTTTATAGGCAGCTATTCACTTATAAAAAAACAGCACTAGCCAGTATCAAATAAAATTTGGCGGCATTATCGCACAAATGAATCCAGACATCAGCACTCGCTTAAGAATTAGTCACAGCATCCCAATGTTTTTAAATTACCCTCGCTGCTTTTAGCTAAAACCCAACCATGATAAAACGCCAAGCATTAGAAAAAGCCCTGTAAATCTCACAACTTAGTTTAGATCTTTCGAATTTAGGCCTGATTTGTCAGCAGTGAATAAAATTCACCGCAGCTTCTGTAAAGAATGGTTAAAAAAGAGAACAATCTAGTCTAGTATCTAGGGTTAAAATTTTATTAAACCAAATGAGGGATTATTGGTGGAACTCAGTTAAGCCGTTTATTATTGAAATAAATCGACTGACTGATAGCCTGTTAGAGCTTATATAACCAATGAATAATACCTTTGATTCCAACAAACAATTTGACCAAGCTGCTAGCGATATTTTAAGTCAAATCATTCAGCACAGGCGCGATGTTCGTGGTAACCGTTTTCTTAAAAACGCGATAAAAGAAGGCGACCTTAAACAGATTCTAGATGCCGCCTTGCATGCACCCTCTGTCGGTTTCTCCCAACCATGGGAATTTGTTCTAATTCACAAAGATGAAATCAAGCAACAAATTAGTCAAAGCTTTCAACGTGAAAATGAAAAAGCAAAAGAAACCCTCTCCAAAAGTCTTGATGACGACAAGCAAGCACTTTATCAATCGTTAAAATTAGAAGGGATACAAGAATCGCCTTTAAACTTGGCGGTTTTTTATAAGCCCAATAATGCTCCCGTTCTTGGCCAAACAAGTATGCCGGATATGGGCCGCTTTAGCGTGGTATGTGCGATTCAAAATATGTGGTTAATGGCCAGATCGCTTAACATTGGCATGGGCTGGGTCAGCATACTTAACCCTGATGAGGTTAAGTCTATTTTAAATGCACCTGAAGATAGAGAGCTAATTGCCTATCTGTGCTTGGGCTATGTTGATAAATTTTATGACAAGCCTGAGCTAGAAATCCGAAAATGGGAAGCCCGAAAAAAGGCCGAACAAGTCGTGATTAAAGAGCAGTACGCAGATGTATAAGGCCTTAAACTAAACAAGAAGTAACAGCACCCTCACTTAACGAATAAGAGTTTATTATGATAATAGGTTTTTATCTTTGTTTATTTAGCCTCTTGATTTTGGCCTTATCCTTTAACGTTGTTAAGCAAAGACGTATTTACCGTGTGCCTTATGGTGACGGCGGCTACAAGCCACTTATCTGGGCCAGGGCTAGCCACTTTAATGCCTTAGAAAATATCCCTTTAGCACTCTTATTATTGGCTAACCTTGAAATAAATCAGGCGCCGAACTGGTTTCTTCACACCCTAGCAATAGGTCTATTTCTCGCTCGTATCATACATGCAAAAAGCACCTTGAAAGGCTTATGCCGTGGTCGCGCCATTGGCATGCAAATAACCTATGCCATTGTTTTCATTTTAGTTATTGCTAACCTGATTATTCTGCCTTATCACAAGATATTTTCTTTTTAAGATCCAATTCTCAAGCATTTTTTACACACAGCTTTTTAAGCCTGCCTTTTAACATGTATTAGTCAGCCATTTTCTGTTTCACCAAGTGGAAAACCCTAGGTGAAACAGGTATGATGCGCTCGCAAAATCTGGTGTATAACCAGCCACATCATCTCCTTTATATATGCAAGAGCCCCATGACTGATCAAGCTAAACCTCAATCTGCAAAACTACTTAAAACAGCCCATACACATATGCCTATGGGCGTTGCCGATAGCTACCGTTATTGGGGCGAAGATAAAACTGTTTTTGTAAAAAGTACTAAAGGCGCCACCATCACAGACTGTGATGATCAAGAGTTTATCGACTTTCGTCTTGCTTATGGCCCAATCATTTTAGGCTACCGTGATTCACGTGTTGATGAGGAAGTCATTAAGGCAATTACACAAGTTGGTACTATTTCAGGTTTTTCTACCGAACTAGACTCAGAAGTCGCGACCTTAATTAAAGATCTTTGCCCTCAAATTGAAAAGCTTCGTTTTGCTAACTCAGGCACAGAAGCGGTATTAGGTGCAGTACGAACAGCGCGTGGTTTTACAGGTCGCAATAAGATAGTGGTTGTTGAAGGTGGTTTTCACGGTTTATACGATGAAATGATGTGGAAGTCAGATGTTGATAATTGGGATGCGAACACTCAAGCCGCACCTGAAGTAGCCGCGTTTGGTATTGGTATTCCAGAAAGCAGTAAAGAACACCTTGAAACCGTGCCTTTGAATGATCTTGATGCATTAAACGACGTTTTTGAGCGTGTTGGCCATGATATCGCAGCGATTGTTATCGAGCCTATTATGGGTAACTGCGGCAGTATCGCAGCAACTCAAGACTATATTCAGGCTTTGCGTGATATTTCAGATAAAAACGAGTCATTACTCATCATGGATGAAGTAAAAACGGGCTTCCGTGTTGCTAAAGGCGGCGTTCAAGAGCTTTATGGTATTTATGCAGACTTAACCACCTATGCAAAAGCAATGGGCAATGGTTACCCTGTTGCTGCTTTTGGCGGTAAAAAAGACATCATGGATAAGATCAACTTTGGTAAAAATGGCGTGACTCATGGTGGTACTTATACCGCTAACATGATCGCTTTAAGCGCGGCTAAAGCAACGTTAACACTATTACGTGATACCGACGCACTTGCCACTGTTGATGCGAACGGCCGTGCAATCCAAGAACGCCTTGGTAAAGTATTCAGCCACTTTGGAATAGAGCACAAATTCGCTGGTCCTGATGCTATGTTTGGCATTCACTTTGGTACTTTTGTTCCTCAAAACTACCGTGATTGGAAGCAAACAGACTCAGAGCTTTACACTGAATTTGCTTTTAACCTGATTAAAAAAGGCATCATGCTTGAACCTGATTCTCGTGAACCTTGGTTCATTTGTGAAGCCCATCAAAACATTGATCTAGACTGGTTAGAAGCAACCGCCATGTCTGCTATGCAAGAAGCAATCGAGACACATAAAGCGAAGTAATTTAGTTTTAAACAGCAGGCAACTTGCCTGCTGTTTATACCATTTTTTGAGCTTATCTTATGCTATTTTCTAGCACTCACCTTCATCTTAATCTGCGCATTGAACACTTCCACGCCTTGAGTATCCAGCACACTGACAGGTAAGACATGATCCCCTTCCTGCAAGTTTTGATAATTTGCTATTTCACAGACTGCTCTTAAGTTAGTTTTTGCCATTTTCTGATATTTCACTTCCATACCGACAGGAATCCAACGATATCTAGCATCTAGAGAAACATCTAAACAAGTGCCAGCCGCCAGCTCAGCAGCATTACACATAGCAATCGCATGAACAGTATTAATATGATTAGTCACGCTGCGACGCTTTTTAACATGTACTTCGACCAAGCCTGGCTCTAAACGATGGAAGTAAGGATGTATCGATGCAAAATAAGGTGCTTTAAAACAGACAGCTTTTGAAAATAAGGTTCGCCCAATAGGGTTGCTACCTAATTTCCCCCATAAATTTAGCGCCATACTCCTTGATGCTTGATAACTCATAAATCCACTCCTGCCTAGTTGAAGTTTCACCTTAACCAATCACTTTTTAATACAACAGGTTAAAAAAAGGCAAAATAGCTAACAATAAACTTCAGCTTGTTGGAATTTAAGCGCAATTCACTTGCACCAAGCGCTAATCCATTAGAGACTTAAAGCTCTACTTAAATGTCTAAATTGTATCTTAAACAAGGATTAACACATGAGAAGCACAGTCCCTCAGGTCACGTTCAAGACTCGCGTAAGAAATGAAGCATTAGGTGGTCCTAACCCATTTGAATGGAAAGACCTCACCACTGATGATGTTTTTAAAGGTAAGAATGTTGTTGTTTTCTCTCTACCTGGCGCATTCACACCGACATGCTCTACCTCTCACCTTCCTCGTTTTGAAGAGTTGTACGATGAATTTACAGCACAAGGTGTAGACGCTGTTGTTTGTCTTTCTGTCAACGATGCTTTCGTCATGTTCCAATGGGGCAAAAGCCAGAATGCTCAAAATGTATTCCTATTACCTGACGGTAATGGCGACTTTACAAGACAAATGGGCATGCTAGTTAAGAAGGATAACCTTGGTTTTGGTATGCGTAGCTGGCGTTATGCAATGTATGTTGAAGATGGCTCAATCACCAAAATGTTCTCTGAAGAAGGCTATCAGGATGATGCACCAGCAGATCCATTTGAAGTCTCTGATGCCGATACAATGTTAGCTTACCTAAAGCAAAGATAAGCTAATCAGGCCATAGCTTAATGAGTATATTGTTAAGCTATGGCACACTTTTTTGAGTGTTTTTAGCGTGCGATTTCTTGCGTTTATCTAAACTTACCTCGCTTTTCTCCTCCTTTTAAATTTCATATTACAAAATATTCTAGAGATGTTAACAGCTCTCAGTTTTATTAAATGAGCCTTTAATAAAAAGAATTTGAGCCTAGAGATATTCCTATTGGTAATTTATAAAATTTGTTGATATAAAAATTTGTAATATTTCTGTTTAATATTTGATCATAAACATCAAATTTTTCAGTCATAGAGGTTTTACACTTTTTATGGAGTTAACGAATGAATCAAACAATAAAAAAATTCGGCTTATTACCTTTTCTAATTTTGCCTTTCTATGGTGCAACAGCGAATGCCGCTGCAGACTTATCAAGTAAGCAAATAACTAATCTACAAGCAGACGAGACAAAAACCTATGTTAGGTGTTGGTATCGCCCTTCTGGCGATCACAATGATGCAAGAACAAGCTGGGAGTGGGCATTAAAAGATGATGGTAGTTACTACTCGATAAAAGGTTACTGGTATTCAAGTACCTCTTGGAAAAACATGTTTTATACGGATGTTGAAAACGCCACTATCCGTGAGCGTTGTGAAGCGACTCTTAATGCCGATTACGATGGTGCAGATATCACTTTTTACGCGGCAGATACGCGCTTATCCTATAACCACACTATCTGGACAAATGATGTTGCCAGTAATGATGACAACGTAAGTAAAATCAATAAAGTGGTGACATTTGGCGACAGTATCTCAGATGCTGGCAACATCTATAACGCTTCTCAATGGATATTCCCAAATGATAAAACTTGGTTCCTAGGCCACTTCTCAAATGGCTTGGTTTGGAATGAGTATTTATCGTTAGCAAAAGGTTTGCCTAACTATAACTGGGCGGTTGGCGGTGCAGCGGGCTCCGATCAATACGTAGTACTATCGGGTTTAACTAGCCAAGTAGAGTCCTATGTTGAATACATGCAGTTAGCGAAAAATTACGACACTAAAGACACACTTGTTACGTTAGAGATAGGCTTGAACGACTTTGTTAACTATGACAGAAGTGTCGCTGAAGTTAGCGCAGACTTTACCGAAGCGGTTGATAATCTCATCGCTAATGGTATTGAAAATATGCTGGTATTGGCACTGGTTGATGCCTCTATTGCGCCTCAATTCAAATATGCTGATCCAAGCAAAGCCGATGAAGTAAAAGCGAAAATAGTTGAATACAATGCCTTTGTAGAAGGCAAAGTAGCTGAGTATCAAGCGCAAGGTCTTAACTTCGTACTTTACGATACTTTCAGCTTATTTGAAGACATAGTTGCGTCACCAGGTGACTATGGCTTACGTAACACCAGTGATTCTTGCCTAGATATTAATCAGAGCTCGTCTTCTGATTACTTAAAGTCTCATGACCTTAGATCTGATTGCGATACCTATGGTTCTGATACTTACCTATTCTGGGGCGTAACCCATCCTACAACGCAAACACACAAAATCATTTCTGATGCTGTAGTTGAAAATGCACTACCAAACTTTAATTTCTAATGCGTTAAACGTTAGTCATTAAAATTAGAGATAAGCAGGCCTTTCACCTAAGGCCTGCTTTTTTAGTTAAAGAATGTCTTTATCTCACGACTTATCATGATCGGCTCTTCAAGAGGCAGCATATGACTGCTACCTGCTACCATTTTTTGCGACATCTTGTTACCCGCCAAGGCCTTAAGCTCCTGCATCCAAGCAAGATTGATTAAGGTATCTTTTTGGCTATAAATAAAACGAACATCACACTCTAATGCCAATAAAGGCTGCATAAGATCATCACGTGAAGACGTATTTTCAAGCTGACTCAGCAAGGTATCTGCACCCAGTGTTTTATCCATCTCCAAGATAAGATCGATATGCAAAGCAGACTTCTCTGCCAATAAGGCTTCTGCTTTCACTCTTGGCATACCTTTATAGCCAAAGCGTTTGAGTATGGAGACGGTCTGTTTACGCAAGCTAAGTTCATCTGCATTGAGAGCACAGGGGCTGTTAGCGAGCACCATGAGTTTATCTAATCTTTCGGGAAAGCGACTCGCGACTAAACTGGCAATATAGCCACCTAAGGAAAAACCTAAAAGGTTAACCCTATCCTCTTCAAACTGAGCAACAAGATGATCTGAAATGTCATCTAAGCGCATCTTATTAGGTATTGTGAGATAACAAAGTTCAAACTCATCAGATAATGAAGGCAATACAAATTGCCATAATTGCTCTGTACACATGGTGCCAGGAATCAGGTATAGCTTGGCTTTCATCTCTCTCACTATTTTTGTTTCATAAATGCTATGGCTAAACCTGAGCTAATAAATGTCAAACCAGCACTGATATTCATACCAGAAACAAGTCTTGGTCTCGACGCTAAGAAGCTAGAAAGTTTAGAGGCAAAAATCCCCATTAGCGCAAAACCAACGGCAGTTAACAAAGCAAACCAAACGCCATATACCAGCATTTGTTGGCTCACTGAGCCAAGCTTAGGATCCACAAATTGAGGAATAAAGGCGAGGACAAACATACCCGGTTTTGGGTTAAGCGCAGCGGACAAAAAACCTGTCGAAAAGATATTGGTTAATGACTGTTTTTTAACTGGCTCTAAGCTAAAGAGATTTCGGGATCTCAGCACCTTAATACCTAAGAATATTAAATAAGCCGCACCAATAATTTTAACAGCATAAAAAGCAACTTCAGAGGTTTGTATCAAGAGGGTTAAACCAAAGGTAGCCGCTAAGACATGGAATAAAATACCGGTACCAGAAGAAAAACCAGATAAAGCCGCAGCCACTTTACCTTGGCTTAAACCACGTCCAATGGCTAATAAATTATCTGGTCCTGGGGTAATAACCAACAATAAACAGGCTAATGTAAAACTCATCCAAACAGCAATGGGGAACATAATAAACTCCTTTTAGTTAATAAAAAGACTCTATCCCACTCAAGTCACATTAGCCAAGTTATTTAAGGTCGAATTTGCGGACTGCTCATTACTTTTCGATACTTCTCAAAACAAAACCACTATGACAATGACAACACTCCCGCTCTCTCCTCTCCTTTTTAAACGAGACAGGCATTTAAAAAGGGGGGCCAGTAGACTCATCTACTCCGCGCAGAAAAGTACGTCTGACACAGCGTGAAACACAATGGTAGTAAGGCGTATCTTGTAGGCTAACTAGGGACTTTCGCTTCACTAAAAGAAAGCGCATTTTAGACTCTTCATCCTTGAGTGAATCTAATAAAGCTAGATTGTGATTAGAAGAAGATCAAATTGGTATGCGTGTCCTATTAATGCTGGCAATATTTTCTAACATTATTAAACCTCAAAATTAAATGTGTAACCTACCGTGTTTCCACCATATGCACCAACCCCATAGTAAGTACCTCCAGTCTCATCAACTCCACCTTCTGATATTACAAATTTAGATGGCTGATGGGATGGACGCT
>NZ_JXYC01000028.1:0-58970 GCF_000967665.1 Marinomonas sp. S3726 | reverse complement strand
GAAGAACCTGAACCAGAAGACGCAGCATCTAGTGCAGTTGTGAAAGTAGTTGTAGGTATTACCGCACCTTCACTATTCGTCACAATCGTGATGACGGTTTCATTTAAATCATCAGCAATATTTGCTGCAGCTGCCACTTGGGTGGCTAGTGTAGTTACAATTGAATTTACGTAAGAGTCAAGGGTATTAGTAGTTTGTGAACCACTGTCCTTGTTGTTTGAAATTTCATCTTTCAGTGCTTTAGCCATACTTCTCGCTAAAGCTTGCGATACAACCCCTTTATTTGTGTTTATTGATGCATAGTCACCAGATATTGTTTCAACATCTAGTCCTAAGCTTCCGTCAGGATCTAATTTTTTTAACACCTCATCCATGGGAATATCATAAAGGTATGAAAGAGTAGTAAACGGGGTAACAACCGTTTTACCTGCAGAAGAGACCATTTCATAGTTTTCTGCAATTGCATCACTATAATCACTATCTCGGGTAATACCAGCGACAGCTCGAATAATAATAGGGTATGCCTTATTTACATTATCAAGAACGATTTGGCCATTAATATCAGTACTGCCAATCAGTTCATCGCTACCTGCAACGCCATCACCATTTCTGTCAACATAAACTTCTGCACTGGATAAATAGCCGTCGATAGCAGTAACAGTGAAGCTACTTGAGGAACTTGAACCAGAATCTGACGATCCACCGCCACCACAAGCTGTCAAAACCAAAGCCAATAAAGCTAAAACAAATATTCTCATCCTTGAAAAACGTCCTTTATTTATAACTTTTACTGAATGTATTGATGTACTTACTAAGAGAGGAATGGTCGGGGAAAAGAGTAGTGATCCATTACTAACTTATTTAGTAAGTGACAATATACAAAAACTAAAACCGCATCAAGATTTTTTATTACACCCTTATTACACCATCAATAAATTGCATATCTATGCGCTTTTATACTCCAAAACCTACAAAAGAGACCCCAATGAAACAAATGATGTCCCTCGGTGGCTTTGTGTTCTCACTCGGCCAAGGCACACCCTATACAGGCCTACAACGTATCAGCGATGGCGGTTGGCGTACCATCACCCGATACGGCCAAAAAACCATCAGCCAAAACACAGGCCAAAGCCTTGAGAATATCAGCCTCACAGGTACATGGTTTAAAGCCGAAGGGCTGGATAACCTTGCCAGCCTGCGCGCACTGCAAAACCAGCGAGAGCCACTCGTACTCGTAGATGGTTACGGCAACAATCTTGGCCTCTGGACGATAAAGCGCCTAAACGAAAAACAAGACCGCATCATAGACGATGGCACCCCCATCACCTTGTCATTCACCCTAGAGCTAGAGGAATACGCAGGTGAAAACATTACGTAGCCGAGAAGGCGACAGCATCAGCCTTATCCTCTGGATGGGCTTAAAGCGCACAGACGACGAAGCCGAGCGAGCGCTCTACAACCTAAACCCACACCTCATACAATACGGCCCCATCTTACCCGCAGGCTTACTCATCACCTTGCCAGCACTCTCCCTGCAGGCTCAAGAACAAACCCAAACAGACAGCGTGGTAAACCTATGGGATTAGGCTACAAACCAATTGTTCAAGTCACTAGCGAATCAAAGCAGCTTGCTAACATCATCAACTAACGCCTCATCTCATGGAAACGAACCGATGCACCAGGCATACAAACCGATCAAATCACCCTCGTTATCGACACTCAAGACCAAGACGGACTACCCAAAGAAGGCGCCATACTCAACTGGCACGAAGGCGTAGACGACACCCTAATAGACAGAGGGGCATTTAAAATCACCTGAATCACCCCCGTACTCTTCCCGCCCACCATGACAATCGTCGCCACCGCCGCCCCCTTTCAAGTCGAAGACAACACCCGCTTTAAAGAACGACAAACCAAAACCTTTGAGAACATCACCCTTGCCGATCTCTTTCGACAAGTTGTCACCGCCCACGGTTTTAGCCCCAGAGTCGCCCCCGAATATGAAAGCGAACTCATTGAGCACCTAGACCAAACAGATGTGGCCTTTCTGACAAGGCTCGCCAGAGAGCGAGACGCCATCGCAAAGCCGGTTAACGACTTATACGTCTTGGCCCCAAAAGGGCGAGAGAAAACCCTATCAGGCCAGCGCCTACCCACAGTCACTTTATCCATGCCGAGCAAGAACACACCCAGCGACAGCGGCTTTATCAACTGCCAACTAGAGCAATCAAGTCGATCTTCGGTAAATGGAATCAAAGCCAATTGGACCGACAGCGAAACAGGGGAGGAGCACACCATCAGCACAGGCAGTGCGCCTTTTAAAAAGCTGCGGCAAGCCCATTTGAACCAAGGCACTGCCATGAAAGCGGCCAAAGACGAGCTTTTAAAAACACAGCGTAAGCAAGGGTCTAAGCTCACCCTAGAGGTGCCAGGCAACATACCTGATTCTCAGGCGCTGGTTGTTGGGGCTCAGCTGATATTAGACGGGAGCTTCCCTGCGATTTTAGGCGGAGCGTGGCGAATAGAGTCCGTCACCGCCAGCGGGAATAAGCAAGGCTACAGAGTGTTGGTGAGGGCGCGTTTTTTATAAAGATTTAAGAGAAGATTAAAGCTTCGTTTTCTTAAAGGGTAACTGCTTACTCTGGATTAGTAACCATAAAGGTGGTTAGTATATTTATGTAGTGATAAGTACTTTGTTGATATCATATATAAATTTAATAGGGACTAGTAATGTTTGAAGTACAAACATTGGAAGACTTTTTAGGGTTAGCATGGATCTTATGTTTTACTGCTTCTTCGAGCGTTTTTATTTATTACACAATAAAAGTGAACAAATTTAGAAAGGATGTTAAGAGCAAGTTTAATGATCTATATGTTGAGACAACGCCAGAGAGCACTATTTTGTCATCAACAGATAATATGGTGTTTTTTTTATACATACACAAAAGAAAATATCGGTTAACAAATGATACTTCTCACATCGAACTGGGTGATCTTGTATTTAAGTTAGGCGTTGTTTATATATGTACTTTTTCTGCTCTTGCCTTTGTAACATTATATATAATACTGATGTGACTGTTTTACTCTTTAGTTCAAAAAGATAGCCAATTGGACCGACAGCGAAACAGGGGAGGAGCACACCATCAGAACAGGCAGTGCGCCCTTTAAGACGCTGCGGCAAGCCTATTTAACCCAAGCCACCGCCATGAAAGCGGCCAAAGACGAGTTCTTAAAAACACAGCGTAAGCAAGGGTCTAAGTTCACACATATCTAACAGAGAGTCTAATCGAGAGTGTTCCAAGAAACATACCTGATACTTAAGCGCTAGTCGTTGGCGCTCAGCTGATATTAGACGGGAGCTTCCCTGCGATTTTAGCTGGCTTTCCTAAAAGAGAATGGCGAATAGAGTCCGTCATCGCCAGCGGGAACAAGCAGGCTTATCTAGTTTAGAAAGTGAGTGTTGGTGAGGGCTAGTGTGATGAAATAATAAACAATTGTCAGTTTACCATATTTGAAATGTGGAGAAAGTGGCGTAAGATCATGAGCTTATATGCACACACAAGGATAGTGGTCTTTTAGAGAGACATCCTCGTGCTGCCAAGGAGAGAGGCTTTTTTCTATTTTCTTCTTAGTAGATGTTTTAAATTTAGGTTTATATTCGGAGAATATAGAGTGAAAGAAGTCGATCCAAATAAAATTTTTGCCGAAGTCGTTAAGCTGTTTTCAAAGCCCGTTTTTGATGGCGCTAAACTAGCAACTAAAGATATTTATGAAAAATTGAAAGTAAATATCGGTTTTTGCTTTTCAAAATACCTCGAACGTAATTATGTGAAATATTCAAAAACTAAAACTGTTTTATATCGAGGAGCGCCTGTAAATCTTAAAGATTTTTATATTAGAACTAATTTATCTGTTAATGATGTTGAAGTAGATGAGGCTGATTTTTTAAAGAAAATTGAAAAAAATAAAAAATTAATTGTTTCTGGTGCTGCTGGAACTGGAAAATCTACTTTTTGTAAAAGTTTATTTGTAGACTTAATTGAGAGTCCAAACGGAATATTTCCGATATTTATTGAATTAAGACATTTGAATAATAGGAAAAATATCAATTTAATAGATTATATAATTGAGACTATGATTTTAATAGATCCTAGTTTTTCTAAGTCTCAATTGGAGTATGCAATAAGGCTTGGTAAAGTTTTACTAATACTGGATGGTTTTGATGAACTTAATGGTGAATATAGGAGTGACTTTGAAAAAGAAATTGTTTCATTGTCAAATAGTTATCATAATATAATGATGATACTATCGAGTAGGCCAGATAGCCGCTTTGATTCTTGGGATGAGTTTTATAAATATAAAGTTTTACCATTGGATAAAGAAAAAGCAAAAAATTTAATTCATAAACTAGACTATGATAGGAAAGTTAAAAATTCATTTTTAACTTCTTTGGATGAAGAACTTTATGAAAAACACAAAAGTTTTGCCCAAAACCCACTATTACTAACTATGATGCTATTAACTTATGAGCAAATAGCAGAGATACCTAATAAAATTCACTTATTTTACGAACAAGCATTTCTAACATTGTTCAACAAGCATGATTCACTTAAAAGTTTATATAAAAGAAAATCTTTTTCAGGTTTACCACTAGATGACTTTAAAAGACTTCTTTCGAGTTTTTGTATACTTAGTTATTCAAAAAAATTATATTATTTTGAAGAAGAGGAGATACTTAAGTTTTTAGACGATGCGATAAAATTAAGCAGTGTTGATACATGTAGAAATAAATTTTTAGAAGACTTGTTAAATAGTGTATGTATTATGCAAAAAGATGGTCTAGGTTATACTTTTACTCATAGATCATTTCAAGAGTACTTTACTGCACTTTATTTAATAAATATGTCGAAAAAAAATAAATTTGATGTGTTTGAGAGGATTTCTGGATTAAATTTTTTCGATTCAGTTATGCACTTAGCATTTGATATGAACTCAGAGTTAATAGAACAAGAGTGGATTATTCCAAAAATAATAAAATCAAAAGATAAAGTTGAGAGTGATAAAAATGAAACTTCATCTGATTTCAATGTTATATCAAAAATGATTTCTTCTGTTTTTTTAATGGATGATGATTCTGTTAATCTTAGTTTTTCTCTAAGAGGTAGTATGCAAAGTGAATATTTGTTTATTAGGTTTGTTCACTCAATTTATGGTTCTGAATACTCTAGTTTTATAAGATTGAAAAATGGTGTTGATAAAGATTTGTCAAAAGAAAAAAATATAGAATTAGAGAATAAAATAATAAGGGAAATAAAGAAAACAAAAGAAAAAAGCATAGATTTAAAACTAAATAATCTAGGCTTGATAAGTGATGATTTAAAAGAGTGCCTTTCTACATATGGCTCTCTAAAAAGGATTTGTGCTAAATATTATTTTATGGATTATATTCTTTTGAAGTTAAATAAAAAATATGAAAGTAAAGAGGTTGAGTTGTCTGAGCTACTGTTATGTGACTAAATAATTCTTTCATTGACACCCAAACCCTCTTAGGTCTACCATTTAAATGCACTGGCAAAATCCAGTGCCGGGATTAGTACCCCGTTTATACAAAGGCGCACAAGTCGTCTGTTTTATGCATTACGGCTTTTTTTGTGCGTGAGCAACACCATTTATGGTGGGTTGTTCGGGGGGCCCTGTGCCCACCGTTTCTTTGTAGCGGCAGTACTAACCCGTTCAACCTGCCACCTTCAGATTAGTACCTTTTTGTGGCAGGAAGCCATATACAAAGGAGGCCACAGATGGCTATGCAATCCGAAATACAAGTAGAACACTTGAACTCAACCGAAATCCTTTCGCTACATTCTAATATCATCAACGAACAAACTTGCGATACCGTTAACGCACGTGATTTACATACCTTTTTAGAAGTTGGTCGCGACTTTTCAAATTGGATTAAGAATCGAATCAAACAGTATCAATTTGTTGAAAATGAAGACTTTATTTTGATTCGCCAAAACGGGCGAATCAAAAATCAGGGTGGTGATAGACGTTCTCTAAACTACTTCATCACCCTCGATATGGCGAAAGAACTCGCCATGGTAGAACGCAACGAAAAAGGCCGCGAAGCCCGTCGCTATTTTATAAACTGCGAACGCCAACTCAAAGCCACCAACTCGCAATCTCCAGAGTTAGGAAACCAAACCACACAGCACCCAGCGATCGACCCCGCCCAACATAGCCAAGCACTACAAACCAGCATGGTCACCCTAGAAGAGCAGGCCAAGTACCGAATGCTAAACGGCATGGTGAGAAGCTTGGAGTTCAAACAAGACACCTTAGTCATCCCAGCCATCGAGATGATCAACATGGTACGCGCCGTCCGAATGTACCAGAACCAAATCGCTAGGCTCCAAAGCCCAGACTGGGTAAACGACCAAATAGAAACAATCAAAACCTACACCAGCAGAAACTTCTGTGATTAGGTGAATAACTCAAAGAAGAGTCCACATATTCTGTACGCTGATTAGGTATAGGCTGTGGGCTTCTTCAATAAAAGCTGTAAAATCAGAGGCTAACAAACGCCAAGGAAGATGGCTATCCATCATTAATTTTTTAAATAGGTGTAAATAATTCAATATGGCATGTTCTTGTAAGCAATATTCAGACTACTTTGAGCCGCACCCTGATGAAGAGCTTTATGAAATTCTTAAGCCACTATCTCTATTAGATAAAAATATTGATTATGAGCTTTTTACTTGTATTCAATGCAAGCAGTTATATGTTGTTGAAAGAATGTCTCGTGGGCCACTAATTGTTAAAGTAAATTCAGTAAATGACTTTGCTGATTTTAAAGCGGTTGTCTATCGTAAACTGCTTTTTATTGAATATTATGGGGGTGAGTCTAATCGAGAATGCATTCAAGCTGGATGTAAAGAAAACTCACTCGTTGATATGTATTTTTGTGTTGAGCACGGTAATGATTGGGATATGTATTTATAACTCAAGCAAAGGAGTCCAGTGATAGTTTCTCATTTTCATGCCCAAGTAGAACACTAAACAGCATGGTCAGAAGCTTGGAGTTCAATCAAGACACCTTAGTCATCCCCGCCATCGGCTTTCTAATTCAGACAGGTAAACATGGTACGCGCCGTCCGAATGTACCAAAACCAAATCGCCAGGCTCCAAAGCCCAGACTGGGTAAACGACCAAATAGAAACCATCAAAACCTACACCAGCAGAAACTTCTGTGATTAGCTCCCACAAAGCCCACTAAACCAGTGGGCTTTTATCTTAAAGGTGTTTAAGATCAATCTGATAAAAATTAGAACTAGTTCTATCAAGGAAATTATATGGAATTCATACCTCGGCTATTAGCTAAAAGGTTTTCTTATTTTGAGTCTGTTTCAGGCTTTATACTTTGGCCGCTTTGGTTTGTTGTAATATTTGCAATGATGGTGTCTTTAGCTTTTGTTAATGAAGAGACTTCAGATACATTAGGGCCTTTTGTGATAGCTTTCTTTTTGATCTCATTAGCAGGCATTACCTCTGCAAGGCATTTTGCTAGAAAGGCATGGGTACCAACTAACCCTTTAATTGTTCAATTCACTTCGAAAGCTTGGTTTAATTCGATAATTTCAATTCTTGGATTAGTCTCGAATTGGAGTACTTTAGTTTTCGTACATGTACTATTAGCAATGACTGTTTTTTATATCACTGCACCAGTTATTGCTCCTTTATTTGAGTCTTAGCTGCTAGAGCTTCTCTAAAAGGAAGTAAGATCAAATCGCCATATCTAAAGGAAAGTCAAAGCCCAGACTGGGTAAGTACCCAAATACTCTTTATTGTTACAAGCATCAAAGCGCTCTCTAACTTAGACAAGTATTGATTAATTACTGTTGATTAATCGATTACCATACTATGCTTGCAAGTAATCCTCGTTACTATTGAAGTGCAGTGTGCTTTATAAGGTTTGAGTGTTACTAAATACTAAAAAATCTAATACCAACTCTAATAGATCGAATTCACCTTAAAAAATAAAATCTCACCTTGTTTTTTGTACGCATTATTGCGTTGGTTATAGGTGACATGGATGTTTTTACGTTTAGTTCAGTATTGTATTGTTTTTGGTATTTTGAGTGCCTGTTCTTCAGAAAATGATAGTTCAAGCAGCAGTGCGACAGATAGCACATCTTCTGGCGGTTCAACGGATTTGCCTCTAGATGATATTCCAACTGTAAAGATAGATAGCGTATTACCTGTTTATTCAAATTTAGATTTGAACTTAAATGCAGTTGTTGGAAACATTAAAAGTAATCAGTTTTCATATGAATGGAAGCAAACTGGAAAGATCGCTCCTCAAGCAAGCTTTAAGTCTGGTAAGAATGAGACTTCTACCACTATAACTCTGCCAAATTCTAATTATGAAATTAATCTGAGTTTTGCGTTAGACGTTATTCATAACAATAAAGTTGTTACGAGTGAAGAGGTGATTTTTACCTTGCTGCCTAACCCTAGAATTTCTGACTTAGGCAGAATGAAAGGCATCGGTTTGCAGCAATGTTTAGATGGGTACCTTCGAAGTGAGGGCTGGGTATATATGTCTGAGGTGACTACTTTGGATTGTGGCTTTAGAGCTTTAGATACTTTAGTAGGGATAGAGCAATTTCTTGAGCTTCGTACTTTTAGTGATGATTATGGTGACCCTCTTACAGACCATGATCTGTACATTTTAAGCCAATTACCTTCGTTAGAGTTTCTTGGGATAAGGGACCGTGAGGTAAATAATCTTGCATTAGTATCAAACTTTGACTCTCCTTTTTCAGCTTTAAAGACACTTGATTTAATTAATACAAGTTTAAGCGATTTAAAGTGGGTAACTTTGTACCCAAATTTAGAAGCCATCATGCTTGACGGTAATATGATTACTGATTTTAGCCCTTTGACGAGTTTAACAAATCTAGAAGAAGTTTGGCTTGGTGGACACAGTAGAAATGATCAGTTGGATTTTGCTGGCTATGATGTTTTAGAGAGCCTTAAACACTTAACTAAATTAACGCTTTACTATACTAAGAATACTGATATTCAGCGTATTAGCCGCTTAGAAAATATAACTGATTTAGCTCTTAATGGCACTGATGTAACAGATATTTCAAGCCTTGCTAATTTGAACAATTTAGAAAGCTTGCAGCTTTATTATGTTGATTCAAATTTTAGTAGTCAGGAACTAAAAAGCCTTAATACTGTGACTAAACTTGAGTTGTATGGCTCTGATATACCTTTGTCTGATATTTCAAAAATGTCACTTGAGACACTTTTTTTAGATACGATGAAATTGGATAACATTGATGATCTAAAAGGAATGGCGGGTTTAAAAAACTTAAAAATTTCCACTAACAACCTTAAAGATATTAGTGCTTTAGAATCGCTTGTAGGCCTTACTAAATTGAATTTGAAATACAACCAAATCGAGGATATCTCATCATTAGCTAAGTTATCTGATTTAGAAGAGTTAGATTTGAGCGACAATGAAGTTGAGGATATTAGCCCTTTATATTCATTACAAAAGTTGAAGACGCTGGATCTTAGCGGTCTTAATAAAATAACTTGCTATCAAATTAATGAGCTTATGGGCCAAACCCCTACTTTAGTGATAAAGGACACTACGAGCTGCTCTTAGTCTCTTTTGTTGTTTCACTGATGGCTTCTCCTTAATATAAAGCCGTCAGTGCAAGGTATTTTTGATTTACTCAAATACTAATGCAAACTAGAATAAAAATTCGGAATTGGGTTTTGCTATATGTGCTTAAGTGCTTGATTTGTAAGTGGAAATATTTCTATAAAAATTAAAATGAAATTCTCGAAAAAACTTTTGATTCATGACTTTATTCTAGCTCTGAACTGACTTTAACATGGATGAGGTCGGCTGTTCGAATCTGCATAATCTTACCGTTTAACTGTATGAATAACCTTCTAAATTGTTTCAAGAAGTAATGCTATAGCCGTTATTGGTTTTTGTGGCATCGATGAGTTTTTGGAAGGTTTTATCGTCTCCTAATATATTTCTTTTGATTGCGGTCCATGTTTCGTTATTCGGTCCACAGCGTCTAATCCATTCTTCTCTTTCTTCATGGGTGGGTATATAAATGCTAGCACCTAAGTCTTCGAAGCTATTTGTACAATTTGCTCTTATTTGACTGATGCTGCTTAAATGTTCTCTAAAGGTTTTTTCAGAAGCATCCTTGAGCACTAGTTTTAATTCTAAAGGTAAGCGGTTAAACCATTGTTGGCTTACTACTGCTATCCAACCGTCATATACACTTTGAATTTGTGAGATGTTCCCAACTTGATGGCGTAAACCACGAGGGCCATTATGTAGGCCAATCACACTGGGGTCTAATGCTTGAATCCGGCCATGTTTGGCCATGGCAGCAACGCTCACCCAGTCAACATCAACAGGTGATGCGCCAGCTAGTTCATAAAAGGTTTTGAGTGCCTTGCTATTAGGTATACGAAAGATGGTGCCTTTAACTTCGTCGGGCCGTCTGATGATTTTACCGTATTTCATCGTTGAGCTGGCCGTTCTTGAACCCGGTAAGTAATGAAATAAAACATCTAACTTCCCTTGAGATTTTACTCTATTAATAATGAGCTCTTTCCAAGTATTTGAAGTAATAAGGTTTAAGTAAGCTTGGTCTTTAGCGGACCAAAATGGAATATTAAGAATATCGAGCTCGGGGGCTGCGGGTGTTAAGTTTGAAACCGAGACTAATCCTGCTGAGATAGCACCTCTTGCCACTTTCGCCATTAGCTCATGACCTGTTCCTAAAATGCCTTTGTCTTTGATATCAACGTAGATTCTGCCAGAAGACATCTCTTCAATATTCTTTTTAAATTCAAGGTGCATATGAGGGCAGTATTTGTAGGCATCAGTTGCGTAGGGGGAAGCGTAAGTCATTATGTATTCAGCGGAGCTTCGAATTGCAATATCAGCTTCAGAGCTCGACTCAATGGCTGTCAGCAAAGGATGGTTTGTACATAATGCTGCGCATCCACTGCCTTTTATAAGCCTTGAAATCCAAAGGCGTCTAGTTTTATCCATTAGTCTCCCGTCAGGTGAATATATGCTTGTCTAGAGCTTAGTATAGACAAGCTAAATAGGTTTGCTTTATTACTTTAGAATAGAACTTCCTAATTGAGATTGTTTACGCATCTTTAGGTGTGGTTTTTTGTACCCGTATCAGAGACTTTCAGAAAGTCACGAGTGTGAACCGTTATAGCTAATCGTCCTAATTACTTCTAATTAGTTTTTATCTTTTTATATAAGTTACTTACTATCTGTTTATATAAAGTATTAACTATCCATTAATAGCTTATTTTTTTGTTGAAAATAATATGAATATAAACGAGTTGAATATTATAAAGCTAATTCTTAATTTTTAGCTTTATAAAGATTAAAAAATTTTAATCTTACCTTAATATTAAAAAAAGTTAATGTTCGACATTGATAGAGATAATTTGTAAAGTCTTTATTTTTCAAAGGGTTGTACCTTATCTAGTTCATTGTTTATTGCTTAGTTAAGTATTCTCTTTTCCTTTTAGATTACATTTTTTTAATAAAATTATTTAAAATCAGTATGTTAAGTTATCCAGGTGGTTTTGAAATGAACTCTGCTTCAATAAAATTTATTCTCTGGGTGCTTATGGTTTTTTCATCTTCTTATAATAAAACATCTAAACTGATGTTTTATACTGGGGCTTTTATAAGGCTATCCATGCCTTGCTACTTCTTTAAAAAAAGAAAGAAGCGTTTAATGACAATAAGTGATGCTAATACTCAAAAGGTTGAAAGGCGTATTCGTTATTATCTAAAACAAAATACACCTTTTATTACTCCTGATAATGCTAAGTTGATTGGTGATTTCAAAAAAGAAAAGCCGAGCGCTTATTATTACGACCTAAAGCAGTACCTTTATTATTTTTCGAGTGATCTGAAGTTTAATCATAGGTTTGGCGATGAGACGTATTTAGAAGATTATCCTTATATCGTTAAAGCTAGGCCTATTGAAGGGGATAATAAGCATGCCATTTTGATGAATCTAGATAAGCATAGGCATTTCCAGTTTGTTGATGATCCCTACTCATTTCGCCAGAAAAAAGACATGCTAGTTTGGCGCGGTGCCGCTTATCAAGAGCATCGTAGAGAGTTTATGAAGGCGTTTCATGATCATCCTAGATGCGAGATTGGGCAAACTAATAAACCAGCCGAGGATGTGGTTTGGCAGAAAGAAAAATTAACAATTGATGAACAGCTGCAATATAAGTTCATTCTATCTATAGAGGGCAATGATGTTGCGACTAGCTTGAAATGGAGCATGTCCTCTAACTCTCTTTGCTTCATGGTTAAGCCAAAATTTGAAACCTGGTTTATGGAAGGTACGTTAGTTTCTGGCGTGCATTATGTGGAGCTTAAAGAAGACTATTCAGATCTTGATGAAAAAATGGATTACTACCTTGCTCATCCTGAGCAGGCTGAAATGATCATAAAAAATGCCCATCAATTTATAGCGCAGTTTCAAAACCCTAAAGTGGAAGACGCTATTTCTATTTTACTTTTACAGCGCTATTTCGAATTATCTGGCCAGCTTTAGTGCTGAGTCAAAATTGATATTAGGTTTTAATTTTATGAATATTTATTGTATCCATGAACGCCTTGATAAGTATGAAAACCGAATGCTTAATATTCAAAGGCAGCTCTGTGAAATCGAAGATGAATATAATTTAAGTTGGGTCGATTCATTTCCTGCAAAAGACTTTAATCATGGTTGTTATACCCCATTTAATAATTTGCATTTATCTCGGAATAAAGCGGAGAAATCTTGCTTTTGGAAGCATTATGATGCGCTGAAAAGAATCTCGAATAGCGATACTCATGGTTTAGTGCTTGAGGATGATGCAGCTTTTAAATCTTCGATTGTGCGTGATTGTAAAACTTTATTAAACGCATTGGATGGAGAAGATAATTATTACATTAATATTGAATATTGCAGCTATGATGTGCCGATTTGGTATTTAAATAAAACCTTAGTGAAAATGAAAGGCACAAAAAGGGCGGCGGGTTATTTGGTGAGCCCTTTAGCGGCGAAAAAACTCTGTGGTGTGATAGAAGGTTATTTGGCTCGACAAGAAGCCTTTAATTATCCTGCTGACGCATTTGTGACTGCCTGTTGGGAGCAAGTCGAACTAAATATCTTCTGGTCTGTTAAGCCTTTAGTTTGGCAAGGCTCTAAGACTGGCCGGTTTGAAAGTGACTTGTCTTTGAGAAAAAGTACTAAACACTTTTTAGTGAATGAATTTGTTTTGTTTTACGTCATGCCTCTTATCAATAAGGTGAGAGCAAGTTTTAGAGCTAAGATTAAAAATAGAATTTTAGGTTGGGTGTAACAGGTTTCCTTTAATTTTTAGGCTCTATCACATTTTTATTGACATAGGACTAAGGACGCTGCGAACAAGTCGTCCCACCTCAGTGTGTGGATAAGCCTCTAGATTTATGGCTGGGGTCGCAATTTAATCGCTATTCTATTGATAAGCTCCTTCCTAATTTTCTTGCTCTGGTAAGTTAGTCCTAATAAAGGTTATATAAATAATATAAGCAAGAAAGTTTTTAGAGTGAGCTTACCCTCATTAATTTAGGGAATAAATTTTTCTTTAGTATAAGTATACTGCACCAGACGCACTGGCATTATTGTTCGTTTTTTCTCCATTAATGCCTATCGCATTGCTGTCTTCTAAATAGGCTCCGACAGCTAAAATTGATCCATCTGCTGCTAGAGAGACAGCTTCTCCAAACTTGTCACCTTTATCTGTATTGCTTGCTTTTAAATAAGCTTGTTGACTCCAAACAGTGCCATTTCGCACAAAGGTATAAACCGCACCAGACTTGTTCTGAGAGTTATCATTTTGATCTCCATTTAACCCTTCTGTATTGCCGCTTTCACTGATAGCCGAAACAGCTAAAATATTTCCATCTGAAGAAATGTCTAGGTGATAACCAAATTGATCGTCTGTTTGGGTGTTACTGGCTTTTATATAGGCTTCTTGTTCCCAGTTATTACTCATGTCCTTTGTGAAAATATAGACAGCACCAGAGTAAAGTGCATTTTTATTCGTTTGGTCGCCATTAACGCCTATTGAATCACTATCTTCATAAGGTGAGCTAACCGCGAGTGTACTAGCGTCTGCTGAAAGTGCTAAATGATCTCCAAAAAGGTTGATCTTATCTTTAAAGCTTGCTTTTAAATATGCTTGTTGTGTCCATAAAGCATTAGTATCTCTTGAGAAAATATAAACGGCACCTGATCCATCTGTAGAATTATCCATTTGGTCACCATTAATGCCTGTTGAGCCACTGTCTTCGTCTAAAGCGCCAACAGCTAGTAAGTTCCCATCGCTAGATAGTGACACACTGCTCCCAAATAAATCACCTGATCCAGTATTGCTTGATTTTATGTAAGCTTGCTGACTCCAGATATCATTTGAGCCACGTGTAAAGACAAAAACAGCACCAGAATCAGAGCTTGTATTATCGGTCTGTATGTTATTAATACCTGTTGAACTGCTGTCTTCGGAAGAGGCACTAACAGTTAACGTACTTCCATCAGAAGACAGTTTAAGGTTCTCACCAAAATAGTCTTCGCTGTCTGTATTACTGGCTTTTATATAAGCTTGTTGGCTCCATACGTTGTTATTATCTCGTGAGTAAAGATAGACGGCACCTGAATCTATAGCAGCATTATTTATTTGGTCGCCATTTATGCCTGTTGAACTGCTATCTTCTAAAACGGCGCCAACAGCGAGTGTATTACCGTCACTTGTTAGGCTTACGCTAAAACCAAAAAAATCTCCTGCTTCAGCATTACTGGCTTTTAAATAAGCGTGTTGAGTCCAATCGCCAGATGAACTTTTATCAAAGATATAGACGGCTCCAGCGTTGTTTGCCGTATTATCTGTCTGGTCTCCATTTATATCTGTGCTGCTACTATTTTCTGCATAAGCCCCAACAGCTAATGTCGACCCATCACCTGATAGAGATAGGCTTTTGCCAAAATTGTCGTCGTTATCAGTATTACTTGCTTTTACATAACCAATGCTGTCAGTTAAGGCGTTATTAACCGATAGTGTGTCAGAATCAATACACTCACTTGCGTTACAACTTTGTAAAATATATTGGGCATTTATTCTTGAATAGAGTGGTACTAAGTGGCTATAGCTTAGTGTATTACTTGAAATGTCAGTACCTACTTGGATAAAGCCAGAGTTAGAGTCTTTATTTTCTAATAGCTTGTAGTGAGTTGCTCCACTTTGAGCTTGCCAGCTAAAGTCAAAACTTTTAATGGAAGAGAAGCCTAAAGTGAAGCTCGATCCTGAAACATTATTATTTGTTTCTGAGCTGCCTCCACAAGCAGTTAGTATAAAAGTCATAGCAATGAATATGGCTTTTCTCATCCTTGAAAAACATCCTTTAAAAAATTAACAATCAATTTAGGAGAGAGTGAGGCAAAAATGCTGTCGTTCATTACTCACTCTCAATTGGCAAAAGAGATTATTAATAAATTAAATTGCTATCAATAAAAATAATGACAAATAAGCCCCTATATCTTTTCTGTTTATATCAAAAGATTCAAAATTTATAGTTTTATGTGGTCAAATAAAGTCAAATTTTGCTTCTAAAATACAAAAACAATATCTGGATGTTTTGCCTTAAAGACTCAGTTTTTAATGATCACTTATTTGTTTGAATGATAGTAACAACGATGAGTGGTTAAAGATGAAGTATCAAATAATACCAATTAAGCCTGAGTTTTTAGATAAAGTTAGGGTTGAAGGGCTGGATGATCAAAACCAAGCTGTTGAGATAATAACGGCTTCTGGTGGCGAGCCATGTCGAGATGTATTTAGGCGTGCTAAAGCTGGAGAGAAGTTAATCTTAGCAAGTTATTGTCCTTTTAATGTATCGGGTCCTTATAAGGAATATGGGCCAATATTTGTACTAGCGAATGCGAGTAATGAAGCCACTGGAGATCTGACCTTATCAAATTTGAATGATGATAAAGTAGGTTATTTTTCTGGCCCATTTGTTCTAAAAGCCTACTCTAAAGATGAACGAATACTAGATGCCAAGTTAGCTTACTTAGAAGAAGCGGAGGCCGATCTGGTTGATTATCTTTCACATGAGCGAGTGGCTTTTGTCATTGCGAGATATGCGGCTTTTGGATGCTTTAGTCTTAGGGCAGAGCTTTGTCGTTAAAAGGGGAGTCGGTTTTTTTGAGTTAGAGTTAGGTATTTAATTACCCTTAAATAGCTAGATGAGTTGTGTATGAGGGGCTGCTTATTACGGAGAAACAAGAGCAAAGGTTGTGCTTCTCCGCTATGCTAACGACATATGAAAATTTGATTAGTTAGGGCAGAATGGCACTTTGATAAAGTGTACTAATGCTAGGGATAGCATTATTTAAATGACACAACTAGGCTAAAGGTGTGAGGAGAGCATCGACAGTTTTTGAGAGGGGCTAAATCACATGCACTTGCGTTTGTTATCTCTTTTACTCATCTTGTTGAGCAATTTTGCTCGTGCTGACCCTCATTTAGAATTAAGAATCGTTACTGAGAATTTCCCGCCTTATAATTTTGAAGTTAAAGACAAGGCAGAAGGCGTTTCGAGCGAAGTGGTGTTAGCTGTGCTTGAACACGCAAATCTTGATGCTGATATTGAGTTCCTTCCTTGGCCGCGAGCTTATAGAGCGGCTCAGCTTGAGCCTAATACTTTAATTTATTCTATTGCTCGTATTCCTGAACGTGAATCCATGTTTGCTTGGTTGGGAACCATCGCGCCTTATAGAACCTCTTTTTATAAGTTAAAGTCGAATACAGATTTACATATTCATTCATTTGACGAAGCCAGATCGCATAAAATTGGTGTGTCTCAGGAAGATGCCATAAAAATGTATTTGGAGAACCGTGGTTTTAAGCATTTAGAAGTCGCAAATGCGGATCAATTTGTTGTACGTATGCTGATTTATGGACGTATGGAATTAATTGCTTATGATGAGGCGTCACTTCCATATCAGGTGAAGGAGGCTGGGTTGGATCTTGATCTGATTGAACGAGTACTTAGGATAGATGACTTATCTGAGGAGCTCTATCTTGCTATGCACCCTGAAAGCGATCCTGTGTTAATTCAAACGTTAAAAGATAGCCTGGTGGCTATTAAAGAGAGTGGCCAATATCAAAAAATCCTATCTCGTTATTTTCCTGAATATTAAGGAACCTGCGATTAAGTCACCTCTTCTCGGTCTTTTCAGAAAAAGTGTCACACAAGGCGTTACTTTGACGTAATGTAGGTGCCTTTCGAGAAGTGACAACATAGGGTGTTACTTTATCTGAAATGCCGTTTAGGTATTCTTCAAAGACCCGAAGGGCGTGGTCTAAAAAACCTATCTTTATGTTGAGAATCTTATTAATAGAATAACTATTAAGTTACGCTCCTCGTCATAAAACTAGCGGTTTTTATTCACACGCTGAGGCGGGAGGATTTATTCGTAGGTTCCTTAAGCGATAAGGTCCAATAACAATTTAAACGCTGCATATTATTGGTGTCTATTTGTGTGTTTTACTAAGGTTCCATTGGACCATGACTAAGCTAAGTGAAGGTCTAATTCTCCATCATGTTGAGAACTAACTCTTCTGAATTTCGGTTTAATGCAGTTTATTTATGGCTCTTCCTTATTTATTTCTCTTATTGCTGGTTTATCTCTGTTTTTTTATTGCTTATATCTGGTTTAATAAGCGGATAAGATTTTTAGTAGGAATGAAGTATGTTGGTGTCAGGCTATAAAAAGGAACTTTTAATTGTAAATGATCAGCCAAATTTGATGGCTGAAATTACTAAGCTGGACAGTGACGACGGTATTGCAGAGATAGTTTGGTCTATGGCCATATATGACTTCAACCAGCAAAATATCACAATGGAAACAATGGATTACACTTTAGCTGCAAATGATATTAAAGCTTTATGTCAGTCTCATTCTGATTCAGTTGGGCTAGAAGGTAGTTGGCATATCATCGCAGGATTTAGTTCGTTAGGTATGAGTAGTTTAGGAGAGGGACATTTTCAATCTCCAAATACCAGAGCGCATGTAACAATTGATAATGCTAAGAGCTTGAGCCCACTGACACTCAATTTCCAAGTTGTTGGCATATTAATAAATGGCTAATAAGCCTCATTCTGGCGTGTGAAAAATGCCAAAGATTTAAAACGAGAATTAAAACTTAAAAGCCATCACTTATAATCAAGTGATGGCTTTTTTCTTGATACTTTATTTAGTTAATTTCAAGTAATTCAACATCAAAAATTAGGGTGGAGCCTGGTGTGATAATACCGGCAGAGCTTTGGCCATAGGCAAGTTCGCTTGGAATAAATAAGCGACGCTTTTCACCAACGACCATAAGTTGTACCCCTTCAGTCCAGCCTTTGATTACCTGATTTAAACCAAATGAAATTGGCTCTCCACGATCGACTGAACTATCAAAAATACGGCCATCAACTAAGGTGCCATGATAGTGCACTTTGACTTGGTCTGTGGCATTTGGGTGCACATCACCTGTGCCTTGTTGCAAGATTTTAAATTGTAGGCCTGAATCTGTTGTTACAACATCTGGATCTTTTGCATTTTCAGCTAAAAAAGCACTACCAGCACTGGCATTTTCTATGGCCAGTTGTTTATTTTTCTTGCTCTTGTTAAACCATAAAAAGGCAAGGGCAACTATGATCACGAGTAGGATAATTTTAGACATAGGCTTAACTCAAAACACCATAAAATAAAGGAATGAGCACTTTATCTGGGTTAATGCATTTGCTCAAGGGGGAATTTAGTTCTTCCTCAGACAAATAGGCGTTTGCACCCATTCACTATCACTTTTAAAATAGCGTCATATTATTTTCATACACTCCCTAAGCACAAGCTTTAGTAAAAGATTATCTGGTGGATAAGTGTGGCCCGATAAATGCTTTGTTTTAGTGAGTTTGAAGAATCTGAATTAACCATGAACAGGACAGATTAATGGAAGCCTTAAAACAGCAAATAGTGGCAGAGATGCGTGTTCAACCTAGCATTGATCCGGATCAAGAGATAAGTCGACGTGTAAACTTTATTAAAGACACACTTAAAGCATCTGGTATGAAAGTACTCGTGCTAGGTATTAGTGGCGGTGTTGATTCGTCTTTATGCGGTCGTTTATGCCAGTTAGCTTGTGAAGAATTGGGTGACGAATATAAGTTTATTGCTGTTAGGTTACCTTACGGTGTTCAGGCAGATGAAGACGACGCGCAGCTGGCGCTTAGCTTTATTAAACCAGATATCTCCTTAGCAATTAATATTAAGTCTGGTACAGATGGTATTCATGAGTCTGTGATGACAAGTCTGGTTGAGGCTGGTATGGAAGCGCCGAGTGACTTCAAGCGGGACTTCACCAAAGGAAACTCTAAAGCACGTATGCGCATGATTGCACAGTATGAAGTGGCAGGCATGTATAACGGCTTAGTACCTGGTACTGATCACAGCGCGGAAAACATCTCAGGCTTTTATACCAAGCATGGCGACGGTGCCTGTGACCTTGCACCTTTGTTTGGCCTTAATAAACGCCAAGTTAGGTTATTAGCACAAACTCTGGGTGCACCGGCTTCGGTTCATGGTAAAGCGCCAACAGCCGACCTTGAAGATGATAGACCTCAATTATTAGACGAGGTGTCTTTAGGGGTTACTTATGACGAGATAGATGACTTTTTAGAAGGTCGTGAAGTGAATGCTAAAGCAGAAGAAACTATCTTGGCTAACTATTTAAAAACTCGCCATAAACGTGATGATATTCCAACGCCCTAAGCAATAGGCGTAAAGAGGGTAAAGTTAGTGTCATACTAACTTGCTCTCTTTGTTTGGTTTTTGCGGTTTGTTAATGCCAGTGTTATGGTCTGTTTTCGTTATTTAATTCTGCTTTATCATCACAAGGAAATTAGTTTGAAAGCTCTTGTTTTACCTCGTTTTAAGTCGCTTTTATTGGGCGCTGTTAGTGGTTTTTTTTGCTTATCTTTTAGTGTCACAGCGCAGGCTGAAGGCACCTTTTTAAGTATTGATGAGGTAGAGACAGAAACGGGTTTTTATCAACCTGATTTCTTATTAGAGCTAGGTTATGGCCCTGATATGAGTCATGTTGAAATCGGTATGGATTTCCAAAAAGAGCAAAGTATGGGGTTTGCGGGTTTGTATTTCTCTCGTACTGAATATGATATGACAGCATCAGAAACCGCAACTATGACTGCTATTGGTATTCGTGGTTTGAAATACAGTTCGCCGATTAATGATACTGTGGGCGCTGATTTGCACTTAGGTATTAATCAGACCAAAGCTGGTAGTTATGAAAGAACAGGGATAGAGTTCGCGTTAAGCTTTTATGAAAGCTTCAACGAATCAACTTCAATGATAATTGGCTTTAGCTTTCGACCTGAGTTTCTTGCCTTTGATTGGAATGAAGGTGTGATTACCGAATCTGGTTATGAGTTAGGAATAAATCATCAATTCTCACCACAATTAAACCTGTTTGCTAAGTATTACTATGAAAACTTGTGGCAGGATAATTTTACCTCTGACCGCATCAATGATGGTGCTATGCTAGGTGTTAATTATCTTTTTTAGATAAGTTTTTTTTCTAAGACAAACCTTGATCCCAAATAGGCGTATCTCCTCCTATCTCTTGTTGGAGAAATTCAATAAAGACTTTCACTTTAGCAGCGAGATGCCTACGTTCTGGAAAAATGGCATAAATGCCATGGATAGGTTGAGGGTAGTTTGTTAAAACTTGAGTAAGCTTTTTATTCACAAGGTCTGGCCCGACAATAAAGGTTGGCATGTTAGCTATGCCAAGCCCTGCCAAAGCGGCATCATGTAGGGCTTCAGAATTATTAACTCGATAATTACCTTTAGGAGTGACTTTAATAAAGTCATTCTCTTTTTTGTCTGCTTTTTTATGGAAAAGCCAATCTTGCCCTGCTCTAAAGTATGAATAATAAAGGCAGTTATGTTGGCTCAAATCTCTTGGGGTTTGAGGGATTCCACTATTTGATAAATAGGCATTTGAGGCGCAAATAACACTGCGACAAAGGGCTATTTTTTTTGCGACTAGACTGGAGTCTTCAAGCAACCCTATGCGTATGCCTATATCGAACCCTTGCTTGATAAAGTCTTGGCGTTTGTCATCCATGATCATTTCAATTTGAATGTCTGGATAAAGTGCGAGGAATTTAGGTATCAAATGACTAATGTAAAGTCTTCCAAAGGTCATGGGAACGCTAATTTTGAGTTTCCCTTTGGGTTTTGCTTGTAATCGACCCACCGCATATTCCGCCTCTTTTGCTAGGCTAATTGCCTGGCTTGCATAGTCATAATATTCTTCTCCTGCTTCTGTTAAAGTCAGGCTGCGAGTGGTTCGATTAAAAAGGCGCACACCCAAGTCACTTTCTAATTGGCTAATACGTTTGCTAACAGCTGATTTCGAAGTATTAAGTTGCTCACCCGCTTTGGAGAAACTACCCGCTTCTACTAGGGCAACAAAAATAGGTAAGGTATTAAAGTTCGACATTTGGCACCAAAGAAAATAAACATTGTTGAGATTATAGCAACAATATGTGTCATTAAATCAGGATTGTTAGTATTAAATCAGAATTATATACTGCATTTTTTAAGGAGTAAGATGTTAATGAAGTACCAATGGCTTTTGTTTGATGCCGATGAAACCTTGTTTTCTTTTGATGATTTCGCAGGCTTAAAAAAGCTATTTATTGACTATGATATTCAGTTCTCTGAACAGGATTATTATGAATATAAGGAGGTCAATAAGCCCTTATGGACAGCCTATCAGGAACAAAAAATTAGTGCGCAAACACTTAAAACAGAACGATTTAGCCTTTGGGCCGACAAGCTAGGAGTGAGTGCGAATGAGCTTAATTCTGGCTTTTTAAATGCTATGGCCCAAATATGTGCGCCGTTGCCTGGTGCTCTTGCGCTGTTAGAGAGCTTATCAAGTCGAGTTAATATGGCCATTATTACCAATGGTTTCACAGAGTTACAGCAAGCTAGGTTAGAGAATACAGGCCTAAAGCATTATTTTCAGGATGTGGTCATTTCTGAAGAGGTAGGCTTAGCGAAACCAGATGTGGCTATTTTTGAGCATACTCTGGCTAAGTTGAATCATCAGGATAAAGCCACTGTGCTCATGGTTGGAGATAACCCGCACTCGGATATATTAGGTGGAATGCAGGCAGGAATTGATACCTGTTGGTTGAATCACCATAATAAACCTGTGCCTGACAATATTGAACCTACCTATGAAGTGGCTAATTTAGATCAATTGAGGCGTTTGTTACTGGATGATGCCTTAACGAAGGCCTAATGCGCTTTGATGAGAAACGCCCTAGCAAGTAGGGCGTTTTAGTTAAGCGCTTTAAGTCGCTAATGACTGCTTCTTCTAGTCTTTATTCATGGCATTAATTTTATGGATAGAAAGGTCAGCACCGTTAAATTCATCTTCTTCACTGAGACGAATGCCTGTTACCGCTTTCATTACGCCATATACGATAAAGCCGCCTATTAGTGCTACAGCAATACCCGCGAGTGTCCCAATCACTTGAGACGCAAGGCTCACACCACCTAACCCACCCAATGCTTGGCTGCCAAAAATGCCAGCGGCGATACCGCCCCAAGCACCACAAATACCATGAAGAGGCCATACACCTAATACATCATCTACCTTTGGCATTTTTTGTTGGATAACAACAAACAACCAAGTGAAAAGGAAGCCTGCGATAGCGCCTGCTATCAATGCGCCAATTGGGTGCATGACGTCTGAGCCCGCACATACTGCCACTAGACCTGCTAATGGACCGTTGTGGATAAAGCCTGGATCTTTTTTACCAAAGACCATAGCACTCAAGATGCCGCCAACCATGGCCATTAGGGTGTTTACAGCAACTAAGCCGCTGATACCATCAAGTGTTTGAGCAGACATGACATTAAAGCCAAACCAGCCTATGCATAAAATCCAAGCGCCTAACGCAAGGAAAGGAATATTAGATGGGGCAAATGCCATTAGCTTACCACCACGCATTCTGCCATTACGTGAACCTAATAGCATGATAGCTGCAAGAGCTATCCAACCACCGACACCATGAACAACAACTGAACCTGCGAAGTCATGAAAACCGTAACCAAATTGATTTTCAAGCCAAGCTTGGAAGCCATAATTACCATTCCAGATGATGCCTTCAAAGAAAGGGTAAACCAGACCAACTACCATGGCTGATGAGATTAACATAGGGTAAAACTTAGCGCGCTCCGCTACACCACCAGAAATGATGGCAGGGATAGCTGCTGCAAATGTCATTAAAAAGAAGAACTTAACTAGCTCGTAGCCATTGTTTTGAGCCAAAGTTTCTGCACTTGCAAAAAAGCTAACGCCGTAGGCAACTTGGTAGCCAACGAAGAAATAGACCACAGCAGAAACGCCAAAATCTGTCATAATTTTGACTAGCGCATTTACTTGGTTTTTGTTTCGTACTGTTCCAACTTCTAAGAAGGCAAAGCCTGCATGCATGGCGAAGACCATAATGGCGCCAAGTAGAATAAACATAGTGTTTGAACTTGAGACGAGTATCTCAACAGCACTGTTAATAGGTGTCATAGGTTTTCCCTTGCTTTATTTCGGTGCGCAAAAAGTATTTTTGCACTTATTTTTATCGTTTTTTGTTTTGGTTTGGTGCGTCTTTATTGTTTTGGTGCACTCTGGGGCATATTTTGCAATTAGTGTGCCCAATGTGCTTTTTTGGTGCTTTTGAGTTATTTAATGCTTGTTGGTAGGGCGTGGCGTTAAAAAGTTATGCTAAATCAAGATATATTGAAAAAAGGAATAAAAGCGGGCTCTTGAGTTTGGTAAGCTGTTTGTCTCAATAAGTGGGCGAGGTTAATGGATGTTGTTTGGACAAGTGTCCCAATTGCTGAATCGAGCGACAAGTAAATCTATTAAGGCGTGGTTGCCTAACTATGGCGTTGCTTTAGTTGTTTTGCTTTTAGGTATTCCTGTCGCCAATTACCTTGCGCAGCAACAGGGGATAAATAATGCGAAACGAATTGAATTTGATTTAAACCTTCAATTACAGAACTATAAGAAACGGCTTCAAGATGAGTTTCGTTATTATGAATATGCACTGACAGATTTGCAGGCATTGGTGAATAGCGTTGAAGACAACATATTGACCCAACAACATTTTAAAAAGTTTTCAAAAGCAAAAAACTACTCTCGAGAATTTCCCAATATAACCAGCTTTGGCATTGTTAGGTTTGTTCCTCGTAATGATAAACAAGACTTTGAAAAGTGGATGTCAGAACAACTTGGTAGCAAATACATTATTACCCCAGCACGTGAAGATGCTGAAAACTATTTTGCTGTCCAGTATACGAATGCCCCACTCGAACAATCCATGCAAGGTTATAATTTTGCTTTTAATGCTGTGAGTCATGAGTCGGCATTAAATGCGGCTTTACATAATAACTTTCAAATCACACCTCCTATCTTTTTTAAGAAAACAGCTTCAATTGATGAAAGAGGATTCCTGATTTTTTTTCCTATGTATAAAGAGTCCCGTTATACACAGGCAAATGAGTTTAATGAAAGGGATTTAATCGGTTGGAGTTACGCTAAGTTTTTGGGTAAAAATCTAGCGCAAGCAATTGGTATAAAGTCTGGCGCTTTGGCTTTTAGTATGCGTGATGTTACTAATTTGAATGACCAAGTGTTTTATCAACAAAAGGTGGCTGACCCAACAAGGTATAAAGTAAGTGCTGATCTTAATTTTTATAATCGAAGCTGGCACATAGAGCTAGTTGCAGGACAAGATTATATTGATGCTATGCACCTTGTTGATGAGAGTAGTGTGCAAAAAACTGTCTTAGCTGGCGCACTTCTTTTTTCTGCGGTTATCTTCTTTTTAATCACGTCTTTAACCAGACGTCGACAAGTTGTTCGCCAGAGTATCCGACTTAATTCTATTTTAACCAGTGTAAATGAAGCCATTATTAGCCTAGATAATGATGATTGCGTACTTAGTTGGAACCCAGCCGCAGCCTTGCTTTTTGGTTATAGTGAAGAGGAGTCCTTAGGTCGCTTTTTGCCCGCTATGATATTACCAAATGATAAATGGGCCGAATATGATATGGGCAAAGGCTTTATCGAAAAAGGTCAGTCTTACAATATTCTAGACACCCAAAGACTACATAAGGATGGTCGCTTACTCTCTTTAGGTTTACATGTGACTCCCATGATTGACAGTAAAAATCGCCCAATGGGAATGACAATTGCGGCAGTTGATATTAGCCATATGAAGCGAGCTGAGAAAGCACTACAGCGTTCTAATGAAGAATTAGAAGAAGTGGTTAGACTAAGAACAGAGCAGATGAAATCTGTGCTGAACCTACAATCTGGCATTCTCAACAGTACTGCCTTTGCCGTAATAGCAACAGATCTAGAGGGTTTGGTTACCTTTATCAATCCCGCGACTAAATTCTTATTTCAATATACAGAACAGGATGTCATCGGCAAACCAGATAGCGTGCTGTTTGCTGATGAACTTGGTGTTGATTATCCCACTTATTATAGCCAAGGCTCTCAGTTGGCGAGATATATGAAGCGTACCCTGATTGAAAATGAGCTATTACACAGGGGTAAGCAGCAGCATAATCATGAAGATCAGGAAAGAATCTTTTTACGTAAAGACCTCAGCCAATTTCCAGGTAACTTAAGTGTGAGCTTGATCCATAACGATCAAGGGGAAAATATGGGTTATCTTGCCATAGTGACGGATTTAACTCGGCAAAAGTATCTAGAGTTTGAATGGCAACTTGAAAAAGTATCGACTCAAGCAACGTCTGATGCTGTGTTTTGGATGGATGAAAGAGGAGATATGATTAAGGTTAACCAAGCGGCTTGTTTAGCGCTTGGCGTCGAGAGCCAAATGCTGCTTGGCCGTAAGTTATTCGATATTTTCCCAGATCACTCTTTTAGTTGGTGGCAGCCTTATCAGGTCGAATTACAGAAATCGAAAAAAGTATGGTTTGATACCAGCTTTGTGAATAATCAAGGTGAAGAAAAGCATGTATCAGTCAATGCTAACCTAATTTATTTAGATGGTAAGGAGTACGTCCACCTTGTTGCACGAGACATTAGTGACAGGCTTAAAAAAGAGCATGAATTAGCCAGAGCGAAAGACAGAGCCGATATTGCTAGTGAAGCAAAATCAAGCTTTTTAGCTAATATGAGCCATGAATTAAGAACGCCAATGAATGCGGTTATCGGCTTGCTTGAGCTGATCAAGAAAACCTCTTTGTCACCTACTCAATCAGACTTTATTGATAAAACCCAAGTGGCAGCAAACTCTCTTTTAAAAATACTTAATGATATTTTGGACTTCTCAAAAATTGAAGCGAACTCTATGTTGATTGAAAAGCATGAGTTTGAGCTTTTTAGTTTGATTGATGAAATGGCATTAATACTGTCAGCAAGCCTAAATAACAAAGAGATAGAAGTCTTATTCGATATAGATAAAAGTTTGCCCAATAAGGTGCAAACAGATGCTCTTAAGCTAAAACAAATATTATTAAATTTGGGCAGTAATGCGATTAAATTTACACAATCAGGCCATGTATTAATCAGTCTGAAAATGGTGTCAGAAAAAGAGCTGGCAATTTGTGTTGAAGACTCTGGTATAGGGATGAACTCAGATCAACTAGAGCATATTTTTACTGACTTTAAGCAAGCTGAAGCTTCAATTAATCGACGCTTTGGTGGTACCGGACTCGGGCTTGCGATTACTAAAAAGTTGATTGAGTTAATGGGTGGAAGCATCCGAGTTGAAAGTCAGGTAGGCAAGGGAACGTCATTTCATGTGCTATTGCCGTTACAGGTGCATCCTGTGCAAAGAGAAACCTTGGTATCTACCTCTTTGCAAGAGCGTATTCACAAGGTTTTGATTGTCGATGATGATGAGCGTTCTATTAATGTACTTGAGCATCAAATGGATCAATTTGATTGTCAGATAGACTCAGTGAAAACCGGATTAGAAGCCATTGCCAAACTGACGAGTGTAACTGACTACGACCTCGTTATTCTAGATTACAATATGCCTGCATTTAATGGTTTGGATGTGATTGAACAGATTCATCAACTAGACAATAAGCTTATGCCGGCGTGTTTATTAATGGTGACGGCATTTGATCAACAGAACTTGTTAGAAAAAGCCTTGGTTTTAGATAACTATCGTGCGATCACCTTAGATAAACCTGTTACCAAAACCGCTTTGTTGAAAGCTCTTAAACGCCTCTTTTTTACTTTGAAAAGTGTGAAAAAAACCGATTTACTTGAGGTAGATTACCTTAGTGAAATGGACCTTAATACCTTTAAGTTAGCCAAGACAAATCAAGAAATCTGCGATATGTTGGCAGATGATTATGCTTACCTTGATGATTTAGCAGGTGAAGATAAAGCGTCTCTAGTGGGAATCAACTTGCTGTTAGTTGAAGACAACCCGATAAATAGTCTTGTTGCGGCTGGTTTGTTGCAACATGCTGGTGCAAATGTTGTATCCGTTGAGTCTGGCGTTGAAGCTCTTTCTTATTTGAGCCAAGACAATGATACCAATTTAATCTTGATGGATATTCAAATGCCGGACTTTGATGGTTATCAGACCACAGCTGTGATTCGAGAGGAGTTGGGGTTAACTCTGCCTATTATTGCTATGACTGCCAATATTCAATCAGAAGTGATTGAGCATTGTTTGACTGTAGGTATGAATGCCCACGTTCCTAAGCCGTTTGATTTACACCATTTGGTGGGCACGATTCAAAAGATGTTAGAAATGGAAGAGGTGGAATAAAGAGGCGAAATTTTCGCCTCTTTATTTAGGTTTGTAGCTTATTAGTGCTGATGACTTGTTGGAAGAGGGAGAGCTTGCTGCGGTTTTCCTTGGCCATTTAAACTCGCCAAAAAGAGTGCTTGGCTTGCTTCATTATCACCTAATGCATTAAGTAAGCGACCTAAATCTGAGATAGCTTCAGGCTTGGCTTGTATATCAATAGATGATTGATAATAGTCTCTGGCTTTACCCCAAAGTTGCTGTTTCTGGCTAAGGCGACCACAGGTAAGCAATAGTTCAGCGCTATCTGAATGCTTGCCTAACCAAGACTCTGCTTGTTGTAGTGCTTTTTTCGCATTCTTGTGATTAATCTGGCCATACACAAGGACAAGTTGATCTGACCAAAGCTTGTTCAAGCATTTACGAATGAAGTTTTCTGATTTTGTCTCGTCACCAAATTGTGTCATTGCCTTAGCATAAGTAATACGCATGCTTTCATCATCTTCTAAACCATCGAGCTTTTGCCAAACAGATTCAACCGTTTTAAGAATCTCGTCATGGCTGTGGCCTTGTAGAGACTTATGTTTAAAGTGCTCAAGCAAGGCGTTAAACGCTTTTTTCTCTAGGTCTAGCATGTTCTCATCATTCAGAATGCCTTCTTTTTTCAGCATTGGTGTTAGGTTTAGCAGCGCTTGCCAATCTTCTAGCTGGCTATAGGCTTGCACTAACATTTTGAGAACTTGTCTATGCTTTGGTTGGATCTTATGAAGGCGGAGTAATGTTGCTAGGGCGCTTTCAAAGTGACCTTGGCGCATTTGAATTTGGCTTTGAGCAAAACTAATAGCAAACTCAGCTTCAGGTGATGAACGGTGAGCTTCCCTTAATAGGGTTTTTGATCTCTCATGGGCATCTTGCTCACTAGCTGCATAGGCTGCTGCAATATGGTTGATAAGTGGATAGGAGACATTGTTCGCACTCTTGGTTAGAAGCTTTTCAGCTTTAGACCAGTTACCACCTACTAGCTCTAACAGGCCTCGAATGGTATTTCGAGATGCGCGTTTTTGATGCATATTGCCTGTTAGTTTAGCGAGTGAACTGCCTGGCCTTAAGCTAGCAAACAAAATACGTTTAACCCAACTAAGAACAAATAGCAGCACCAAGATAAAACAAGCAAATACCCAGATACTCGTCTCTAGTGTGATGTTGCCATAGGATACTAGAACATAGCCTGTATCTTGTTTCATCAACAGGCCTAAGGTACCGCCGGCCACTAAAACCGAAACGATAATTAGGAATAAGCGTCTCATAGGCTAGTCTCCTGTTCAGAGGTAGCGGGTGCTTGGATAATCGCTTCTTCTGTCTCTGCTTCTGTTGCAGCTTGCTCTGTAGCACTAGTTTCTGAAGAGTCAGGTACTTGTTGGTTAGTGGGCTGCTCTGTTTGAGCATCAACTGAAGGTGTTTGTGTATCAGGCTCAGGAGTGAGCTCTTCTGCTTTTGTTGCAACCACGTTTTGCTCTTCGACTTGCGATCCTGCTACAGCCTCTGCGCTTTTAGGGACGACTTTAATTAACTCTGGTACGTCCTGAGCTTGTGGTTTAGCGACTATGTCTTGCTCTTGTGTTATGCCTAATGTTTCTGCAGGCGCTTGAATTGCCTGTCTATTGTTTTTCCCCGTGCCATTCCAGTTTTGCATCAAATCTTTCATGCTTGCTAAAGAACCGCGAGGTAAAGGTAATTCAGGTGACACATTGATTTGTTGTAGTGCAGTTAAACTGGTGAGATAACCTGATACCGCAGCTGAATCAATATCAAAGTGCTCATTAACCGCATTGGCAATATGTTCAAGGGCGATCTGGTAAACACTGCTTTCCTGCTTCATTAACGCAAGTTGAGCTACATTGACTTGTAACTGAATACCAGTAATAAGTTGCTGATATTCTGTGGGGGGTAATAATGGCTTAATAGGTTTGCTGTTGTAATTGATGACAACTAAAGACCTAAGAGTTTGCCAAATGTCCTGCGCTAATGCTTTTGCATAGCTGACTTCACCTGTTTCATTTATGTCTTCAGGTGTTGCTTTCTCCGTATTTTGGCTAAAAAGCTTGCTCGGCTCTTTTTGAGGTAAGCTATTTACCAAGGCAGAAAGAGCATCTAACTGCAGGTAAACCCCTTCTAAGTCGAAAGAGCGAGTTGATTTGAGTGCTTGAATGTCTTTAGCAAGTGCCCGTCTTGTATCAAAAAGAATAGGGTCTTTCATTTCTGCAAGTATGGTATCTGCACTTACTAATAATTGCTCTGCGCCACTAATGTCTTTTTCCATTAATAAGCGTTGATTTGCTAGACGTACTAAATATTCTGCTTCAGCTAACTTCCAGTCTTCTTTGCTGGTGTTTTTTAAGCGGCTAAGTTGTTTTCTGACTGAGGTGATCTCAGAGCCTAGCTTAGCGCTATTCTCCTGAATATTCTGACCATCAGTTTCCAGTTTTTTTAACGCCGGAATAACTTTGCTTAAAGAAGATTGAATTGGCGCAACCTGTGCCACCGCTTGGGTTTGTTGTGCCAGAATGGTTTCTAGTTTGGCATTGCTTTGACTAATACGAGCAAGTTTTGTGTCGTATTCTTGTAATTCTGCTTGATAGAACTGCCAACCACTTAAACCAAAAGCACCCGCACTGAGTAAAAGGGTGGCATAAATAAGGCCATTTTTAGCATTGTTTGATGTGCTGGTAGGTGTTTGATTATTGGGCGTCATATTAGTGTCTTGGTTTTGTGTTTGACTAGTTGTGGCTGACGAATCTTGGTCTAATTGCGTTTCTTTATCTTCTGCGCTTTTTTCTTTGTGTTCGATTTGGTCGGCCATCTATGAATCCTATAACTGAGTTAGGGCGGCGTATAAGCTGTTGTCATCGGCACCATTTGCATTAACGGCATTTTTCCAACCAAGTTGCAGAGCAATATCCGTTACTCTTTGGCTAGGTGTGAGTATCAGCTTATTAAACCAGTTTGTATCATGTTGGGAGAGAGTATCAACTAGATTTTCTAGCCCTTCACCACTTGTAATCAATATTACTTCACAGCTTTCGGCCTCGGCAACCTGTTCTGCTTTATAGTCAATCTTATTTCGAGAATAGAGGGGGAGATGGTTTACTTGGGCACCGCGTTCAATCAGACTTGTTTCTAATTTACTGCGGCCACCTTCGCCAGCCATGATCAATATTTTTTGCCCTGTAACCTCTTGCATGCAGGCTTGGTTGAGCAGCTCTTCCGAAGTATGGCCTGATTGGTCCATTGCTAAGGCTTGAATGCCTAAATCATGTCCAAGCTCATTTAAAAAATGGCTCGTGCCTTTCCCTATCCCTATCCAAGTAATGCCAACGGGTAGCATGGGCCAACAGTCTTCTATCCATTCAACTCCGTGACGTACTGCGTTCTTACTGATAAAAATGACTTTGTCGTAAAGGTCTAGGTCGAAAATTTGAGATTGAATATAGGTTTTTTGATCTGTTAAAGCCGAAATTTCCATCATGGGTAAGGGGAAGGTGGTTGCGCCCCATTGTTGAAATCGCTCACAACTAACTTGGTTCTCAGGCTGAGGACGTGTAATTAAAATGTGTTTGCCAGATAGTTGCATCGAATGCCTTTAATATATCAATGGGGTAATCGGCTTTGCCAATTCCCCCATCCATTTAGTTAGAACAAAATATCGCTTAGTCTTTATTAATCTCTGCAAGTAGCTTGTCAGCGCCTGCTGCGATTAGCTTTTCAGCTAGTTGAACACCTAGTGCATGAGCATCATTTTTAGATCCACGTATCTCATCACGTAAAATCACAGACCCGTCAACAGAGCCCACAAGCCCTCTTAAATACAACTCATCACCTTCAAGTAGTGCAAAAGCAGCTATAGGTGCTTGGCAACCGCCATTTAGTCTCTCGTTAACTGCACGCTCTGCAGTTACTCGGTAATAGGTCTCTTGGTGTTGTAGTGGCGCAAGAAGTTTGATCATGTCAGCATCATCGCTACGGCACTCGACCCCCATTGCACCTTGTCCGCCTGCAGGTAAGCTGTCTAGGTCAGAGATACGTTCTTTAATGCGATCTGTCATTTCAAGACGCATTAGACCTGCTGTGGCTAATATGATTGCATCATATTCTTCATTATCCAGTTTACGTAAGCGCGTATTAACGTTACCTCTTAGGTCCTTTATTACAAGATCAGGACGAGCGAGGGCAAGTTGAGATGAACGGCGTAAACTTGAAGTACCCACAACGGCACCTTGTGGTAATGATGCAAGGTTGTCGTATTTGTTAGAAACAAACGCATCAGTTGGGTCTTCTCGCTCACAAATAACAGCAAGACCTAAACCTTCAGGGAAGGCCATAGGTACGTCTTTCATTGAATGCACTGCGATATCGGCGCGGCCTTCTAATAGCGCATGCTCTAGTTCTTTTACAAACAGGCCTTTACCGCCAATTTTAGAAAGCGGTGAGTTTAATATTTGGTCACCTTTGGTCGTCATGCCAAGTAACTCAACCTGTGTATCTGGGTAAAGTGCTTCTAGGGAGTCTTTAACATTATTAGCTTGCCAAAGGGCTAGCTGGCTTTCACGGGTGGCGATGATGATTTTATCTTTCACTAGGCATCCTGACATTGATAGAGAATGAATGTTAGAAGATTTAAAAAAACCTCTAACTAAATTGCGACCATGATACTAAGAATGAGTCTAAGCGTCATCCTTATGGTGCTTTATATGTGGTCTTGGATCAGGTAATCTTGCAGTCTTTAAAGCTAGCCTTAAATTACTATGTGGGAAGGAATAAATGACTGACACGAATAAAGCCACTAACCAGCAATGGGGTGGGCGTTTCTCTGAGCCTGTTGATGCGTTTGTAGCACGTTTTACTGCATCGGTTGAATTTGATCAGCGTATGGCTGCTCAAGATATTCAAGGTTCTGTTGCTCATGCGAAAATGTTAGCCAGTGTGGGTGTACTAACTGACGCAGAACGTGACCAGATCATCCAAGGTTTAGCTGAAATTAAAGAAGAAATTGAAAAAGGCGAATTCAATTGGTCGGTTGAGCTTGAAGATGTACATATGAACATTGAAGCTCGCTTAACACAAAAAATTGGTATTACAGGTAAGAAGCTGCATACAGGTCGTTCACGTAATGACCAAGTTGCTACAGATATACGCCTTTACATGCGTGATGAAGTGGACTTCCTTTTAGAAGAACTAACACGTTTACAACAAGGTATTTTAAGCCTTGCAGAAAAAGAAGCAGACACCATAATGCCTGGCTTTACTCATTTGCAAACTGCGCAACCTGTTACTTTCGGCCATCACCTAATGGCTTGGAATGAAATGGTTCAGCGTGACTATGAGCGTCTTTTAGATTGTCGTAAGCGTATTAATATCTTACCACTGGGCGCGGCTGCACTTGCAGGAACAACCTACCCAATTGATCGTAATATGACGGCTGAACTTTTAGGCTTTGAGCGTCCTACTTATAACTCGCTTGATTCAGTCAGTGATAGAGATTTTGCAATTGAGTTCACCTCAACTGCAGCTATCATCATGATGCATATGTCCCGTTGGGCAGAAGAAATGGTGCTTTGGGTATCGGCTCAATTTAATTTTATCTACCTACCAGATCGTTTCTGTACCGGCTCTTCTATTATGCCGCAGAAGAAAAATCCAGATGTTCCAGAGCTGGTACGTGGTAAAACAGGTCGAGTTTATGGGCACCTTATGAGCTTATTAACCTTGATGAAGTCACAATGTTTGGCTTACAACAAGGATAACCAAGAAGATAAAGAACCTTTATTTGATACGGTTGATACCTTAAAAGGTTCTTTGCGTTCTTTCGCTGATATGATTCCTGCAATCGAATCTCGTAAAGACCATATGTATGAAGCAGCTCGTCGTGGTTTCTCAACGGCAACTGATTTAGCCGATTATTTAGTTGGTCAAGGTGTTGCTTTCCGTGATGCTCATGAGATTGTTGGTAAAGCGGTTGGCTTTGGTGTAGAGCAAGGTCGTGACCTTTCTGAGATGACATTAGAAGAGCTGCAAGGTTTTGGTGACATGATCAAAGCAGATGTATTTGACGTATTAACACTAGAAGGCTCTGTTGCTGCCCGTGATCATATCGGTGGTACCGCGCCTGCTCAAGTACGTGCTGCGGTTGCCCGCGCTCAAGCTGAAATCGCTAAGCGTTAATAATAAGTTCTAATAAACTCGTGCTTCTTAATCCCTAATTAGGACAAGAAGGTAGGTTATTTGAAAAGCCAAACTTATGTTTGGCTTTTTTATTGAAAAAAGGTTAATAAAGGTTTGTAAGCATATTGTTTATTATGTCAGAATGCTGAAAATTACTTCAATAAATGGAATGAATGAAATGAAAGTATCAAAAATTTTAGCAACAGGATTATTAGCGCTTTCTCCACTTGCAGCCATGGCTAACCCAGGTTGTGGTATGGGTTCTCAAGTTTTTGATGGTAGCAAAGGACTTTTTACCCACTTATTTGCACTGACAACCAACCAAACAGGTGCTGCTTACTCTATGACATCTGGCACATCCGGTTGTGATACCTCTAAACCTATTGTGGCTGCAACAATCTTTATTGATCAGAATATGGAGCAAATTGCAGAAGACATGGCTATGGGTGACGGTGAAGTTGTATTTGCTTTGACTGAGCTACTTCAGGTGCAAGAAAAAGAAACTTTTATTAATCTGATGCAAGAAAATTTCGACCAAATTTATACTTCTGACAGCATGACTGCAGAAGAAGTTATGCAGAATATCCAAGGTGTTGTGATTGCTGCCTAACATGTAAAACAAGTAGTTAAGGAACTCAATAGTCGACTTCCCCTTTGTTTGGCTATTGAGCGACTTATGCTTCCTAGGCTAGTTTGAGACTAGCTGTATCTCCCTTCTTATTTATCACTTCTACTAAATGTTTTTTCGGTCGCTACTGGCCTGATTAATAAAGGAATGAAAATACATTATGGTGCGCTCCGCCTTATTAAGATTGAGACTAGCTCAAGCTGTTTTTCTCTCTTTATTTGTCTTTTCTCATTCTGTAAGTGCAAATGAAAGTGAAGCTCGTTCCTTATCTTTGCAAAAGAACGATTTAAGACAAAAACTTATTCAAATAGCACTCGATCAAAATTTGTCTCAGGCACCTAGGTGGCATAAGTTGCTGCATTACAAACCTGATTGGCAAAAAGGTCATGAAAGTATTGTTGATGATGAAAGCTTTTTTATATCAAATCTAGGTAAATACAGGCCCGAATTAGAGCTAGTGGCCAATGTTGAACTCTTTTTGAGTGAGCAGGAAGCAGACAAAGACACAGCTTGTCATTTTCCTGCTAGAAATCGGTTTTTATACGAGGCGCTGACCCCAAGGTTAAGTGAGCAGGATAAGGCTTTATTAGCAGAAATAGGTTTTGATGGTAAATCATCTTACTGTCAGGAATATTTGGTTTGGCGACATGAGAATCCAGTTGAGCAAGCTTGGCTTATTTTTCCAACAGCTTTTTTGAATAGCCCTTCTTCAATGTTTGGCCACACCTTGTTGCGTTTAGATTTAAAAGGCAAATCCACCCTTTTATCCAAATCAATTACCTATGCCGCTCATGCGGAAGATGACCACCATGGTGCTATGTATGCGATAAAGGGGCTTTTTGGTGGGCACCCAGGCTATTTTTCTATCCTGTATTATCATAAGAAAGTTAAGGAATATACCCGTACAAATAACCGCGACATATGGGAGTATCAGCTTAACCTGAATGAGGATGAGACTGATTGGATTATGGCGCATTTGTGGGAACTGCAAGAGGTTAGGTTTGATTACTACTTTTCGACACAGAATTGTTCTTACCAGTTATTAGCTGTTTTAGATGTTGCCAGGCCTGAGCAGGATCTAACCGCTGAATTTGATTATTTGGCGATTCCTGTTGATACCATTCGAGCGTTAGAGAAAAGAGAATGGATTGAGAAAAAACAGTTTAGACCATCTGAAAATCGCTTGTTTTACACATATCTTGAGCATTTGAGCCAAGCAGAGAAAGATTTGGTATTTGATTTACAGGAAAACAAATATGAGTCACTTGCTGAGCAAATAAAATTATTGCCCCGTGATAGGCAAAGGCTGGTGTTAGAAGCGGCTTATAAGCTCATAACACTCAGAGGGAAAGATGCGAAAAACAAGAAAAAACGATTAGGCCTACCTCTTCTAAGAGCGAGGAGTAAATTGGGTAAATCAAGTGATGAATTGCAAGTTACACAACCAGTGGCACCTGAGAAAGGGCATTTAAGTCAAAAGCTGGGCCTAGGTTTTGTAAATACTAGTGAGCAAAATAAAGGTGTACTCGATTTAAAACTCACTCTGCATAGTTTGGATGACCCTGTTTATGGTTTTGATAAAGGTTCACAGATTAACTTCTTACAACAAAAAAGTGTATTTGATGAAAATGACGTCAAACTTGAAAGTTTTGATCTACTCAATATTCGATCTTTGACGCCTTCTGATAAGTATCTAACCCATACCGCTTGGCAAGTGAGTACGGGTTTAGAGAGACATCTTATGCCTGATGATAGTCGTAGACTTAATAAACAAGTCATCGCAGGCTTTGGCCATAGTTGGCGTTTTAATCAGCTAGATATGTATGCTTTGTTTGGTGGGCAGTTAGAAGGTTCAAATGAGTTTCAAGACTATTTGGAATTTGCGCCTAAAGTCGATGTCGGCTTGCTATTGCAAAATGAAGTCTACACTAGTGAGTTACACGCTAGCCAATATCGTTTTTTAAATGCAAAGTTTAGCCGGATGAAACTGCGCTGGACGGGCAGTTGGACTTGGCAGCAAAATCAAAGTATGAGTGTAAATGCCGAGCGTGAAGAAATATTAGGTAAAACGCACTTTAGTCAATTCTCTCTACAATATAATCATTTTTTCTAAGTGAATTTTCATATCTTAAAAATTTCATAGAGTAAAAAGTGACAGTGAAATGAGTGGGCTTAAAAAAGAGTGGGAAATGGGGCTCACTAAATGGCATCTAGGCTTGCTATGACTGGGCCTAGGTCATACACTAAGCCCCTATTTTATTAAACTCAACTTTTCGTATTTTGAGACCTGTAATTACTCAAAAATACCAAATTGAACCTCATTTAGGAGTAAATAAGTAATGTCTGACGTGAAGAAGGTTGTTTTAGCCTATTCTGGCGGCCTGGACACTTCCGTAATCGTGAAGTGGCTTCAAGAAGAGTACCAGTGCGAAGTAGTCACTTTCACCGCTGACCTAGGTCAAGGTGAAGAAGTTGAACCAGCACGTGCTAAAGCACAAGCGTTAGGCATTAAAGAAATTTACATCGAAGACCTACGCGAAGAGTTCGTACGCGACTTCGTATTCCCAATGTTCCGCGCTAACACCATTTATGAAGGTGAGTACCTACTAGGTACATCTATTGCTCGCCCACTTATCGCTAAGCGTTTGATTGAGATCGCTAACGAGACAGGTGCTGATGCAATCTCACACGGCGCAACTGGTAAAGGTAATGATCAGGTTCGTTTTGAACTAGGTGCTTATGCACTTAAGCCTGGCGTAAAAGTGATTGCGCCATGGCGTGAATGGGATCTAACTTCACGTGAGACTTTGATGGCTTACTGTGAAAAGCATGAGATCCCAGTAGATTTTTCTACGACTAAGAAAAAATCTCCTTACTCTATGGATGCTAACCTTCTACATATCTCCTACGAAGGCGACATGCTTGAAGATCCATGGACAGAAGCTGAATCTGATATGTGGCGTTGGTCTGTATCTCCAGAAGATGCACCTGATGAAGCAACTTATATCGAAATCGGTTACGAAAAAGGTGACGCTGTTTCTATCAATGGTGAAGCATTATCACCTGCTACGATTCTTGAGCAATTAAACAAGATTGGTGGCGCGAATGGTATTGGCCGTGCTGACATCGTTGAGAACCGTTTTGTTGGCATGAAAGCACGTGGTTGTTATGAAACACCTGGTGGCACCATCTTGCTTAAGTCTCACCGTGCAATTGAATCTATCACGCTAGATCGTGAAGCTGCTCACTTGAAAGATGAGATGATGCCTCGTTACGCGAAAGTGATTTATAACGGTTTCTGGTGGTCTGAAGAGCGTAAGATGATGCAGGCTATGATCGATGCTTCTCAAGAGTTTGTGACTGGTACTGTTCGTCTTAAACTATACAAGGGTAACGTTATTGTTGTTGGTCGTCAGTCTCCTTACAGCCTGTTTGATAGCTCTATTGCAACATTTGAAGATGATGCTGGTGCTTACGATCAAAAAGATGCAGCTGGTTTTATTAAGCTAAACGCATTGCGTATGCGTATTGCTGCTCAAAAAGGACGTTCTTTCCTTAAAGATGAAGAATAAGTTTCAATAGGGCTCAATTGCAGTAAGCAAGACAGTCTGATATTTGCACCTCTAAAGGAATGCAAATAATAAAAACGCCTCGTTACTCATACCAGTAGGTAAAAGATAGCGAGGCGTTTTTCTTTTTTATGTACTCAAGCTTTTGAACTTGAGTATTATTAAAACTAATGTTTCAATCTATGCACTTTTGTTATTTGTAGTAAAATAACAAGTTTAATAGATAGATAATAAAGAGGATGTGCGCCATGACGATTTATAATTTCGGCTCGATTAATTTAGATCACCTTTATCAAGTTGATCACTTTGTTCGACCTGGTGAGACCATGGCCTCTACCCAGTACCAGCTATTATTAGGCGGAAAAGGGGCTAACCAGTCGGTAGCCTTAGCAAAAGCGGGTGCGGATATTAAACATGTTGGTGCTATTAATAGTGCTAACCAAGATATTTTGATGCAGCTGTCAGAATTGGGTGTGAATACGGATTTAATCGCACAAGTTCCTGAAGCAACAGGCCACGCTATTATTCAGCTAAATAAAGAAGCTGAAAATGCCATCATTTTATTTCAAGGCGCCAACCATGCTTTAACGGAAGCACAAGTCGATTCTGTTTTAGCACAAGCGAGTTCTGATGATTGGGTGTTATTGCAAAACGAAACTAATCTTGTTGCATATACCATTGAGAAAGCTCATGAACTCGGTATTAAGGTTGCTTTTAACCCAGCTCCTATGGATGCAGATTTAACGCGTTCCGTGCTTGCTTGCGTTGACTTACTTATCGTTAATGAAGTTGAGGCTATGGATTTGATGCAAGTAACAAGCATTGATGACGCAAAACTAAGCTTGGCAAATACCTATGCTGATCTTGCCATATTGATGACACTAGGAAGTGATGGAGTACGTTATTTAAATGCTGGGCAAGATGAGTTTGTGCCTGCGTTTAAAGTAACGGCACAAGATACGACGGCGGCAGGTGATACCTTTATTGGTTTCTGCTTGGCGGCATTAACAAACAATCTAACTATGACGCAAGCCATGCAGCGTGGTTGTGCTGCTTCTGCAATCTGTGTCACCCGTATGGGTGCAGCGCCAGCTATTCCAAGCGTTGAAGAGGTTGATGCATTTTTACAAGAACACGCCAAATAATATTAGTAGGCAAAAAAATAAAAGCCGCTAAACAGCATAGCGCGATAAAAAGAGGAAACGGGAAATGACACGTAAAATTATTATAGATACAGATCCAGGTATTGATGATGCTATGGCCATCTTTTTTGCATACAAAGCAAAGGGGATTGAAGTACTGGGTTTGACAACAACCTTTGGTAATGTGCCAGTTGAGAAGGCGACAGAAAATGCGCTGACATTAAATGAGGTTGCAGGTGTATCCGTTCCTGTTGCTAAAGGTGTGGCGTTACCATTAAAAAGAGAGCCGTTACCTCATCCTGACTTTGTCCATGGTAAAGATGGTTTTGGCAATATTGACTGGCCAGTATCGACAAACCAGCCTGTTGCTGAAAGTGCTGCTGAGTTTATTGTGAATACAGTTAAAGCGCATCCTGGTGAAGTCACTATTGTGGCTTTGGGGCCATTAGGTAACTTAGCAACGGCGCTTGAGCTAGACCCTGAAATTGCAGGCCTTGTGGATGAAGTTGTGCTTATGGGTGGTGCTCACCTTGAGTATGGCAATGTCACTCCTGTTGCTGAAGCAAACATTATTAATGATCCAGATGCAGCAGATATCGTGTTTACAGCTAATTGGCAAGTGACCATGATCGGCCTTGATGTGACACATCAAGTGCTGTTAGATAATGAAAGGCTCGCTCGTATCAAACAAGCTAATCCTGTTGAAGGGGATTTCTTGATGCAAGCTGCTCAGCATTACATTAATTTCTATGGTGAAACATTTGGGGTTGAAGGGTGTTATTTCCATGATGCATCAACCATTGCTTATGTATTGCAACCAGAGCTTTTTGGTTTAGAGCTGGGTACTGTACGTGTAGCCTGTGAAGGTATTGCTATCGGGCAAACTATCGTTGCGCCAGAAGGAAAAATTTTCCCAGCAGAAGCGTGGAAGAATATTCCAACCTCTCAAATATGTATGGAAGTTGACAGTGAAAAGCTGCTAGCACTTTTCGAAGAAACTTTATCTAACTAGTTCCTGAGTAATACACTTTTTTAAAAGAGTATTGCTTGATTTGACTCTTAGTGGGTATGGCTTTAGGTCATACTTACTTTGGCTCACTCTCTCATTTTGCTACCTAGGTGTAGCTTTTATTCCTCCATCAAGAATCTTCCCCAATAATCCCTGAGTTTGTCTTTCAAAGATAAAATTAGGTCGGGATTCGAGTTATCTTCTCCCCATAAAAGCGAATAATGATAGTTTGCCCTAAGGCAGGATCTGAAGCGTGACCTAGCGTATCTAAATGGGGACCAGCCCAGCTAAATACGCCTTATTTATGAGGGATAGTTAATCATGTTTATGGCACTTGTATTTGCTTTAAACCAGATCTTAAGCCATGGTTTTGGGCTTTTTCTTTTTGCAGCACTTGTGCCTATGATGCGTGAGGACATCGCAATAACGCATTGGCACCTTGCTTTAGTTGGCGCTTTGACCCAAATTGCTTATCTTGCTGGTGCACTGTTGCTTGGAGCGATAGGACCTAAGGTAGGTACTTCACGTTTATCTGTGATTACTGGTATTACAACGACGTCATTGTTAATGAGTTTATCCATCATTGAAGACCCTGTGCTTATTATCATTTTGCTTTCAATCATGGCGGCGAGTGCTTCAATCAGTTGGGGAACCATAGTTGAAATCATCAGCCGTCATGCTAATCCTAACCAATGCGCTACTTTTTTAACGACGGCATCCAGTGGAACGGCTTGGGGCTATGCAATTAATGGTGGCTTGATCCTTTTTATTGTGCCTCTTTTAGGTTGGCAAGCGAGTTGGTTGATTGCCGCTTTATTTGGCGCATTAGTTATGGGATTAACCTGTTATTTATTACTAAAGCTTAAAAAAGCTGAAGTGGAAGTAGAGCTTGAACCCCATAGTGACGCTAAAGCCAATGTTAAGCGTAAAACGAATCAAGAAGCCTTATCCTTTAAAGCCTTACTAAGTACGGTGGTTAATCATCCTGTTGCCTTTTTTGCTTGTGCTGTTTGCTTATTTGTTGGTTTTGCCACCATGCCATTTGCGAACTGGCTCAATACCTATTTAGATAGCCTTCATTTACCTGCTGAGTTGGGTGGCTACACTTGGACGACTGCCGGTATAAGTGGCATGTTCGCGGGTTTTTTAATTGGGAAACTGGCGGATACTAAAGGGCATCCTAACGCGCTTATGCTGATTTTTAGCGGCTTTTTTCTTTGTTGTTTAGCTTTTTTGTATGACGCCGCTTTCTTTGCACCTGTGGCTGGATTTGGTTATGGCTTGATGTATTTTCCCATGTGGGGAGTGATTGCAGGTTGGGTAAGCCAATCATTTAGTGCAACTGCTACCATGCAAATTAATGGTATTTGCATGGTTTCATTTGGCTTTGGTGGTACCGCAGGTAATGTTTTAGCTGGCTATATTTTCGATATAACTCAGTCTTTAGACTTGGTTTATATGATTATTGCTGCGGATGCATTTTTGTTAGTAATGTTAGGGCTTTATATTATTCAGCACCAAAAAAGAGCTGCGGTTGCCTCTTTACAAACTGAATTAGGGTAGGTGCTTGATACGCTAGCTAAGCATGGGCCTTTACGAATTTCTCTATAAAGTCACTGTCTTCTTGTTTGATATTTTCAAAATGTAGCTTGATATAGTGCTTATCATGTTCATTTAAGACATCTAAATCCATCGCGCAAATTGCTTTAATATGTCGGCTTTCTCCTTCATGAATGGCATCTAGCTCTAACATGATTTTGGGAGAGCCTATTAAGGCTTGCGGAATCTCAACTTCAACTTGTTTATTGGAAATATGAGTACAGTGAAGAGGGAGATACTTGCCATTTAATAACTGCATTCTTCCTGTCCAAAAGCAGCGAACATAGGCCTGTGAGGGGTTCTTAGCCATGCTAAACCTTAACGTTTAAAGATTAATAATTTTTATATTCTAACCTTAAGTGACAGGGTTTTAGTGCTTTTTAAGCATTTTTATGACAAATCGCAAAAACTACTTTTTCTAGAAGTAAAAGTTGGCTTAGCATTTTAACAAACAAATAAAAAAGCCCCACTTAGTTAGCAGGGCTTTCTCTGGCTAGTTTAATGTTACTCTGTTTCTTTCATTGAGTCCGCGAGTGCGTTAATCATATTATCCATTTCATTTTTACTGGTTGAAAATGGAGGTGCCATTTGAATGGTGTCACCACCATAACGAACATAAAAACCTTTTTCCCACATGCGCATAGCAACTTGGAAAGGACGCTTGCCTGGCTCGTTATCAACGGGTGCTAAAGTTAAGCCTGCTGCAAATCCATAGTTTCTAATGTCTGTCACCATGTCACTGGTGGCTAGCTGGTGGACGCAATCTTGGTAGGTGTTGCTCATTTCTTTAACACGGCCAATTAAGCCTTCTTCTTCCAATTCATCAAGTGCTGCGAGTGCGGCAGCACAAGCTACTGGATGGGCGGAATAAGTATAACCATGAGGGATTTCAAGTTGGTAATTTGGGCCACCGTGTTCCATAAAGGTGTCATAGATTTCTTGTTTAAAGGCAACCGCTCCCATAGGAATAGCCCCATTAGTGACCTGTTTTGCCATGACGATAGCATCAGGAGTCACACCAAAAGCTTCAGAACCTGTTTTGGCTCCCATGCGACCAAAACCTGTGATGACCTCATCAAAAATAAGCAAAATGTTATGCTGATCACAGATTTCACGTAAACGGTTTAGATAGCCAACAGGAGGAATAATGACTCCAGCAGACCCTGACATAGGCTCGACAATCACAGCGGCAATATTAGATGCATCATGTAAAGCAATCAGGTTAATAAGTTCTTCTGCTTTGTGTGCTCCTTGTTCTGGCATGCCTTGGCAAAACTCGTTACCTGCCACTTGTGTATGAGGTAGGTGATAGGACTCTAACCCTTGGCCGTAAAGAGCGCGGTTAGCTGGAATACCACCGACACTAAAACCGGATATCCCTGCGCCATGGTAGCCTTTAGCACGACCAATAAACTTGGTTTTAGTTCCTTGGCCTTTTTTACGCCAATAAGCTCTCGCTACTTTTAAAGCAGTATCTACTGACTCCGAGCCTGAACCAGTAAAGAAAACACGATTCAATCCTTCAGGCATATATTGTCCGATTCGTTCAGCTAGCTGGAAGGACTTTTCATGGCCAAACTGAAAGGCTGGTGAGTAATCTAGTTGTCCCATTTGCTGGCTAACAGCTTGGTTAATGCGCTTAACATTGTGGCCAAGACCACAAGTCCATAAACCAGATAAACCATCAAAAATTTTACGACCGTCAGCATCGGTATAATAATTACCATCAGCGCTTTGGATAATTCTTGGATCTTGTTTAAATTGACGATTGCCTGTGTAGGCCATCCAGTGTGCATCAAGTTGAGCTTGAGTAAGTGTTGATTTAGCTATATGTGTCATGGCCCTATCCTATAAAACTGAATCTGTCTGTGTGCGAATAGGGTCAGTATTCAATGTCATGAAAGTTTATTAAATTCATTGTTATTTATACTTAGTTAAGTAAAAAATTAACTAAGTGATGGGGATATTTGGAGGAAAGTATAAGAGGGCTGCTGTTCGTTAGTAGAAAAATCAGGCAAGCTAAAATTAACTTACCTGATAAATCTAACTTGAGATTAAAGGGACTTGAGTACTTTTTGAGATATCTCTTTTGGTAGCCAGGCTTGCCACAATTCTGGATACGTTTCAAAGAAGTGGTACATTGCTTCTTCGCTGTCTGCCTGATTATCTTCCATCCAAGCAAGTAACTTACTCATTTGGCGATTATTAAAACTTCGCTTACTTATGTATTCATAAGCAGGAGGAGAATTAATAGCAAAGGACTCTGTGGTAATGCTATATACGGGTGATGCCGGATACATGGTTGCCTTAGGTTCAAGGCAATCTGGTTGAGTAATACAGGTTTGGTAACCCTCAATATCTGTCCCTGTACCAAAGTCCACTTTGACCATGTCGTATTTACCTAGCACTTCCGTTGGCGACCAGTAATAACCAAACCAAGGCTCTTTTCTTGTAAAGGCCTTAGCGATAGATCCTGATAGACCTGCTGCGGAGCCCGGGTCGACAGTCTCAAAGCCTGCTTCTTCTAAGTTTAAAGCCTTGAATAAATTTTCAGTGGTAATTTGGCATACCCAGCCAGCTGGACAAGAGTAAAAGGCTGAAAGTTCAGAGTCTTCAGGGTGCGTGAAGATATCAGCATTTTCCTTTATGCCTGCTAGCGTATTTATATTTGGATACTCTTCGAGTAAATAAGCAGGGATCCAAAAGCCTTCTTCACCACCTTCTGATAAAGAACGACCTGCTTTACGTAGACGTTTTTCAGCAATACCTTCTGCAAGGGCTTCTTTGCTGCCATTCGTCCAAAATTCTGGAGCGATATCCGGCTGGCCTTTATTGAGCATGGAAGTAATGGTTGGAATGCTATCACCTGGGATGAGCTCGGCATCGCAATCAAACCCTTGATTTAAAATATATTGGTCAATATGTGCCATTAAGCTGGCAGAGTTCCAGTTCATATCCGCGATGGTGATATTACCGCATTCCTCAGCTTGTAAATTGCTTGAGATAAGAGCAAAAAATATGAGTGATTTTTTCATAGTGTTTTCTTTTAAAAGTGAATAAAACAGAGTTGTAATGGCGAAATTCTACGCTTGATAGATGAATAATAAGAGTAAAATTAAGTTAAAACTAATCAAAGCTAAGCTGATTCTAATGAAGCTAGGTTTTATTGATTTATGGCGTAATAAGGTTTGAGCGAACAAAGCGCCGGGCCAACCACATAAGGTGATCAGAAGAAATAACGTTGTTTCTCGAATGCGTCTCTGTGATCTGATTGACGCCTGCTTGTCGAAGGCAAAAAAGACGAAGGTGACTAGGCTCATTATGAAGTACAGAAATACAAGGTGCCAACTTAATACGGACACAAGAGAGAGGAAAGTCAGTAAGAATAAAAATATTGTAGCGAAAATGAGTCTTAGCATAAATATTAAATCTATCTTACTTTGAAAATTTGTTTGTGTGTACTTGCTAACCTTGATCCGCCTTTAAATAGGCTTTTCCAATAAAAGGTTTGTCGTAATTAAAAGGTTAGATGCTAAAAATACCTTACTATTCTAAATAGAGGCGTTACAAAGAAAGGTATTGTTTAGTTGAAATGACATACTCAGTCCTTGAGTAATAAGGGCGTTAGGTGCTGGTTTTTTCTTTGAATTCACATAGATCTTCGATCAAGCAGGCATCGCACTTAGGCTTTCTGGCAACACAGATATAGCGGCCATGTAAAATCATCCAATGGTGCGCATCTAGCAAAAACTCTTTAGGTACAAATTTCATCAGTTTTTGCTCTACTTCTAGCACATCTTTACCTGGGGCAACTTTAGTACGATTCCCAAAACGGAAGATATGAGTATCAACCGCCATGGCGATTTGCCTAAAAGCTGTATTTAACACGACATTCGCTGTTTTACGGCCAACTCCTGGTAGAGCTTCTAAAGCTTCTCGTGTATCTGGTACCACACTATCGTGCTTTTCAACCAAAATACGGCATGTTTTGATTGTGTTTTCTGCCTTAGCATTAAAAAGGCCAATGGTCTTGATGTACTCTTTTAAGCCATCTACACCAAGGTCCAGAATAGCTTGAGGAGTGTTGGCCACAGGAAAAAGCTTACGTGTGGCCTTATTAACACTCACATCCGTAGCTTGAGCTGATAATAGGACTGCAATAAGAAGTTCGAACGGGCTTGAGTATTCTAGCTCTGTTTTAGGTTCTGGGTTTTCTGCTCTTAAACGGCTAAAAATTTCATGGCGTTTGGCTTTGTTCATTTTCTACTCTAGCTTCTTCTAAGACTTGTTAGCCTGTTACTCTAACACGACGATCGACGGCTTCGGTATTTGCCTTATTCTTTTCTGCTCGCTCTTTTGCTTTTTCATCCCAACTATTTTTTAAGGCGATGAGCAAACCAAGACCGATAAAAGCACCAGGTGGCAGAATAGCAAAAAGAACATCCGGGTAATCAGTGAAAACTTCTATTTTCCAATTAACCGCAACATCACCTAGTAAAAGTTGCATGTCAGAGAATAGAGTCCCTTGGCCAATCAACTCTCGCATAGCGCCAAGTATGACAAGTACTGCCATAAAGCCTAACCCCATCATCAAGCCATCAAGGGCAGAAGGGATAACTGGATTTCTTGCTGCAAAAGAGTCTGCACGGCCTAAGATGGCACAGTTAGTGACGATTAATGGGATGAAGATACCTAGAATTTGATAAAGCTCATAGGTATAAGCCTGCATGATCAATTCGATTGAAGTTACAAATGAGGCAATGATCATGACAAAAGCAGGTAAACGGACAGCATCTGTTACATAGTTACGGATTAAGGAGACAGCAATGTTGGCGCCGATTAATACAACCAAGGTAGCAAGTCCTAAACCAATCGCATTGACCACAGTGCTGGTGACGGCCAATAGAGGGCAAAGACCCAATAGCTGGACCAGTGCAGGGTTATTCTTCCAGATACCGTTGTAAATAATTTCACTGTAATCAGGCCCAGTTGTCGCTGGCGTTTCTGCCTGTGTTTCAGTACCTTCTGTTTCAGTGCTTAGTTCTGTTTCTATCGTACTCATAAGCTGATTCTATCTTGTCTTAGAGGTTATAACTTAATCAGTTCATCTTTATGTTGATGAAAATATTCTAGTGTGTTTTTGACACTTTTCACTATGGCTCTTGGTGTGATTGTCGCCCCAGTGAATTGATCAAAATGGCCATTGTCTCGTTTTACTTTCCATTGCTTTATATCCAAGTTCTCAAAGGATTTATTTTCAAACGAGCGCATCCAGTCAGACTTTTTCATATCAATTTTATCACCAAGACCTGGTGTTTCTTGATGGCGAATTACACGGCTTCCTGTGACAACACCATCGCGGTTAATTGCGACAAGTAAAGACATGCTGCCGTTATAGCCACCTGGTGCAATAGACTCGAAAATAATGCCAGAGAATTCACCATTAACACGGCCTATGTAAGCAAAGCTCGCCTCTTTAGTACCAAGTAGTAGGTCTGGATCAAGGGTTACTTGGCTTTTATATAGGTCATTATCATAATATTGATCAGGCAAAATCTCGCTAAACGCTGCTTGTTGCGCCTGCAGAACATTACTTTCAATTCGCTCTTGAGTTACTTGCTGTGTGACGGCGATAAGTCCGGCTGTCACTATGGCGAAGATGCCTAACCCGATACTATTTTTACGGATAGAACTAATCACTTCCATTACTTGTTAGCTCCTGTTTTTAAACCTTTCTTGGCTTTCTTATGACCATAGGTTCTTGGTTGAGCATAATAATCAATAAAAGGTGCGGCAAAATTCATTAGTAGCACAGCAAAAGCAACACCATCTGGATAGCCACCCCAAGTGCGTATTATGTAGATTAGAAGCCCGATTCCTACACCAAAATACAGTTTGCCTTTATTACTTGTACATGACGACACAGGATCTGTTGCAATTAAGAAAGCACCGAACATGGTGGCGCCTGTGGTGAGATGGAACCAAGGTGTTGCGGCATTACTGATGTCGATTATGAAGAAGAAACCTGAGATAACAGCTAGAGCAGCCAAGATAGCAACAGGTGCATGCCACGTAATGATGCGTAAATAGATTAAAAATAAGCCGCCAACTAAGTAAGCTAGATTAACCCATAACATGGCATCTAAATTAGCTTGGCTCAGGGCTTTTACACTAGCAAAAGCTTCTTCGCTCATTAAGCCTTCTTTGTGTTTGAAAGCATCAAGCGGTGTGGCCATGGTATAAGCATCAATATTTGCAATGCCTGATGAGAAAATGGTTTTAATGCTATCGACAAATGGCAGAGTTTGCTGAGCAAGTGATAACTCAGATACTGTTAGCCATTGGGTCATAGGTACAGGGAAAGACACTAGTAAGAGGGCATAACCTACCATAGCCGGGTTGAAAGGGTTATTACCTAAGCCCCCATAAAGCTGTTTACCTACTATCACAGCAAAAGCCACACCTGTGACAGTTAGCCACCAAGGAACAATAGGTGGAATGGCTAATGCTAATAATAAGCCTGTTAGAAGGGCGCTATAATCTTTAAGGAAGAAGCTTAAGCTACGCTTTCTAAGTTTTAGAACTAAGGCCTCACTGGCAAGCGCTGTGACAATAGCGATCATGACATTGATTAAAGTGCCATAGCCAAACAGCCAAGTTTGTACTAGCAAACCTGGTAAAGTAGCTAAAATCACCATCTGCATAACCCATGATGTACGGTGACCTGCACGTTGTGTGTGGGGCGATGTAATCCTTAATAAGGCCATTTAGTCTTTCTCTTGCACTGATAGATCATTTAATTTTGCCAAAATACGTTGAGCTTGTTTTTGCTCAATCCGCACTTGGTCCATTTCTATACGAATAGCCTTTGCATTATCCGGTTCTTTGTCTAAACGTATTTGTAACTTCATCAATTTTGCTTTTGCCATGGCAGCTGCGATTTTTTGTTTTTTACTTTCAGCCGCTCTTTCGCTTTCATCTAAATGTTCAAAGCTTGGAAGCTCAGGAAGTAAGTCATCAGGCTTAGGTTTAGCAGTAGGCACAGGCTTGGTTAAAGGTCCACGTTTAGCAATGCGTTCTTGCTCGGCTTTAAGTGTGTCTTCTTGATCCATTTGGCTTTCAACTTGGGCCAATAGACGCTCTTTTTCTGCTTTTTCTTGAGGTAGATTCGTGGCTGTGATGTCCGCTTCACTAGCACCGTCATCTTGCATTCGTCTTATGGATAGCAAAACTTTATTGAGCGCTGCCTTTGCCATCGCATGCTCAATTTTTAATGATTTCTTGGAATCAGATATTGAGCTTGCTTTAGGTTCTGGTTCAGATGCTGCTTTTATGTTCTGAGTAACGTTTTCACCTGAAATAGCGGCTTTTAAGTTCTCTGCTAATTGCTCTGCGCGAGCAAGGCTTGCTTGGTGCTGGCTGGTTAAATCAGCTAACTCATCAAGTTCCAGTTCTTGTGCTCGTTTAACCGCTTTTTCGATTTTAGCGGCTGACGCTTTTGCCATAGCTGCTTCTATCTTAAGTTTTTTAATTTCGGCGTCGTTTAAACTCGTTTTGGGCTCAATGTCAGCTTTTGCACTTTTTATCTCAGGGTTGGTTGAAGGCTTAACTTCTTCCTTCTCTGCTTGAGGTTTTGTGTCAGGTGCGTTTAGAGCATCTAGAGAGTTTTGTGCCTCTTCATGCTTAGCTTCTAGCAGCTTAACCTGATCAATTAACTCTTGATTATCTGGCTCTTCTACAAGTTTCTTTTGTACCTTTTTAAGTTTGGTACTCGCCATAACAAGATCTATTTTGGCTTTTTTGATTGCTTCTTTTGAGGCCGCAGGCGCTGCTTTTACCTCTTGGCTAGCAAGCTTTTTTGTTTCCGCTGTTTCTTCGGCTTTTTGTTCTGAGGTAATTTCCGCTTTAGGTGAGTTTGTGATCGCCTCTAATGTAATTTGAGCCTGTTTCGTTTCTTGCTCAAGCGTTTCAACTTGTTCTTTAAGCGTTTGGTTGTCTGAATCTTCAGCTAGTTTTTTCTGCGCTTTCTTGAGCTTGGTACTCGCCATTGCAAGAGCGATTTTAGCTTTCTTTACTTCGTCCGATGCAGGGATAGGCGCTGCTTTTGCTTCTTTAACCGGTGCGACAGCATTTGTATTATTAAACTTGTCTAACCTAGCCTGAGCATTTGACTGTGCGGCTTCTTGCTGACTGATTTGCGCTTTTAAATCTTCGTTTTCAGGCTCTTGCTCTAATTGTTTATTTAACTTTTTAAGCTTAGTACTAGCCATAGCTAGGTCGATTTTTGCTTTTTTCAAATCGTCGCTATTTACTTGTACCGCAGGCTGGCTGACACTCGACTCTTTCGGAGCCGTGTTTAATTTATCAAAATCGGCTTGTGCACTTTCAACTAGCTTCTTTTGTTCTGCTAATTGGGTTTGTAAGTCGCTGTTAGATTCATCCGCAGCTAGCTGTTTTTCTAGCTTCTTAAGTTTTGTGCTCGCTATGGCAAGGTCGATTTTAGCCTTTTTCAAGTCAGCACTCATGCCTGAGCTTGTTTTTGCTGCAGGCGCTGCTTGGGGCGTTTCGCTATTGGCTTTGTCTAATGCCGCCTGTGCTGTTTTTACCACAGCTTCTTGTTCACTGATTTGTTGAGCAATATCAGTATTAGTGTCATCTTGGCTGAGTTGTTTTTGTAACTTCTTAAGCTTGGTACTGGCGATCGCAAAATCGACTTTTGCTTTTTTAACAGCATCACTGACAGCGGGTTTTGCTGTGCTAGGCGCTGACGCTTTGGCTTTTGTATTAGTTGCAGTATCTAATTTTGCAAGAGCTTGTTCTAGCTCAGATACTACAGCTTGCTGCTCTTTTTGTGCCTGAGTTAGGGTATTAATTTGCTCAAGATCAGCCGCCTCTTGCGCTTGGGTTAGCTGCTTAGTCGTTTTCTTAAGCTTGGTATTGGCAATCGCAATATCAATTTTAAGCTTTTTAATCTGGGCTTGATTATCGTCTTTGGCTTCCGCTTTTGGCTCTGCTTTAGCTTGCGCTCGAGTTTTAGCATCTTCGTTTGCACTTAAATCCGCTGCACGTTTCGCTGCGCTTGCTGCCGCTTTAGCACGAGATGCCAAACGTTTAGCTTCTTTTTCTGCTGCTTCTGCTTCAATACGAGCCTGTCTTGCTTCGAAGCGAACTTTAGCATGATCCGATTTAACCGCAGCTTCTCTTGCTTCTCTAATGGCACTTTTTGAATGACGGTAGTATTGCACTAGGGGAATGCTACTTGGACAAACATAAGAACAAGCACCACATTCAATGCAATCGAATAGGTTATGATGTTCGGCTTTATCATGCTCTTGGCTTTTACTAAACCATAATAGTTGTTGAGGTAATAAGCTTGCAGGGCAAGCTTGTTCACACATGCCACAACGAATACAAGCTTGCTCAGGAGCCGGTGTTGGCAGTTCTTGTTTACTGGCCGCTAGAATACAGTTACTGGTTTTTACCACAGGAACCTGACTATCCGTGATGGTGAAACCCATCATAGGGCCGCCCATGACCAAACGCTCAAGTTGCTTACTATTAAAAGCGGCATAATCTAATAAGTGCGCGATAGGAGTACCTAACAAGACTTCAACATTCTGAGCTTGGCCCATAGCATCACCTGTTAAGGTGGTGATACGTGAAATAAGGGGCTTACCTTGATAAATGGCATCATAGATAGCAACGCAGGTACCTACGTTCTGGCACATAACGCCAATATCAGCAGGTAATTGACCACTAGGGACTTCCTTACCTGTAATTAGCTGAATTAGCTGCTTCTCACCACCAGATGGGTATTTGGTTGGCATAACAACCACATCAATTGTTGCTTTGGTACGCTCAATTTCGTCTACCAAAAGCTTAATCGCCGTTTGCTTATTATCCTCTATGCCTATGATGGTTCGTTCAGCTTCAATTAAGGTTTGTAATACTTGAATACCCTTAATTAACGCTTCTGTTTTCTCTCGAATAAGCATGTCATCTGCTGTTATGTAAGGTTCACATTCAGCCGCATTGATAATAAGTTCGTGTATCGTATGCTTGGTCGCACCAGCAAGTTTTACTTGAGTCGGAAAACCTGCACCACCCATACCCACTATGCCCATTTCAGCAAGGTGTGCAACGACATCGGCTTTGGGAAGCTCTAACCAGTTATCCAGTTGAGTTAACTCTGTCCAGCTGTCGTTCCCGTCAGGTTGTAATTCAATACATACTTCATCTAAACCAGAAGGGTGAGGTACTCCATGATAGTCAATGGCAAGAATTTCGCCTGAGGTAGGAGCGTGTAGAAAACTACTCAAAAAGCCATTGTTGATCGCAATTGCCTGACCTTTTAAAACCTTATCGCCGACCTTAACTAAAGGCCTTGATGCCTGACCAATGTGCTGGCCAAGGGGCAAAATAAGACGTTCAGGCAGTGATGGACGGCCTAAAGGTAGTTGCAGTGATTGTGTTTTATTTTCTGGAGGGTGAATGCCACCATGAATTTGAAACTCGGCCTGGTGTAAGCTCATTAGTGCACCTCCGTGAAGGGGGTTTTATCAGTTGCAATAATTTGCTGACTTGAAAGGGCAACACCAGCGGGTTGTTGCCAAGACCAATTACGAGAGGTCACTGCTACTTCTACCATATCAATACAATCTACTGGGCAAGGCTCAACACATAGGTCACAGCCTGTACATTCATCACTTATTACTGTGTGCATTTGTTTTGCTGCACCTAAAATTGCGTCCACAGGGCAAGCTTGAATACACTTAGTACAGCCAATACATTCATCTTCACGAATAACGGCAACTTGTTTTTTCGGCTCTTCTGCAGCATCTCCATCAAGTGGAATCGCTTCTACATCCAATAAGTCAGCTAAAGCTTGGACTGTTGCTTGGCCGCCTGGTGGACAACGGTTAATTGCTTCGCCGTTTGAGATAGCTTCTGCATAAGGACGACAGCCTGGGTGCCCACATTGGCCACATTGAGTCTGAGGTAAAATAGCGTCGATTTGTTCGACGATTGGGTCACCTTCAACATGGAACCTCACATTGGCATAACCTAGTAAGGCACCAAAAATAAGACAAAGAAGAACAAGAATGCCAACGGCTAAAATGATAGTTGTCATCGCTAGCTCCTATATCTGCACTAGGCCAGTAAAGCCCATGAAAGCAAGCGCCATTAGGCCTGCTGTGATCATGCCAATTGCTGAGCCTTTAAATACACTAGGCACATCAGCAAAGTTGATGCGTTCACGCATAGCAGAAAAGAGAATTAAGACGAAAGAGAAACCGATTGCAGCACCAAAACCGTAGAGAATCGATTCAACAAAACCGTTTTGTTTACTAATATTTTGTAGCGCAACACCCAGAACAGCACAGTTTGTTGTAATTAGTGGAAGAAACACCCCTAGTACTCGATACAAAAGAGGGCTGGTTTTACGTACGACCATTTCGGTGAATTGCACTACAACTGCTATCACTAAGATGAAAGAAATGGTTTTTAAGTACTCAAGCCCAAGAGGCTCAAGAATAAATTCGTAAGTTAAAAAACTACATAAGCTGGATAAGGTAAGGACAAAAGTAGTCGCTAGCGCCATGCCGATAGAGGTTTCAAGTTTGCTCGATACACCCATGAATGGGCAGAGTCCAAGAAATTGCACTAATACAAAGTTATTTACCAATATGGTACTAACAAGTATCAAGAGATATTCAGTCATGGCTTTTTAGTTAGCTCTTTAAAGTTGTGTAAAAGAAAGTAGCAAAAGTAGAGATCGCCTAATTTTATAGGGGCAATGATACCAAGCTCTATATAAGTAACAACAATAATAATTCGATTTTATAGTCTAATTTCGAATAAGTATAATTGGATTCATAAATATAGAAATAAGCCTCAAATGCGGTTTCGCGTTTGAGGCTTATGACAAATCTGAACCAGACTTGGTTATTTTAGTGCCTTTGCCATTTTATGAGTCTGGCAAAGATCACTTTTAAGGTTTTTAGCCTTAACTACATAACACGCATGCCTGGTTTTGCGCCCGCATGAGGCTCTAATAACCAAAGCTCATCCCCACCTGGGCCTGCTGCTAAGACCATACCTTCAGATAACCCAAATTTCATTTTACGTGGTGCAAGGTTTGCAACCATAACCGTATGTTTGCCTTCTAAGTCTTCTGGCTTGTAAGCTGATTTGATACCAGAGAAAACAACGCGAGTTTCACCACCAAGGTCTAAGGTTAGCTTTAATAGTTTGTTGGCTTTCTCAACATGCTCAGCCTTAGCAATAAGAGCAATACGCAGGTCAACTTTAGCAAAATCGTCAAACTGAATTTCGTCTGCGATTGGATCCTTGCTTAGTTCAGTTTGTTCTTCTTTCTCAGTTGTCTCTTGGCTTTCATTTGCTGCTGCTTCAAGAGCGGCTTCGGCTTTACCTTCTTCAATCATAGCATCAACTTGCTTTTGGTCGATACGCGCCATTAGAGCTTTAAACTTATTCACGCTCTTACCAAAAAGAAGCTCTTCACGGTTATCCCATGTTAGCTCTTTACCTAGGAAGGCTTCGGCATCAGCCACCATGTCTGGCAGAATAGGTTTTAGATAAGTCGCTAGAATGGAGAAAAGGTTAAGTGACACAGTACATACTTCTTGTACCTTAGGTAGCGTCTCTTCATTTTTAGCTAAAACCCATGGTGCTTGATCGGCAATATAGGTATTTGCAACATCAGCAAGGCGCATGATTTCTCTGATTCCTTTGCTGTATTCACGATTTTCAAAGCAGTCAGCAATCATGTCGCCAGCATCAATGAAAGATTGGATCATTTCAGCTTCACTGACTTCTGTTGCAAGTTGATTATCAAACTTCTTATTGATGAAGCTTGCAGTACGACTGGCAATGTTAACTACTTTACCAACAACATCAGAGTTAACTCGTTGAATAAAATCTTCAAGGTTCAGATCAATATCGTCAGGTGTAGCATTTAACTTAGCAGAGAAATAGTAGCGTAAGTATTGCGGATCAAGATGATTCAAGTAGGTACGTGCCTTGATGAAAGTACCACGAGATTTAGACATCTTCTTGCCATCAACGGTGACATAACCATGAGCATTGACCGCCGTTGGTGTACGATAACCTGCGCATTCAAGCATTGCAGGCCAAAACAGCGCGTGGAAGTTGATGATGTCTTTACCAATAAAGTGGTAAAGCTCAGTATCTGATCCTTTAGCCCAGTAATCATCAAAGTTTAAACCGTCAGTGCGATCACATAGGTTTTTAAAACTCGCCATGTAGCCAATAGGTGCATCTAGCCATACATAGAAGTATTTGCCTGGTGCATCTGGAATTTCAAAACCAAAGTAAGGTGCATCACGACTGATGTCCCACTCTTGTAAGCCTGAGTCTAGCCATTCAGCCAGCTTATTCGCAACTTGATCTTGCAGTGTGCCACTGCGAGTCCACTCTGCTAAGAAAGCTTGGAATTCAGGCAGTTTGAAGAAATAGTGCTCAGACTCTTTTTCAACAGGTGTCGCCCCCGAGTAAACTGATACTGGGTTAATCATTTCCATTGCTGTGTATGTGGCAGAACAAACTTCACAGTTATCGCCATACTGATCTTCGGCTTTACATTTTGGGCAAGTGCCTTTGATGAATCTGTCTGCCAAGAACATTTCTTTTTCTGGGTCGAAAGCCTGAACAATTGAGCGAACTGCAATCTTGTCGTTATCTCTCAAAGTTTTATAGATATGACTTGATAGCTCACGGTTCTCTTCTGAGTGAGTTGAATGATAGTTATCATAGCCAATCATGAAATCATTAAAGTCAGCCATGTGCTCTTGACGAACGCCTTCGATCAACTGCTCTGGTGTTTCACCGTTTTTGTCAGCTTTGATCATGATGGCTGTACCATGAGCATCATCTGCACAAACTGCCGTACATTGATTGCCTCTTAGTTTTTGAAAACGCACCCAAACATCTGTTTGTATGTGTTCTAGCATATGGCCTAAATGGATAGAGCCGTTGGCATAAGGCAGTGCGCTAGTAACAAGTATTTTTCTTTGTGATTGAGCCATATAAAAGCCTATTGGATTCGTAAAAGATGGTTAGTGTTAGCTGCGAATCTATATGTGCTTATGGAGCAGAGGCTGGCAGAGCTAACTTTTTGACCGCCCAATTATAAGAGGCGCAAAATTAGGTGCAAGCGCTGGGCTTGCTTTTCTTTAAATTGCCCCCATTTTTCCTGTCAATAGAGCCGACTTTATTACTTTTTCGCTTTTGTCCTAGAGTCAGTTAAGTGCTCATACCTTAGATCGCGAGTTTGGAGAATGAAAATAATGCTTACTGATACGCAAATCTTAGCTCAATTAGCAGAGCTTGAAGATAAAAATACCGGGCAAGCCTATGGCGCTGTTTGGCAGCTTCTAAGTGATGATAAACGCCTTCATGTCCGCCTTTCTCTTGCTTATGCCGCATTGGGTGAACAGGCTGAGCTAGAGCAAAGAATCGCAAAGGCACTCAGTGATGATAGACAAATAATCTTGGATATCGATTTAGCCATAGAAGCTCATGCAACCCAAGGTGAGTTGGCTGGACTTAAGGGTGTGAAGAATGTCATTGCTGTTGCTTCTGGCAAAGGAGGGGTTGGTAAGTCGACAACCACAGTCAACCTTGCGCTAGCTATGGCAAAAGAAGGGGCAAAAGTCGGTATTCTAGATGCCGATATCTATGGTCCGAGTCAAGGCATGATGATGGGCTTTGCACCTGATACTAGGCCTAATGTCCGTGATGAAAAATTCTTTGTACCACCTATGGCTCATGGGGTACAAGTGATGTCTATGGCGTTTCTAACAACGCAAGATACGCCTATGGCTTGGCGTGGTCCTATGGTGACTGGCGCTCTAATGCAAATTATTAATCAAACAGATTGGGATGACCTTGATTATCTCTTTATCGATATGCCGCCAGGTACAGGTGATATTCAATTAACGCTTTCACAAAAAGTGCCAGTTGCTGGCTCTGTGATTGTCACGACACCACAAGATATTGCGCTTTTAGATGCAAGACGTGGTATTGAGATGTTTAACAAGGTAAATATCCCTGTGTTAGGTGTGGTTGAAAATATGTCTGTGCATATTTGTTCAAACTGTGGGCATCATGAAGCCATTTTCGGTGATGAAGGCGGTGCAGCCCTTGCGAAGGAATATCAAGTTGAGGTTATGGGGAAATTGCCACTCAGTTTAGATATACGCCAACAATGTGATTCGGGCTACCCAAGTGTTATTCAAGATTCAGATTCAGAAGTTGCTAGAATCTATCGTAGCATTGCGCGTAAAATAGGGGCCGGTTTAACAATTAAAGAAAATCAATTCAGCATGCCAACCATTGGTATGAGTGACGACTAATGCAAGTTGCCTGTAAGGCAACTTTTGTTATCAATTTAGGAAAACATAATGCGCTTATGCGATCGCGATATTATCGCCGCTCTTGATGAAGAAAAAATTATTATCACACCAAGGCCAAATAACTCTGTTATCAGTGGTGTTTCTGTTGATTTAACCTTGGGTAATTCTTTTCGTATTTTTCACGGGCATCCAGCCCCATATCTGGATTTAAGTGGACCTAAGGAAGATTTAAACAAAGCGATCGAATCTGTGATGGGTGATGAAATTTTGCTAGATGATGGCGAACCTTTCTTTATTCATCCTGGTGAGCTTGTGTTGGGCGTGACAAAAGAGTCTGTCACTTTACCTGATGATCTAGTTGGTTGGTTAGATGGCAGATCATCTTTAGCACGACTGGGGTTAATGGTACATGTAACAGCCCATAGGATTGATCCAGGTTGGAGCGGAGCCATTGTTTTGGAGTTTTTAAATGGAGGTAAATTGCCAATTGCTTTACGTCCAAGCATGACAATTGGTGCGATTAACTTTGAAACCATGTCAGGGGCTGCAGATCGTCCTTACAATAAGCGTGATAACGCTAAATACAAAGATCAAACATCGGCTGTTGGTAGCCGTATTTCTAAAGACTAATCTGGCCTTGTGAGGGCACATTTTTTATGACGGAATCTTTGCCCTCATATCAAGGTATTAAAGTTAACTTGATCACAGGCTTTTTAGGTGCAGGTAAAACAACGCTAATAAAGCATCTTTTAACGCAAATCCCTAAGGGGGAACGCTGGGCTGTATTAGTAAATGAGTTTGGTGAAATTGGTTTAGATCAGACGTTATTAGAAACTAGCCTTACCTCTGGTAAGTATAAAGCGTTATCTGAGCAAGTTGCGATTAAACAAGTGGCTGGTGGATGTGTTTGTTGTGCTACATCTGCTGCTTTTCAAGTTGCTTTAAATGCTCTAATCAAGGCGCAAAACCCAGATCGTATAATCATTGAGCCGACAGGCTTAGGACATCCTCGTAATATACTCAAACAACTTAATGGGCCCCATTATCAAGGTGTTTTAGATATTGAGCCTAGCGTATGCCTGCTAGATGCGCGTAATTTAGGTGATGAAAGGTACACCTTACATCCAAACTTTATAGAGCAGGTGGCCATGGCTGATATTCTGGTGGCAAGTAAGAGTGAAACTTATCAGACTAATGATTGGCAAGCATTTGAGCGCTATTTAGAGGCTCTGGAGCCAGCTAAAACAAGGGTTGAAAAAATAGCTAATGGCCAGCTATCTTTAAGCCAAATATCTCTTGATCAAGCTGAATCTGCTTTACATACGATTCTTGATAAGAGTGAAATAAGTCTTGAGCACTCCCGGCATAATCACTCTCATCATGACCATGACCATGACCAT
>NZ_JXYC01000027.1:0-108062 GCF_000967665.1 Marinomonas sp. S3726 | reverse complement strand
CGTTAATTCTTTCACAGCCTCAGAACATGGGAACAAGACTTTAGATTTCTCAATTTAGTAAGTGTTGCTATTAGCGCTAAATGCAACCTTATACGTAATAAAAATACTGCTATAGTATGGGTTCAGCTATCTAACATGGAGGCGGTTAAAATGAAGTCAAATGCGGTTTGTTGGTTTGAGATTTATGTTAATGATATGGCTAGGGCGAAGACGTTTTACGAAACTGTGCTTGGGCAAGCGCTTACCCGTTTGGATAATCCAGAGGTAAAATCAGATTTCCCTCAACCTGAAATGTGGGCTTTTCCTATGGAGGAAGAGGCGGGCGCCAGTGGCGCAATATGTAAAATGGAAGGGGTTGAAGCGGGAGGTAATAGTACACTTGTGTATTTCAATTGCGAAGATTGCTCAGTAGAGCAAAGCAGAATTGAAACTGCCGGTGGTAAGTTAATTGCGCCTAAAATGTCTATTGGCGAGCATGGTTTTATCGCAATAGCTCAAGACCCTGATGGCAATAATATCGGCTTTCACTCTCTGAAATAGTTAACCATTTTTGTGAAAGCAAAGATTTGAAAAAGTGAAGTTTTGAGAAAGTTAAGACGTATTAGAAATGTAACGAGAGTGGCTAGTACTAGCCCCTTTTTCTTAATTTCTTAAGGGATTATGAATGCCTATGAAGATGCACTACAAAGGTGCTTGCAGCTGCAACCACTGGCAGCTTGAAATAAAAGTAGATAAACCTCTTAGTAAATTTAATCCGCGGGTTTGTGATTGCGATTATTGTCTAAGCCATCCATCAAGAATTATCAGTGATCCAAATATGAGAATTGAATTAGTTGGTGCTGAGGTGTTTATTAGTCAAACTGGAGACCAGTTGGCTAACTTCTATTATTGTAATCAATGCCATGATTTGTTGGTTGTAGGGTGTCATTTAAATGGCCAACTACGAGGTGCCGTTAATTCTGATCTGCTTCATTGCTCTGATCAACTAGATGAACCCATACAAATTCAACCTAAGCTATTGAGCTCGTCAGAAAAGTTAGAACGTTGGGGAAGCTTGTGGGGCGTGTTACATGGCGTCTCTTGAACTCATCGTACTCAAGCCTTAATCTACTTTGCAAATACTTCTCTTTCACTAAAGGAATGGAATTTTCATGTCTGCTTCAAAAAAAGATACCTACCTAGTTAAAAAATCTGAGATTGATTCGATGGAAGGCTTAGATAAAACCCATTTTCTAAACGTAAAAGCTAAGCGTAAGAATAAATCCCTTGGCGACTTGGCTGGCTTAACAGGCTTTGGATTTCATATTATTGAAATTGAGCCTAGCTGTGAATCGACAGAGCAGCATTGTCATTATCATGAAGATGAGTGTGTTTATATTCTAGAAGGGGAAGGTACAGCGGTTATCGGCGAAGAGTGTTTTGAAGTTGGTGTTGGTGATTTTATTGGCTATAGAGCTGGCGGGCTATCTCATACACTACTTAATACGTCAGATAACATGCTTAAGTGTATTGTCATAGGGCAACGCCTTGATCATGATGTGGCCGATTATACAAAATTGAATAAACGTATTTATCGCCAAAAAGGCCTGCCTTGGAGTTTGGTAGATATCGAGAATATAGCTACCCCTGTGGCAGGGAAGAAAGCATAATTAACTCAGTTTAAGACAGAATAAGGTCAGTTTGTGTCGAAGAAAAATAAAGTATCAAATGAAGTGGTTGAAGACGCTATGAAAATGGCAAAAGCAACTCAGAAACCTGGTCAAACGAAAGAACAAACTAAGTTGATTGCTCAGGGTATTCAAAAGGGTATTGAAGAGTATAAAAAGCGCCATAAACAAAAGGCTCGCGCTTTAGACAAAGAGAAGAATAAGTTACAGAAAAAGGCTGAGTCTCAAGCTCAAGCCAATACTGAACTTCCTGAAGAAGCTAGAGAAGCTGAAGTGATAATACAGCAGAGTAAGCTGGCTTGGGGTTTATTAGGCTTAAGTTGGGTTGGTTTTATCGCTTATCTAATACAATCAGGCCGTTTTTAAAACGGGCCTTTTAGGATTCAATTAAAAAGTCTTAAAGCCTTTTAATTATAGATAGGAGGCCACGCTAGGGGCCTCCATTATCTTTCTTTCTATTTCATCACTCTTTTAATCGCCGCTTCTGCGCATGCTACATCTAGGTGACCACCTGGTGCACCGCCAATGCCAATACCACCTACAATTTGGTCATTAATTTTTAATGGAATACCGCCAGCTAGGAACAATAAGTTTTCATCCATATTTTGTAATGGTCTAAGGACTGGCTTATCTTGAATTAACTTCATTAGGTTAGCTGTCGGTTGCTTCATGCTAACTGCGGTAAAGGCTTTTTGACGAGAGCTTTCAAGTGTATGTGTAGTTGCATTATTGTTTCTAAGTTGTACCAGTACACGGCCTGCTAGATCGACTACTGTGGTTGTCACGTTGTAGTTATCTTTGGCGCATTCACTCACACCAGTAACAGCTAGAGACATGGCTGTCGAAGACGATAGCTGAGTGAAAGTATGAGTTTGTTCTGACTCTTGTGCTGTGGCTAGGCCTGACATTAGAACTAGAGACACGCCTGTAATTTTCTTGATGATTGATTTCATATGACACATTCCCTCTTAAAGTGAGTATTGCTTTGAAGTTGGTAGCCAGTCTATCTGGCCCAGCTTGCAACCACCTTGCGCTAAGATTACAGCTTTGTAATGCAGTGATAGGCTTGAGGCGTGCTAGTCTTACAGGTTGCTAAGAAAGAGAGAATCTATGCGAATTTTAGTAATTGAAGATGACCAACATATCAGTAATTTTCTACAACTCGGCTTTGAAGAGCTCAACTACCAAGTCACTGTTTGTGCTGACGGTTATGAAGGTTACCAGTTAGCAAATAGTGAAGAATATGATTTGCTCATTTTAGATTTAATGTTGCCAACTTGGAGTGGTGAGAAAGTGTTGTTGCACTTAAGAGGAGAAGGTCATGACATTCCTATTATCATTCTCAGCGCAAAACACACAGTTGAAGAGAGAGTAAAAGGTTTAGAGTCTGGTGCGGATGACTATCTAATCAAACCTTTTGCTTTTGCCGAATTAGCAGCACGCTGCCACATCTTATTTACACGACAAAAAAAAGGACAAGTGACTAATCAACTTGTTTACCAAGGGCTTAAGCTAGATCTTTTGAGTCGTAAATTATATCGAGATGATAAGGAAATTGTACTCAAGCAAAGAGAGTTTGCTTTGATGCAGTTATTTTTACAGCAACCTGAGCGAGTATTTTCTAAAACTGTGATTTTAGAAAGCATATGGGGCTATCAGTTTGACCCTCAAACAAATGTGGTAGATGTGCTAGTTTGTAGGCTCAGAGCTCAGTTAGACAAAGATTTTGACTCTTCTTTGATTCATACCATCAGAGGAGTGGGTTATGTCCTTAAAACAGACTAGAGGTGAGAGTGTAAGCCAAGGTGGTATTGAAACAACGACTCGTCTTGCCCAAGGGCAGTTATTTTCCCGTTTTGTTCTCACCTTGATGCTTTGCTTTGTTGCTATTCAATTAATAGTGACGGCACTACTAATCTATCAACAAGACTTCCAAGCTAAGCAAATGATGACAAGTCTTAAGAGTGAGTATCAAAGGCTTTTGATTTTTGAGTCCAGCGATAAACTTGAGCATGTCCTGTTAAGTTATCCGGAAAAGCTGCTCGATAATTCCATGAGTGTTATTAAGCAGACAGGTAAAGTTAACCAAGATTTTATTGCTGGTGTAGCTATTGATCAAACACCTATTTCTCTCGACGCATTTCTTTTAACTGATTCTAGCTGGTTAGACTTTTTGCTCGCTCAACCTTACTTATCGATTAAATTAAGCCCCGAGAAAGCGCCATTAGAGGAAGGCAAACAAAAGGTAAATGATGTTGAGTATTGGTTGGTTTTAAATGTACCCGCTAAGCTTTCAGCCTTAATTGAAAAGTGGGTGTTTGTCGGTTTGATACTAGCGTTACTATCAATTCTTATTAGCTTTATTGTATGGCGTTTGATTGGCGACACTTTACAGCCTCTACATGCTTTAGCCAAAGGCTTAGATAATCATAAAGTAGGGCAAGGTGTATCAGAGCAAGAAGCGCTTTTAGATATGTCAGCTCTTTCTGTTGAGGCTAAATTACAAGAGAAACAACGTCACCATGCGAGTAAAGGGTTGGAGGCGCTAAACCAAGGTGTAAATCAAGTTATGTACAGCTTAAAGGGGGCAAACTTAAGTATGTCTCATACTTTAGACGCGATCGCACATGACTTAAGGACACCACTTTCCAGGATATTGCTTAGTACGGAAAAAGCTTTAGCTTCTTCTCACTCAGATCTTTCAGATGAAACTGTGTATCACAAAAATGAGGTCTTACGGCTGGTTGCAGCTTTATCTGATTGCGCTGAATCGGCATCACAAGCAACGGGGTTATTAACGACTCTGATGAAAATTAACGATGAGGCAATCGGGCGGCATGAGATAGTAAAAGATAGCGTCTCCTTAAAAGAGCTAAGTTTAAATGTTATGTCTTGGTATGAAGAAATAGCAGAAGAAAAGGGGATTGGGTTAAGTGCTAATCAAGTACCTGATATTGTTTGTCAAACAGATCCAAAACGCTTAACGCAAATACTGGTTAACCTTGTCGATAATAGTATTAAGTACAGTGAAAGAGGTGATGAGATTCAATTGTGTTGGGGTATGAAAGGCCATGATTGTTTTATCAGTGTGAAAGATACTGGTATAGGTATTGAAGCCGACAAACAAGAAGCGATATTTGAGCGTTTGTATCGAGTGGATCATAGCCGTTCACAATCGGGTTATGGTCTTGGATTGGCTATGGTTAAGGTTATGCTGGATAGTTTAAATGCCAGTATTAGCGTCTCATCAGAGTTGGGGGTAGGGAGTGAGTTTTGTGTTTTGCTTAGTCAGCCTTCCTCTTCTACTCGCTAGCTTTTAGAAAGATAAAGAGAAAGATAAAAAACGGTCAAACCGGAGAAAGTTTGACCGTTTTTATAGTTAGCTGTAGAGCTCAGTTAACTATTTTATTTTCGTTCTTAGCGTTAACTTGGTGTAAAAGTCGTGAACTTTAATTAACGTTTATGAACGCATTCGCCAGCAACAATAGTGTGAGAGATTGCTCTGTCATCACCAATTGTCATTAATACGAATAGGGTTTCAGCTAGCGTTTTAGATTGGGCTAAACGGTAATCTAGCAAAGGAGTGCCTTTGTAGTCTAAAACTAGGAAATCCGCTTCTGTACCTACTTCTAAAGTACCTACCTTATCTTCTAGCCTCAATGCTTTCGCACCACCAAGTGTTGATAAGTAAAGTGATTTAAATGGGCTTAGTTTCTCGCCTTGCATTTGAATCACTTTGTAAGCTTCATTCATTGTTTCAAGCATAGAGAAACTTGTCCCCGCGCCTACATCAGTACCTAGACCAATATTGACGTTGAACTCTTCCGCCTTGCTTAAGTTGAAGAAACCACTTCCTAAGAAAAGGTTAGATGTAGGGCAAAATGCTATGGCAGAACCAGTTTCAGATAAGCGAGTATATTCGTGATCGCATAAATGAATACCATGAGCAAATACAGAGCGCTCGCTTAATAAATTATGTTTGTCGTAAACATCTAGGTAGTTCTTTGTATCTGGGAATAATGACTGAACCCATTCACATTCGTTTTTGTTTTCAGACAAATGAGTGTGCATGTAGAGGTTGTCGTATTCTTCTAAAAGCTGCCCCGCTTTATAAAGTTGTTCTGAGGTACTTGTTGGTGCAAATCTAGGGGTAACCGCATAATGGTTACGACCTTTTTCATGCCACTTTTCGATCAGTTCTTTGCTGTCCTCATAGCTTGATTCTGGTGTATCAGTTAGGTACTCAGGCGCATTTCTGTCCATCATTACCTTACCGCAGATCATGCGCAGGTTGTATTGCTCAGACGTTTCAAAGAAAGCATCAACAGACTCTTTATGAACCGTACCAAATACTAGGGCGGTTGTTGTACCGTTGCGAAGTAGTTCTTTTAAGAATACATCCGCTACTTCCAGGGCATGGCTCTTTTCTTGAAACTTGTTTTCCGCTGGGAAAGTGTAGTTATTTAGCCAATCCAGTAACTGTTCACCATAAGAGGCGATCATACCCGTTTGAGGGTAATGAATATGAGTATCAATGAAACCAGGAACAATTAAAGAGTCTTTATGTTCACTAAGCTGCGCATTTGGGAAGTCTGGTAATAGTGTTTCTGCATTACCAAGCGCGATAATTTTATCGCCCTCGGTAACCAAAAGACCATCTTCAAAATACTCATACGACGCTTCAATTCCCACCTCTGCAGGGTCAGCTATGGAGTGTAAAATGGCCGAACGCCATGCTTTTAATTGAGTCGTCATAATCTTATAGCCCTTTCGCTTTTTCACGAAGCTTTTGAATACCCATCAGAACACGCTCAGGTGTTGCTGGTGCGTCAACTTCTGGTTGATACTTGTAATCTGCAACGGATGCGATCGCATCTTTGATTGCACACCAAGCAGCAATACCTAACATAAATGGTGGTTCACCAACGGCTTTCGAGTGATAAACCGTATCTTCTGGGTTTTTGCGGCTTTCAACTAGATTAGTACGGAAGTCGATCGGCATATCAGCAATCGCAGGTACCTTGTAGCTTGCAGGTCCTGATGTCATCAGACGGCCTTTATCATTCCAAACTAGCTCTTCTGTGGTTAACCAACCCATACCTTGTACAAAAGCACCTTCAACTTGACCAATATCGATCGCAGGGTTTAATGATTCACCCACATCTTGTAGCAAGTCAGTACGTAGGAACTTGTATTCACCAGTATAGGTATCTACTAGTACCTCACAGCATGCGAGGCCGTATGCATAGTAGTAGAAAGGACGACCACTTGCGCTATCACGATCATAGTAGATTTTAGGAGTCTTATAGAAACCTGTACTAGAAAGAGATACTTGGTTGAAATAAGCCAACTGAATGATTTCTTCAAAGGCCATGTAGTTTTCACCCGCTCGCACATGACTGTTGTTGAACTCAACTTGAGACTCTTCAACATTAAAGTGCTTAGCTGCAAACTCTACAAGACGTTGCTTGATAGTCAGTGCCGCATTTTGAGCTGCCTTACCATTCAAATCTGTACCAGATGATGCGGCTGTTGGTGAGGTGTTTGGCACCTTGTCTGTATTGGTTGCTGTAATTTCAATACGCTCAGCTTCAACTTGGAACACTTCAGAGACAATTTGTCTTACTTTGGTGTTCAAGCCTTGGCCCATTTCTGTACCACCATGGTTAATACGGATGCTGCCATCTGTATAAACATGGATTAGAGCACCAGCTTGGTTCAAGAAAGTGGCTGTGAATGAGATACCGAACTTAACCGGTGTCATCGCCAGACCTTTTTTCAGGATGCGACTTTCGGCATTGAAGGCTTTAATCTCTTCACGTCTTTCATAATAATCACTGCTTGCTAAGATCTCTTCTGTAATTTCAGGAAGAATATTGTGCTCAACAGTTTGGTGATAAGCCGTTTCATTACGGTCGTCTTTACCATAGTAATTGGTACGACGAACATCTAATGGATCCTTATTTAGATTACGGGCAATGGAATCCATAATTTCTTCAATCGGAACCATACCTTGAGGGCCACCAAAACCACGGTAAGCCGTGTTAGATGCGGTATTCGTTTTACAACGATGGCCATTGATTGTGGCATTCTTAAGGAAGTAAGCGTTATCAATGTGGAACATAGCGCGGTCAACGATAGAGCCAGAAAGGTCTGGTGAATAACCACAGTTACCTGCTAGATCAACTTCGATGCCTTCAATCATGCCGTCATTGTCAAATGCGACATCGTATTTAACGAAGAATGGGTGACGTTTACCTGTCATCATCATGTCTTCCATACGAGGCACACGCATTTTAGTTGGACGATTTGTTAAGCGAGCAATAACAGCGGACATACAAGCAGGTAGTGCTGCTTGCGTTTCTTTACCACCAAAACCACCACCCATGCGGCGCATGTCGATAACGACTTTATGCATATCTACGCCTAGTACACTGGCAACCAGTTTTTGTACTTCTGTTGGGTTTTGAGTAGAGCTGAATACCATCATGCCACCGTCTTCAGTCGGCATAACAGAAGCAATTTGAGTCTCTAGGTAGAAGTGCTCTTGACCACCAATATGTAACTTACCTTGAATACGGTTCGTTGCATTCGCTAGGGCTGTTTTTGAGTCACCTAAAACGTGCTGGTGGCTATCAAGTACAAAGTGTTTTTTCTCTAGAGCTTCTTCAACACACAAAACAGGCTCTAGATCTTCATATTCAATGATGGCTGCCATAGCGGCTTTACGCGCTGTTTCATGATCGTTTGCGGCAACCGCCAATACTGCTTGGCCATAGTATTCGACAAGATCATCAGCAAGCAGAGGGTCACCAGAAACAACAGGACCAATATCTAGGTTACCAGGAACGTCTTTTGCTGTAATCGCAATGGCTACGCCATCAAACTCATAACATGGGCTTGTGTCTATGCTAAGAATTTTTGCATGGGCACGGTCACTCATACGAGCATAAACATGTAATTGGTTTGGAAACTCTAATTTATCATCGATATAAAGCGCTTCACCACTTACTTGCTTGTCAGCACTGTCATGTTTGATAGAACGGCCAACACCTGTTTTAAGGTCTTTTTTAAAGATGGATTCTAGTTCAGCTTGTGTTTTTGTTTGAATGAATTGACTAGACATGAGCGGTCACCCTTGTTTGCGTGTAAGTAGATTGAGCAGACTCGGTTTCAACGAAGTATTTGCGAAGTAGATTTTGCGCACTCAAGGTACGGTACTCTTTAGACGCTCTGAAATCGGTGAGAGGGGTGAAGTCAGTGGCCAGTGCGGTACAAGCCAATTCAATGTTCTCTTCTGTATAAGCTTGGCCGATCAAGGCTTTTTCAGCATTGTCAGCACGCTTAGGGATACCTGCCATGCCACCAAAGGCAATACGCGCATCAGTTACAACTTTGTTTTCTACAGTGATATTGATCGCTGCACAAACTGCAGAGATATCATCGTCAAGACGCTTAGATAATTTGTAAGCTTTAAACTGATTAAGCTTGGCTTTAGGCACAAATACTTTTTCAATAAATTCGCTAGATTGCTGAACGGTTTTCTTATAATCCAAGAAATACTCTTCAATCGGTAGGCGACGTGTTTTGTCTCCTTGACGCAATTGAATATCTGCATTTAACGCGATTAATAATGGTGGTGTATCACCAATTGGAGAAGCGTTACCTATGTTGCCACCAAGTGTGCCTTGGTTACGAATTTGTAGTGAAGCGAAACGATGTAGTAGTTCACCAAAATCAGGGTATTCAGCAGAAAGTGCTGTGTAGCAATCAGACAAGGATGCAGCCGCACCTAGGATGATTTCATCTTCGGTACTCGATACTTCTTGCATGTCTTTTACATTACCGACATAAATGAGTTTACCGATAGGACGGTGGAACTGAGTTACTTCAAGAGCCAAGTCTGTACCGCCAGCTAATAACTTAGCATCTGGGTGCTCTAGATACATTTGAGCAAGTTCAGCTGTTGTTGTAGGCACTAGGCTTACTTTTTCACCATCAGAAAGCGATGCGCCACCGGCTGGAATTTGTTTCAGACGGTCAACGGTAGACACTTCAGTCGCATCAAAGAAATCCACTTCCTTTGTATTACAAGCTTGTTCAGCGGCTTCATAAATAGGGCGGTAGCCAGTACAGCGACATAGGTTACCAGCAAGGGCTTCACTTGCTGTTTCTTTATCATAGCCGTCAGTGTTTTTCTGCATTGCAAACATAGACATGACAAAACCTGGTGTACAAAAGCCACACTGAGAACCATGGCAATCGGCCATTGCTTGTTGTGTGCTGTGAAGCTTGTCGTCTTGTTTTAGGTCTTCAACCGTGATCAGTTGCTTGCCGTGTAGAGCTGAAACGAAAGTTAAGCAAGCATTAAGTGTGCGGTAACGTAATGCATCACCATCCAGTTCTGCGACGACAACTGTGCATGCCCCACAATCGCCCGATGCGCATCCTTCCTTAGTGCCTGTTTTGGAAACCTGCTCACGCAGATAATTCAATACGGTTAAGTTTGGATCAAGATTCTGCTCGCTGCGCAATTCCTGATTAAGTAAAAACTGGATCAAGGTGTATCCTCCTGTGCCTTTTTATGAGGATTCATGACTGTTGAATCACTCATAAATTATGACGTACTTTAGTTATTATGTATTTTCATTCTAGCTAAACATTGTCCGATCGGTCAAAGATTTTTGAGACTTTCTTTTTTCCTTATGTGAAAAAAATTGGTGATTTTTCACTTGGTGACTGACATGACAGGGGTATCATCTTGAATTTATTTGATTTTGCTTGAGATATGTCAAAAATGAATTTTTATAAATTTCTTATAAAAAAGAATGGTAATTCAGTTTTTGTTTAAAAAACGAAGGTTAAAGTTAGGTTTTGTATCTAAGAAGGCAAAAGTGAGCCTTCCTAGATAACTCAATTAGGCTTGGTGAGGGCGCTTAATGAGAGGGTATTTTCTGATGAGAAGTACAAGAAGAAAGACAATGGTAACGCCAAGAAGGTCGCCAGCAAAATCTGCCCACTCTCCATAGCGGTTAACATAGGGTTGAATGACTTCGATAACCCCGCCCCAAAAGGCGATAAAGAGGCAAATGAAAGAGAAGCGTCTAAAATCACCCGCCGCAGGCATAATTGCCCAAGCCGCAAAACCTAAAACGTGATGAAGCTTATCTGATCCTGGTGCTGAAGGGAGTTGTTCTGCAGGAAGCAGAGTTGCTAGGCTAATGCCAATCCAGCCAATCAAAAAGAGAGGGATTTGCCAGCGAGCATACAAGTTAAACAAGAAGTGAAATGCAGCCATAGATCATCCTTTATAAAACAGAGGCCCAGTTAATAGTATTAACCGGACCTGTTTTGCTATTAGCGTACGATGCGTACTTTAATCGTACGGCCTTTAATTTTCTTCGTTTGTAGTTCGCTGACCACATACTTAGCTTGTTTATTTGCTATAGCAACATAAGCTCGGCGATCGAAAACATTGATTTTTCCGACTTCGTCCTTAGCAAGGCCTACACCTGCTGTTAATGCGCCAACAATATCGCCAGGTCTTAACTTGTCTTTACGACCAGCATCAAAACAAATCGTTGTCATGCTAGGTATTAGACGGAATTCAGCATCATACTTAGGGTCAAGATCTAAATAGTCAGCTTGAATTTCAAACCTTTCTTCTATGTCTTTCACTTTATATGAGTCTTTATCTGTTACTAGGTTAATTGCAACCCCTTTATTGCCTGCACGCCCAGTACGGCCAATTCTGTGGGTATGAACATCGATGTCGCGTGTTGTGTCATAGTTAATGACAGTATCAACTTCTTTTACATCAATACCACGGGCAGCCACATCGGTTGCGACTAGAATACGACAGCTAGCATTACTAAATTGCACTAAGACCTGATCTCTGTCTCTTTGCTCTAGGTCGCCGTGAATCGCCTTAGCGCTGATCTTATGATCGACTAAGAAATCTGCAATTGTTTGACATTCAAGCTTGGTATTACAAAAAACAATTGCTTGTTCTGGATTCTGGTAACGTACAGCACTCATAAGCGCATAAGGTTTATCATCCTTATTACTCTTTACAAAGAACTGCTTAATATCAGGTTTTGATTCTTGAGTTGCTTCAACCTTGATGGTTTTTGGGTTGCGTTGGAACTCTGCGCTAATTTCGCCAATAGTTTCAGGGTAGGTTGCTGAGAACATTAGAGTCTGACGTTTCTTAGGTGTGCTTTCGACTAAAGTACGAATGCTGTCGACAAACCCCATATCTAACATACGGTCTGCTTCATCTAGAACCAAGGTGTTAAGACTGTCTAATCTTAAAGTGCCTTTGCGTACGTGCTCTAATAGACGACCCGGAGTACCTACTACAATGTGAGCGCCATGTTCTAGAGAGCCTATTTGTGGTCCAAATGGCATACCGCCACACAAACTTAGCACTTTAATATTTTCTAGAAAGCGGGCTGTTTTGCGTATTTCCTTACAAACTTGATCTGCTAACTCCCTTGTTGGGCACATGACTAAGCCTTGTACCCCAAAATAACGAGGATTAAGCTTTAGCAACATACCAATTGCGAAAGCTAAAGTTTTACCACTACCTGTTTGAGCCTGCGCTAGAATGTCATTATCTGATAGAATACTCGGCAAAGTCTCTGCTTGGATGGGCGTGAAGCTTTCAAAACCTAAATCTGATAATAGAGATGTGAGTTTTGTTGGAAGTTGTATATCTAAGTTATGGGAGAAGTTAGCCACAAATTACCTGAAATTTAATAAATGAAGGGATATTTGGCCAAAATGATATCAGATACTGCTAAATGAGTGGTGTGATATTTTAATTATCTAGCTAAAGATTCGCTATTTAATAGTGGATAGATTCTTGAAGCTGGCTTAATGTGTTATTTGAGACATTCAATTTTTAATTAAGGTGCTAAATTTTGTTGAAAGGGCGATATCTAAAGCAAGCTCATCTTGTCGTTTTTTTATTTGTATCCCTTTGCGCTCTTATTGTTTTATTTAGTCTACTGCGTGAAGACAATAATCGTATTGCAGCTAACCAGGAACAAGCTGGTCAGCAACTTAATGAATCTATTATCAATGCTTTGAATGGTTATGAATTAGAGGTTGCGGGTTTAGCTGCCTTATTTCATTCTAGTCAGTTCGTCTCGGCTCTAGAGTTTGATACTTTTAGCCAAACCTTGATCAACCACAAAAGAATCCCTGTCTATAACAGCTTTTATGCTGAGTCTGTATTAGCGACACAAAAGCAAAATTTTATTGCCGATCGAACTCAAAGGTCCAATGGCCCATTTCGAATTTTGCCTGAAGGCGAGCGCCCGCTTTACTTGCCGATTACTTACGCCTTTCCTGATAAGCGCTTTATTGGCGTAGATACTTTAGAAAAAGGGGTTTTCTTTCTTTATGAGGGAACCCAAGACTGGAATACACGACAAGCAAAACTGATCAAACCAAAAACCGCTAATGATAATTTTATCGTTAAACCAAGCCAATCTTCTAGCCTTTATGTGCTAAGTAAAAATGTTTATAAAGATGAGGCAAATAGAAGTAGTAATAAAGAAAATTGGTTAGGAGTCGTTGCTGTCTCCTTCGATATGAGTTCTATGCTACAGGCGATTAGCCTCAAGTTTGATCATGATTTGTTATTTCGCTTATCAGATATTACTGATTCAATTGAGGCTAAAAACTACTTTTACCGTTCCCATTCTGCCGATATTCCTGAGTGGTCAAAGCGAGAATTTGATCAAACACAAATTATCTACGGAGGTAGGATTTGGCTACTGGAGAGTAGCTACCTAGATACCAGTATTGCCTTATATGACTGGGGTTCTATTCTATTACCTGTTGTCGCATTACTTATTTTGGCGGTGTTTTTAAGTATTTATATTCGCAGTTTAAATTCGTCGTTTTTAGGCATGATGAAACGGGTAAATCATCAGTTAGAAATCGATGATTTAACGAACCTATATTCCCGATATTTTATTCATGAAAAGCTAGATAAAGCCATTTTAAAGAGCAAACAAAAGCAAGGTGATCTTGCTGTTATCTTTATGGATTTAGATCACTTTAAAACAGTGAACGAAGCTTTTGGTCATGAAGTGGGTGACAAGTTACTTAATAAAGTTGCCCAAAGGTTAACGTCGGTTTGGCCTTCTGATGCTGTACTAGGCCGTCTAGGTGGTGATGAGTTTTTAGCCTTCATAGAACTTAATGGCAAGATGAGCCATGATGATTTAAAAATTCTTTGCCATGAAGTGATTACCCAAGTTAGTCACAGTTATTTAATTGATAATCGTACTCTAACGATAGGTTGTAGTATTGGTGTTGCTCTATATCCAAACTTTGGCGACGATGCTATGACCTTGGTGAAAAATGCCGATATGGCGATGTACAAGGCTAAAGCTCTGGGGCGTTCTACTTACCATTTTTATGATGGTGATATCGGGGCTCGTTTAGCTCGTAATGTGAAGATAGAAACCCGTTTACGTTTAGCTATGCAGAATAGCCAACTAAGACTTTATTTTCAGCCTAAGGTAAATTTAGACACACTTGAATGTGTGGGGTTAGAAGCTTTGTTACGTTGGAATGATGAAGAGTTAGGCCCAGTTTCACCGATGGAATTTATTCCGATCGCTGAACAGTCTGGCATTATTCTGCCTCTTGGTGAGTGGGTAATAGAGCAATCATGTCGACAAATAGCTGCTTGGCAGTCTCAAGGCTTAACCGTTCCTCCTATTGCGATGAATTGTTCCGCTGCTCAACTAAAACGAGATGACTTTTTCTCCATCTTGCTACAAAACTTGAATAGCTATGATATCTCTCCTGATCAAGTTGAGTTAGAAGTCACCGAGTCTATGTTAATTGAAGACTCAGAACGTTGCTCTAAGCTATTACAGCAGGTGAGCCGTTTAGGTGTAAAGATCACCATAGACGATTTTGGAACAGGCTACTCTAGCTTGAGCTACCTAAAAGACTTACCTTTCAATTGTATTAAAATTGATCAGGTCTTCATTCGCGATATGATTGAAGATGTGAACCACGCAGCGATCACAGCAGCCATTATTAAGATGAGCCAAACATTAAACTTACAGGTAGTCGCAGAGGGCATTACCAGTCATAAGCAATTAGACAGGCTGCGTGAGCTAGGTTGTACGATAGGCCAAGGTTTCTTATTTGGGGAAGCATTCCATGCCGATCATTTAGCGATTAATGATGAAAAAATTAAACAGTCATTATTAGCTGAAGATGGCTAGTGAATAACAGAGTTTCTAAAGAAAAAAGGTGCTATTTAGCACCTTTTTTTGTTAACGGATGGGAGAGGTTTTTAGCTCATTAACCAGTTGTTGCCAGAAGGCGATGAGATTCGGGTTCTGATTAAAACGTGATTTATATAATCTGATTTCTAATGGAATATGCCATTGCTTTTCACCCGCTTGTACTACCTTGCCATATTCTAGGTTATCCGACATAAGACGCTCTGGTAACCAACCTAAACCAAAACCTTCCTTAACCATGGCCTTTACACTGACTGAGTGTAGGTTTTCACTCAAGGTTTGTAGTTGAGCAACCTCACGCTGACGCTGCAAATGATGTTGGATAACAGGCTGTAAAAAAGTACTTTCTGTATAGCTAATAACAGGAAGTGGTTTACGCCTTGAGCCAGGTAAGCTGTATTTTGCCTGACCGTCTTCGTCTGTTGCGCTATAAGGCACTAGGGTTTCTTGGGCAATCACAAGGTATTCATAGTTTTCTTCATCTAGGCCACGAACAAAGTTGATGGCAGGATGCCAGAAACAAAGCATTAGGTCACATTGCTTCTCAACCAAAGCATTCACGAAGTCTGCCGCCGCCCAAGAACTGGACTTCATATTAACGTCCATATCTAGGTTGATGCTTTGGCAAAAGGGCTCTAACCAATCCTTATAAAAGCTTAAGAACAAGGTTTGAGTCGTAACAAAACTAACCTGTGACTCTTCTTGCTTACGGATCTCTTGGCAACGCTCTTTCGCATCTCTTAATTGTCGGGTGATGAGTTCGGCACTTTGTAGAAAGACATCCCCAGCTGGCGTTAAAGACAAAGGCAGGGTATTTCTATCAATGAGAGTTACCTTCATCTCATCTTCAAGTAGTTTTATGCGTCGGCTAAATGTAGGTTGAGTCACATGTTGTTCGTCTGCCGCACGGGAGAAATGTCTCGTTCTTGCTAATGCAATAAAATCTTCAAGCCACCTTATTTCCATAATGAGGCCTCCAAAGATAGTGTGTCTTTATCATTATTATTTTCATTTAAAATTGTTAAACAAAAGAGAGAAAATTTAGTCATTAAATTCGTCCCTCTTCCATGGCATGACAAGCAACAGAGCTTAAGTCATCATGCAGTACCATTTTAGGTTCTTCGTGTTTGCAGCGCTCATTTACATGTGCACACCTTGCTTGAAACACACAACCTTGTGGTTTGTTAAAAGGGGTGGGCACCTCACCAACTAGACGAATAGGTTGGATAGAGTTGTCATCTAGTCTAGGTATCGCAGATAACAGTGCTTGAGTATAAGGGTGTTTAGGGCTCTTAAATAGGGTTTTGGTGTCTGCGAGTTCGCATACTTTACCCAAGTACATAACCGCAACACGGTTGGAAAAGTGCTCTACCACGGTAAGGTCATGGGTTATGAAAAGATAGGTTAAGCCTCGTTCTTCTTGTTTATCCATCATCAGGTTGAGAACCTGTGCTTGCACAGACACATCGAGTGCTGCTAGTGGTTCGTCAGCCACAATAAAATCAGGGTCTACAGATAAAGCGCGAGCAATACTTATACGCTGTCTTTGACCGCCTGAAAATTCATGAGGGTAGTAATCACTCAAGTCAGGGCTTAGATCGACAGATTCCATCAGCTTTGCCACTTTATAATCCACATCGTCTTGAGAGAGTTGCGGGTTATGGAAAGACACTGGCTCAGATAATGTTTGGTAGATTGTCATTCTTGGATTTAATGAAGCATATGGATTTTGGAAAATCATCTGCATGCTACGTCTAAATAGCATTCGTTGGCGTTCATTAAGATTATCAATGCGCTGATCTTGATAATGAATTTGTCCAGCACTTAGCGAGTTAAGGCCCATAATGACCCGTGCTAAGGTAGATTTACCACAGCCAGTTTCGCCAACAACGCATAAGGATTCACCTTTTTGAATGGTGAGGTTTACGCCATTTAGTGCATGTACTTGTTCTTTTTTACGGCTAACCTTGCCTTTATTAAAGCGGATTTCGTTAAGCCAACTTTGCTCAATATCAAAGCGCTTTTCTACTCCACTTAACTGAATTAACGGCGATTGTTTCATACTTCGTCGTACTCCGAAAATTCACTTAACATATCCTCAACCATGTAACAGGCTACGGTTGAAATGCCTGAATAAATATACCCTGGCTGTTCTACACTGCATTTCTCTGTCGCGTATTTGCATCTAGGATGAAAAGCACAACCACTAGGGCGATTCATGAGAGAGGGCATACTGCCGGTAATTTGGTTAAGCCTTTGCCCTGGCAGTGCCATTTGCGGTAAAGCACTTAATAAGCCTTGAGTATAAGGATGCTGTGGATCATTGATTATTTCTAGGGTCGGGCCTTCTTCTACAATACGACCTGCATACATAACCATGGTACGTTCTGCCACACGAGAGACTACGCCTAAGTCATGGGTGATCAATATTAGGGCGACATTACAGACTTCGCACATGTGTTTTAGTAGTTCAAGAATCTCAGCTTGAATGGTCACATCTAAGGCTGTTGTTGGCTCATCGGCAATAATGATGTCAGGGTTGAGTATCATGGCAATCGCGATAATAACCCTTTGTCTCATACCTCCAGAAAGCTCATGAGGAAACTGATCAAACCTGAGTTCTGGTGATGGAATTTGTACCTGAGCAAGTCTATCTATGGCTATCTTCTTCGCATCTTTTTTACTCATGGTCGTATGGCTGCGAATCGCTTCAACCATTTGCACGCCAACACTGATAACAGGATTAAGCGTCATCATGGGGTCTTGGAATATCATGGCAATACGCTTGCCACGTACATGTCTCAATTGACGATGAGACAATTGTGTTAATTCTTTACCATCTAGCTTAATTGAGCCCGACTCAATAAAACCAGGTTTGCTGATAAGGTTCACAATCGAGAAACCTAGAATGGATTTTCCCGCACCAGACTCACCCACAAGAGCAACTCTTTCGCCTCTTTCTAAGCTAAAGCTCACATCATAAAGAGCTTGCATAACGCCTGACTTTAAACCAAAGCAGACATTTAAATTTCTTACGTCTAATAAGGTCATAATTAGTCTTTGTAAATCTTTGGATTTAAGTGGTCTCTTAACCAATCCCCTAATAGGTTCATGACTAAGATAAGAAGGATCAAGGTTGCGCTAGGAATGATGCATATCCACCAAGCGCCAGAAAATACGTAGCTAAAGCCAATGGAAATTAATGAGCCTAAAGAAGGCTCAGAAACAGGCATGCCTAAGCCTAAAAAGGATAAGGCAGCCTCAGCCACAATCGCGTTAGCAATTTGAATCGTAAAAATAACTAATAAAGGAGACATGGTATTTGGCAAGATATGTTTGAACATAATACGCATAGGGCCAATGCCCATAATTCTTGCAGCATCTACATATTCTTTTTGCTTTTCCGCCAATACGGAGGCACGTATAGTTCTTGCAAAAAGAGGCCATTCAGCCAAACCAATAACAAGTATGAGCATTATCATGGCAAGTTGTTGGTAATAGTCACTGCCAAACAAGGTCTGAAATATAGCGAGAAAAACGATCGCAATCATCATGGTGGAGAAAGACAGTTGAATATCCGCACAACGCATGAAAAAGTTATCGAGTCTGCCGCCAGCGTAACCTGCAGTTAAACCAATAAAAATGCCTAATCCTGCCTGAATAATAACGGCTAATAAACCTATGCTTAAAGATAGGCGTGTGCCATATAAAATGGTGGAGAGTAGGTCTCTACCTTGGGCGTCTGTGCCTAATAGAAAGCGTTCATCACCACTTATCCAATAGGGGGCAATTTCTGAATTCTCAAGATCCATAAATTGAGGATCATAAGGATCAAACGGTGCGATGAGTGGAGCCGCTAGTGCAACCACACAATAGAAAATAAAGATAACCAAAGATAGAACGGCAAGTTTATCACTTAGAAAGCCATTCCAAATATGTTTCCATCTTTGTTTACTAATGGGTAGAAGAGACAACTCTTTAACTGAATACTTCATAGGCCATGACTCGCCAGTTTAACAGTAGGGTTGATATAGCCGTAGATTAAATCAACTAGGGTGTTTGAAATAACGAAAATAGCGCCTACTACAATAAGGTAAGCGGAAATAAGCGGACTATCTACTCGGTTTACGGCATCCAGAAATAAGCTCCCCATGCCAGGCCATTGGAAAATGGTTTCGGTCAAAATGGTATAAGCAACCAAAGTGCCTACTTGAATGCCACCAATGGTTATAATTGGCAACATGGTGTTTTTAAAGGCGTGCACAAAGTAGATACGTGCAGGTGACAAGCCTTTTGCCCAAGCATACTTTACATATTCTGAGTGCAGCACTTCTAACATCTCAGAGCGAATCAGCCTGACAAACATAGGCAGCAGAGCAATGGCTAAAGAGAAGCTTGGTAAGATCAAATGACTAAGTCCATCTAAGGTTAGAAAGCCTGTCTCCCAAATACCAAAGACTAAGACGGTATCGCCTCGGCCAAAACTAGGTGTCCACTGTAATTCAATAGAAAAGGTATAAAGTAAAAAGATACCGACAATAAAAATCGGAACAGACAAGCCAATGGTACTGGAGAACATTAAAAATCTGGCGAGTATGTTTTTAGGCCGAATGGCAGCAAAAATACCACATGGAATAGAGACCATAATAATGATGATAATTGCGGAAAAAGCGAGTTCAAAAGTCGCAGGCAGCTTTTTCAAAATGACATCTAATGCGGGCTCCTTATAAAAATAAGAGGTGCCAAAGTCTCCTTGTAAGACGTTTTTTGCATAGCGTGTGTATTGTTCAAACTTGGTGTCATTAAAACCTTGCTCTTGGCGTATTTGCTCTATCTCAGCAGGAGAGACGCTTTGCCCAACCATTTGTCGAACTGGGTCGCCAAGGCTGTCTTGAATGACAAAGCTGATAATGCTGATAACTGTCATCACCACACAGGCTTGTAACAATCTTCGTAATAAAAATATTAACATCTAATAATCGTTCTTTTTGGAATCTGTGGTTTATTAATAGAAGAGGCTAACGACTTAGTCTATGACAAGGTCACCTAAATAAGGCCAATCTTGAGAATTAATCACGTCTTTAATATTAACGTTTTGCTTAGCACCCCAAGCAAGGTGTTCCCATGCAATTGGAACAATCACAGCATCTTGCGCTATGGTTGATTCGATTTGCTGTAATAAGCGAATACGCTTTTCAGGGTTTAATTCACGATTGGCAGACTTAATACGATTATCTAGGTTAGGGTTACAATAGCCGTTTGCATTGTAGACACCATACCCCGTTTTTGCGTCTGGGCAGGCAATGATAAATTCAAAAATATTATTAGAATCTAGGGTGTCAGACTGCCAACCTAGCATCATAATGTCGGCTGAACGCTTATCAAACTCCTGAAAATATTGAGCTTTAGGTAAGGTTTTTAGATCCACTCTGATTTTAATCTTCGCCAGCATTGCTGTGATTGCTTGCGCTATTTTCTCATCATGAATATAGCGATTATTCGGCGCCATCATGCTGATTTTAAAGCCTTCTTCATAGCCTGCTTCACGCATTAACTGGCGTGCTTTATCTAGTTCAAAACGTGGAGTCAGTGAATCTAGATGGCCTAAGAAGTCATCAGCACTCAGTTGTGCTGCTGCTGTTCCAAAGCCTTTTAGTATTTTATCAACAATGATTTCTTGGTTGATGGCAAGGTTAATCGCTTGGCGAACTTTAGTGTTTTTAAGCTCTTCTCGGCGGTTTTGGTTAAGCTGTAGGAACAAAATTCGAGTACTTGGTAACGTCACTAATTGAATATTGCGACTGCGCTTAACTCTTGGCATATCTAAAGGTGAGATAGGAAAGATAAAGTCAACATCGCCAGAAAGAAGAGCTGCAAGCCTTGTTGCATCAGACTTGATGGTCGAGAATTCAATGCGATCAACATTGCCTTTACTTTTTGTGTCCCAGTAATTGGCATTACGAACAAATTCAATACGAGTACCAGGCTCTCGACTGGTAATAATAAAAGGGCCGGTGCCCGATAAGTTGCGGGAGGCGAAACTATTACCGAATTTAACTATGTCATCACGGCCTTGATAAAAATCTTTATCCATAGGGAAAAGGTAGGCCATCAAGTTAAGCAATAAAGGGGTTTGCTTATGGGTAATAATATCAATGCTATGACTGTTTCGTTTTTCGATGTGTTTGATATTGTCGAATAATGCCCGAAACTCTACCGATGATTTAAGGCGCTTTACCGTATAAATAACATCATCAGCGTCAAATTCATTACCAGAGTGGAAGTAAACCTCTCTACGAAGTTCGAAGCGTGTCGTTAGTTTATCGATACTCTTCCAGCTGGTGGCAAGGCGTGGCTCGAAGGTATGATCTTGTCTCCAGCGAAGTAGAGGATCGAAGGCTAAGTGAGATAGTTGTAATGTGCCTTGAGAAAGTTGCTCATGAGGATCTAATGAAGACGGATCAGCGTCCGTAGCCATATGAAGTGTTGCCGCATAACTAGCTGAACAAATTAATAAACTCAAAAGAGTGATGAAGCGTGCCACAACCTTCATTTCTTATCCTTAAATTTTAAATGACCAAAGGCAGGGGATTAGCCTATCTAAGCAGAAGTCGCTAAGGCTTTTATTATTTAAAGTGTGGAATAAATCACGAAATACATAGTGTAACTGAATGTTATATCAAGGTTATTATTCTAATTTTTATATTTGGTTGTAAAAATCCATTTAAACCAAGTCGCTAAATATAAGGTTTTGCCTGCCCCGACACCTTATATGTTAGATGAATAACAATATCGTTTTTCGAAAGACTTGCCAAGCTTTGAGCAGTTTCCTATGTAAAACAAGGTAATAAACCGTGACTTTAAGCCGAGAAAAGCGCATAAAGTCTTACATCATGTTTTTTCTTGAGAGCCACTCAGGCCGTTATACGCGTTTTTTTATGTCGTATTAATCACTTTAAATTTACAGTTTTTTTGCGACAAATAGGTTATTTATGAACTATCTGGCACACCTACATCTAGCAAAATTATCTAACACCTCCTATTCGGGCAGTTTAATGGCAGACTTCTGTCATGCTAACCAAATTCAGCTTTTACCTGAAGCAGTTCAAGATGGCATTAAACTTCACCAGTTTGTTGATAAGACATTTGATAGCCACCCTTTAAGTATTGAATTTAGGGCAGAACAAAAGATCGGCAGAAGACGTTTTGCTGGCATAGTGCAAGATTTATTAATGGACTATTGGTTGGTGAATAAATGGGCAGAATATAATGATGCCCCATTGCATCAGTTTTATGATGAGTTTATTCCTGACCTATTAGTGCATAAAGATCAGGCTAAGCCTGAGTTCCAAAGACTTGTTTTATCACTTAATGAGAATCGTTGGTTGCAGAGTTTAGGGACTTTAAAAGGTATTGAAAGAGCCTTGATGTCCATTATCCGCCCTTGGCGTTATGGCGAGCATTTATTACCTTTTTATCAGGCGCTTCCTTATCTTCTAGAGCAGAGTGAAACCTTATTTGATGGCATTTATCCAAAGGTGATATCTGATGTTAAAAAGGAAGTTGCCCGAACTAATGGCATAAAAAAAGCTAACCAGTAACCCTTACTGATTAGCTAGAAAGACATACCTTTGACATTATGTCTGATCGAGAGAACGCTCAGACCAACAAGGCCTCTTGTTCAGGGATGCACCTGCTGATCTGAGTAAAGCGAGTATAAACTTAGGTTAAATTACTGCTTTGATTTACATCATAGCTAATGACTTTGAGTCGATAGTCTTTATCTTAATGTCGTTTTAAGCCAATTTGAGCCGTATTTATTGATGAGTATCATGTGGTTTTGCTGCTGAATGAAATTACCTAGAAGGCCTAATGACAAGTGTTAGCGGCTTACTTCGAGCGGTTAGTGTGTTAGAATCCTGCGCCTTATATGTTTAGAAGATAAAAGGTGAGTTTAGTGAGCGTCCAGTGGTTCCCAGGGCATATGAATAAAGCCCGTCGTGAAATTGAAGATGTCATGACGCAGGTGGATATTGTTATCGAAGTGCTCGATGCAAGAATTCCAGATTCAAGCCAGAATCCTATGTTAAGCCAGCTCAGAGGTGATGTGCCAGTATTGCGTCTTTTGAATAAAAAAGACTTAGCAGATAAAGATCGTATCAGCACTTGGCTGGATCATTGGCAAGAGCAAGAATCAATCACAGCAAAACCTTTTTCAACCTTAGATAAGCAAGATCTTGCGAATGTTAAAAACTGGGTAGCTAAGCTTGTGCCTCACAGGGGCACAGCAGAAAAGCCGATTCGCGCCATGATTGCAGGTATTCCTAATGTGGGTAAGTCTAGTCTGATGAACGCTTTACTAGGTAGGCGTGTCGCTAAGGTTGGGGATGAGCCTGCTGTTACTAAATCTCAGCAAAAGTTAAAAGTTACTCCAGGTTTTGTCTTGCTAGATACGCCTGGTATTTTATGGCCAAAGATTGAAAATCCTAAAGCCAGCTATCGTTTGGCTGTCACAGGTGCAGTTCGTGATACGGCTATTGATTATCAAGATGTTGCCTTGGTAGGGCTTGAATTTTTTATTGAGCATTACCCTGATTATATTATTAGTCGATATAAGTTTAAAACTGGGCTAGGTACGGCGGATGAGGTGCTTGGTATTATAGGTTCGAAACGTGGTGCATTAAGAGCGGGCGGTGTGATTGATATGCATAAAGCTGCTGAAGTCTTTTTGCATGATGTACGCAGTGGTGCCATAGGAACCTACGTGATGGAAACACCAGAGATGATCTTAGAAGAAGAGCGTCAGGTTGAGATAGTTAAAGCGGAGAAAGAAGCCAAGCGTCAAGCTAGGTTGGCAGCTGCAGTTCCGCAAAGGCAACAAAGCCAAAACCGTACAGAAAGAACACAGGATATTCCTCCGGAAAGTTTGAAAAAATAATCCTTTTTAGTGAATTAAAAATAGCAATGAAGTTGAATAGAATAAGCGTAAAGCAAGGTGTAAGAGGTTAGGTTATGGACTATGAAATAGCATTTGATGATACAGAGCAAACCTACCGTATAGCGACTGAATATGAGTTTTCAGCGATAGCAGATTGGGTAAGTGAAGAGTTAAAAGAAAGAGAAGATATCCAAAAAGTATTGCAAAGTATCCACTTGGTTGACGCAGATACAGAAACACAGATTACCCAGCAAGGTGTCTATATTGTCAGCATAGGTGCAGAAGGTGTGAGCGTAAATCGCCAAGTTGATATGAGTGATGTTGGCGAAGAGATTAGTGCCATGTTTGATACTCAGAGTGATTTTTATCAAGCTTCAGATGAAGGTATTAAGTCTGAATGTGGTTTGGAAGATATGGTGGGTTTGTTAGAAGATTGGCATAACTTACTGTATTAAATATTTTTGTCATGCAAATTGTATGTAATTAATATTGTTCATGATCCTAGCTAAGTTTACACTTAGACTAAGTGGTTAAGATTTGAATCTTAGCCACATCTTTCTATTTTACGTTTTAGGGATTCAACATGCTTATCGAACTAGAAAAGGCACAAACTCGAAATAACCTAGTACGGATTTTTCGAGAAGAACTTGATGGTCCGGATAACTGGAGTGATGGATTCATTATTGATGCCAATGAAGAAATGGTGCTTCTACAACTGGTAGATGACAGCATCCGTTTAAATGGTTATCAAATTTTATTTTTAGAAGATATTAGCGACTTTGTGCATCCAGCGCCTTTTAATGATTTCCAGAAAAAGGTGTTAGAGCTTCGTGAAGAAGAAGCACAAAACCCTGAAATTGAGCTAGGTGACCTTAGCCAGATATTACTTGATATCAGTGAAGACTTTGGTCTAGTGACATTACATCGTGAAGAGCTTGAAAGTGACAGTTGTGAGATTGGTCGCGTTGTCAAAGCTGACGAAGTGAGTTTTGAATTAGAAGAGATTGGTTCTGATGCTCGCTGGTTCGATGAAACGTATGAATACGATTTGTATGATATTACTCGTATTGAGTTTGGTGGCGCATACGAAGAAGCACTACTTTTGGTTAATGATGATCTTGGTGAAGACTCATACGAACTTAACACCAGTCTAGAAGAAAGCGAACTATAAATTAGTTCTATTTTTGCCTAGACATAAAAAAAGCCCATATGGGCTTTTTTTATGTCTAGCATTCTTACCAAATTGTTTTTTAGAGAAATCTAATAAGGTGATTTAGCCTCAGGATCTTTTTGAGTTTTAAAGCGTCTATGAGTCCAATAATATTGTTCTTTTTTAGGTGCAATCACAGCTTCCATTTGTTGATTCATAATACGAGCATTATCAACATCATCACCCGTTGGCAAAGTATCGATTCTTTCTACTCTCATTTTATAGCCTGTTTCTGTTCTTCCATAATCGTATAAAAGAACCGGTGCTTTGGTCATGCTACAAATGCGTCCAATGTGAGCGATAGTCGCGCTTTCTCTGTTAAAGAATGGAGCGAAGACTGAATGTTTACGTCCATAGTCCTGATCAACTGCATACCAGATGATTTTATTGGCTTTTAAGGATCTAAGTACTTCTCGCATATTGCTACGTTCTATTGTTTTCTCGAAAATGCGTGATCTTTGTCTTTCCATGATAAAGTTAAAAACAGCATTGTTTTGTTGCTTATAGATAGGGTGGACGACAGCATAGCGAGACATCAAGTTTCCGCAAATATCCAGTGAAGAGAAATGTCCGCTAATAAAGACACAACCCTTACCTTCTGATAGGGCAGCATCTAAAACCTCTTGTCCTTCAAATTCAGCTTCAACTTTCAGTTCATCTGTTTTATGGAACCAGCTACTAAAGGTTTCAAGAAAACCAAAGCCCATACTCTGAAAGTGCTGTTTGCTTAAGGCAAGCTTTTCATCTTGAGGCATTTCAGGATAACAAATGGTTAGATTCGTCATGCAAATATGGCGACGTCGCTTAGCAACCAAGAATAAGAATTTTCCGAGTAAATGACCTAACTTTTTCTGGGCACCAAAAGGAAGGTGGCCAAGAAGCCAAGCTAAGCCCATGAAAATCCATGTAGGCCAATGTTTAGGTGAAAGTAATTGAGTGAATGGAACTGACTTTTTTGAGTTCTTTTTAGCCATGATAGCCTTCTAATAATAATTGCCAGTGTGTCGGTTCGAAAAGAAACTTAGCATGTTTTCCTGCTTCCTTTTCAAACGAACGCTTTAGTCTTTGTAAATTGGCTTCTTGCCACTGTGAGTTGACACTTCGCTGTTGGCATTTATCAAAGTCGATAAGCCAAACTTTACCGCTTTTATCTAGCATAATGTTGTGACAGTTTAGATCAGTATGGTCTATGCCTTTTTCATGAAAGCGTTTAATCGTTTTGCCAATTAATGGCCAGTCTAGGGCCGCAGCTTGTTCCTTATCCATCAAGCATGAAAAGAGTTCGTCTGCGTCTGGGATAAGTTTGGTAATGATTTCTGCTTGATAGTGTAGACCAGAGCGCTGACAACGGCCTGCAATCGGCTCAGGGACAGGTAGGTTAGATTCCAGCATAAACTCTAAAAGGGCCAACTCTTGATAAGGGCGAGTTTTTTTGAAGCCGCTAAAGAAAAACTTAAACTGAGTTAATTTTGCAATTAAGCCACCGCGACGATAGCGCCTTAGAACAAAGTTTCCTTTTGCCGTATTTAAAAACCAAACGGTTCCTCTGCCTGACGCCGTGCCTTTAACTGCATCTTGAGACTGCCAATAATCCACTGAAAACCAGTCATCATTAACGGCTAAATCAGGGTTGCTGATAAATAAACGATCGGGCCCCGGTTTGGTTTGCTCTATTGGCATCTTTTCTACTCTGTTTCGATGAAGTCACACTTTTGTCGATAGCTATTCTATAATAAGCCACTTTTTAACGCAGCAAGACTTTGTTAAACAATAAGTTTTTTAGTTAAATGCTAGATAAAATTTGGATGGGGAAGCGAAAATAAATGAAATTATCTGAAAATGCCAAGATAGCCATAGTGCGTTTATCAGCATTAGGTGATGTCTGTCATGCTATGTCAGTTGTCACTGCGATTCGAAAACGCTACCCAAATGCTGAGATTACTTGGATAACAGGTAAGCTAGAAGCCGACTTAGTTAGTATGATGCCTGATATCAAAATAGTGACTTATCAGAAATCGTCTGGTTTAAAAGGCATGTTGGCTATTCGAAAGCAGTTTATTAATGAATCTTTTGATGTTTTGTTACACATGCAGTGGTCCTCTAGGGCCAGTTTGTTGACTCGCATGCTTAAAGCTAAAACACGCATTGGATTTGCTAAAAGTCATTCCCGTGAAAAACAGCATTGGTTTGTGAATACCTTAGCGCCTGAACCAAGAGGCAGACATGTACTGGATACCTTGATGAGCATGGCAGAGGCAATCGATGTTCCCCATGCAAAGCCCAGTTGGCAATTAGAGGTGCCAAAGCGCCAAACTGAGTTACCGAATGATTACATCATTATTAACCCTTGTGGTTCTAAGGTGACTAAGAACTGGACGTTAGAAGGTTATCGTAAACTGATTGAACACCTTATCTCAAAAGGGGAGAAGGTTGTTTTAACGGGTGGACCGACCAAAACGGAAATTGAATTTGTGAATGCTATTGCTCAAGGTTATGAGCTGGATAATCTAGTTGGTAAAACAAGTATTAAAGAGTTAACGGCTGTGATTCGAGATGCCAAGCTTATTATTAGTCCAGATACTGGGCCTGCGCATATTGCTACAGTTGTGAATACGCCTATGGTGGGTTTGTATGCCTTGTCTAACCCTGAAAGAACTGGCCCTTATTATGGGCAAGCATCTGTGGTGAGTGTGTATCAAATGCTAGCTGAGAAAGAGTATGGTAAACCTATATCAGACATTCCTTGGGCCTCTACTGTTCATGATCCAGAAGCTATGTCTTATATCTCTTATGAGGCTGTACTTGAAAAAGTAAACAATGCACTTGAAGATTTAAATTAAAGACTAACGTGCTAATTAACTAGGATAGAAGGCTAATTAAGGCCTTCATCTTGTTCAGCCTGCCATAGGGGGATGAGCTCAGGCTTATTCTGAACAATATCCGCTAGAGAATATTCTTCCATCTTGGTGAGAAATGCTTCCATAGCTAAGGCCAGAGCTTGTTTTAGCTCACAACAGCTGGCTATTTGGCAGGCTGGTTTAGAGCAATTAACCGCATCAAGGTGATTCTCTAGCTCTCTAATTACTTTGCCAATATTAATGTCTTCTGCCTTTTTGGCTAATCGAATGCCACCATTTTTACCTCTGATGGATTGTACATAACCTAGCTTAGTTAGCTGGCCTATCACCTTTACAAAATGGTTTTGAGAGGCATCATAAACTTTGGCTACCTCAGGCACACTGCTTAATTGCTCAGCTGGAATGCTGGTGAGATACATAAGAGTTCTCAAACCAAAATCTGTGAAGGCAGTTAGTCTCATTTAATTGAATTAGCTCTTAGTTAAAGTGTGAATGAACTCAGCTTACTGACTAACCCAGCACTGATCTCATTAAGCCTATGTCCTTGGTATTGGAGCTGCTCACAGTCTTTGCTGTTTGAATGAGATAGGTTCTGAAGCAAGTTAATATGTTGAGAAACCTCAGTTACCATCTTATGAACTTGCATTAGGTCAACGTCGTTATGCTGGTTTTGCTGACCAATGATAGCTAAAATACCATTTAAGTGCTTGCTTGCAATAGCGATTTGTTCTCGGCTACTCATAGAGGTTTGAGACAAATCAGTTAAGTTTGAAGACTGTCTTTGTATTTGTTCCCCTGCCTCTTTCACCGCTGTACTGATAGCTTGAACAATTAAGTTAATTTGATTCAGACTGTCTTGAGTAGAGAGAGCAAGCTGTCTAACTTCATCTGCCACCACGGCAAAACCACGACCATGTTCGCCTGCTCTCGCGGCTTCAATTGCAGCATTCAAAGCCAATAAATTGGTTTGGTCGGCCAGAGTATCTATTACGGAAACAACACTGCCTATGGATTTTGCTTGCTCAGAGAGGGACTCAAATTTATTACTTAATTGGTTGCTGCTCTCAATGTAATTATCAATTATGTTAGCCATTTCAGACATTGAGCTGGTGGACTCTTCTAAACCTCTTTGAGTGTTTTGTACTTCTCGCTCAGTCTGCTCCGCCCTGTGTTGTAACAAAAGAGATTGTTGGTCTAGTAATTCACATTTATCAGCGAGAGTTTGTACACTTTCGTCTTGGCTTTGGATACGATTGACTAGGTCTTGATTTCGGTTGGCGAGTTCATCCGCCACATCATCACAGGTATGAGCCTGCTTTTGAATATCGGTTAGGGTGTCTCTAACATTCAGCCTAAATGAATCAATCACTTTTAGTATTTTTCCCATCTCACTGTTGTATTGGCTATTAACACTACAAGCTTGGGATAAATCTTTTTTCTCGAATGCTTTCATGTATTGAGTTATGCCATGTAGTGCATCTACTCCCCAATACTTCTCATCGATATCATGAATTACCAAAAGTACCACAACGACGTATTGTAGTACTTGCGAGTAGGTTTCTTGGGTGAAGAAGAAAGCATTAATAAATAAACCAATGGCACCTAACCAATGAATAAAACGCATTCTAAAAAAGAGTGATTGCATAAAAATATCCTACTTTAAGTCTTTGCTTGCTTGCCTGATTAAAGTTTGAACAGGCATTGAATGATGCAAGAATATATAACATGCATTTCAAATGTAAGTTTAAAAATATAAGAAATAACCTTTCTTACTGGTTGAGTTAAAGGGTTATGTCGTTGAATTTTTAGAAGGGGGTGAGAGGTGAGCAAGAAAGAAAAAGGGCGGCTGCATAACCTGCAGCCGCCCTTAGGCAGACAAAGGAATTAAGTAATTAATCTCTATAATCTTTTAAAGGATTAAGCCTCTAATGATCTTTCTGCTAGCTTTAAGTCTAGTGTTGCTTTGAGTAATTTATAAAGGCGAATAGATGCATCAATTTCATCTTTACGGTTGGTTAAACTTTCTATGTTTAAACCAAGCGGTATGCCTAAAGGCAAGGCAGTTTCAATAATTTGTTCAAGAGCATTTCTGCACACTTTAACTGACTCAGCAAGAGGGTCTTTAGCATCCAAAATACGATGTTTGGTTGCCTCTGGAACAGAGATGCCTAACCATTCCATAAAGTCTAAGGTTTTAGCACTACCACATGGAGTGAAAGTTAAAATTAAACGCTTAGGCTTAATACCTCTTTCTTTACAAGTGCGTGCATAACGGCTGATTAGGTCAATGGTTGCCTGTGCATTATAAACCGCTTGAGAGATAAAAAAGTCACAGCCAGAAGCCGATTTATTGAAAATACGTAAATGCTCATCACCTTTAACAGCGTGACGTTCTGCTATCGTTACACCACCAAGATGATAAGGATGATTATGTTTTTCTAATGTTTTGTATGCCTGACTTAGGGGAAGTTTAATATCACCATCCGAAGAAGGTGAGCCAACAAGTACGATGTCTTTAATACCGTATTGAGTCCAAGAGTCGTCTAACCATTGGTTAAACTCTTGTTCTGATCGTGCTGAAACGCTTTTATAAGTGATAACAGGTAAGTCTGAACCTTCACGTAGGCGCTTAGACCAAGCTCTTGGGTCTTGAGTTGACATAAAAGGGAAAGGGCGCGGCTTGTCTGTTCTGCTACTCTCATCTTGAATATCGTACACAATTAAACCATCAACTTCGACTTCGCTAATACGCTGTAGCAACTTGGCAGAAATTTCAGCTAATTTGTCTTCTTCGACAGAAGATCTTGGCGGAGTTGTGCCGATTAAATACACGCCACGATTAGGGTCTTGAAATTTACTGCTTAACTTGGAATTCATTCAACTCACCTTTTGACCCTATCTAGTTGTTAATTTTTCTAAACAGGGTGATAAACTATTTAATAAGGCCATTTTATCAGTGAATTGAATTCAAGATCATCCCATTCTGTTTGAATAATATTGAAGTTGAGGTGAATGAGACTAATCCTTTCTGATTTAGCCTGAGTAATTTAATTAATTATAAAAGAGTAGAGCATGTTAGATGTTTCGCAATTAGCCGAATATGGCAATGATAATTTGCCACCTGTGCACCTTTGGAAGCCAGATGCATGTGGTGATATGGATATGTTGATCAAGGCTAATGGACAATGGTGGCATGAAGGTAGTCCAATAAAACGCCCTGCTATGGTAAAAATGTTTAGCCGTATTTTGTGGCAAGAAGAGGGTGAGCACTTTCTCGTCACACCTGTTGAGAAAGTGAGAATTCAGGTTGAAGATGCCCCATTTCTTATTACTCATATGAAAGTAGTTAAACGTGATGAAGGTGAGTCATTAGAGTTTATTACCTCAGTGGGAGACCTCCTAGTACTTGGAGAAGACGATATCAGCTTATGGATGGATGATTATCAGGGAGAAGCTCACCCTTATATTTCTGTACGCTATGGTATGAAAGCTTTGGTTCATAGAAATATTTTTTATGATTTGGTTGAGCTGGGAGAAGAAGTTGAAATTGATGGTGAGCTACATCTTTGTGTGAAAAGCAAAGAGCAATATTTTAGTTTAGGAAAGCTAGAGGATTAGGGCTTTTGACAATGGCTTAGGATATAATGCCTCAATTCATATTTAGGTTTTTATTGAGGTTCTGTCTTTGCAATTTTCTGATTTTGGTTTTGATGCCCGTATTCTACAATCACTTCGCCACTGGGGCTTTGACTCAGCGACACAAATCCAAGCCCAAGCGATTCCCGAAGCCATGGCTGGGCGTGATTTACTGGCATCTTCAAAAACAGGTTCAGGAAAAACACTGGCGTACCTAATACCTGCGTTACACCGTGTTTATCGTGTTAGAGCCTTGTCTAACAAAGATGCTCGTGTACTGATTCTCGTGCCAACCCGCGAATTGGCAAAGCAGGTATTTTCTCAATTAAGGCTATTAGTGGCCAGCAGTAAGTTGAAGACTGCCCTTATTCTTGGGGGTGAAAACTTTAACGATCAAATTAAAGATCTACAGAAAGATCCTCAATTTATTGTAGCCACACCTGGTCGTTTAGTAGATCACCTAAATCAAAGAAATATGTTCTTAGATGGGCTTGAGTTACTTATTCTTGATGAAGCAGATCGTATGTTGGATTTAGGTTTTGCAGATCAACTTAAACAAATTGATGATGCTGCTAGCCATCGTTTGCGCCAAACATTATTTTTCTCTGCAACCTTAGACAATACAGAAGTCAACGAAATTGCTCAAAGGCTGTTGAATGAGCCTTCGCGAGTAGCAGTAGGTGCAGGAACAGATGTCCATAGTGACATCAAACAGAAGTTTTATCTTTGTGATCACCTAGATCATAAAGAAGCGATTTTGACTCACACTTTAGAAAAGGAAACTATTAAACAAGCCATTGTTTTTACGGCGACTAAGTTAGACACAGTTCGCTTGGCGAGTCTATTAGAAGAAAATGGTTTTACTACTCAAGCGTTAAATGGTGATCTAACGCAATCTGCTCGTAATAAGGTTATGGACAGCTTTGCTCGTGGTCACTTTCAAATATTGGTGAGTACAGATTTAGCATCACGTGGTTTGGATATTGCCAATGTTTCTCATGTGATTAACTTTGATATACCCAAACACAGCGAAGAGTATGTTCATAGAACAGGCCGAACAGGTCGTGCTGGCTTTCAAGGCGACGCCTATTCATTGGTAGGGCCAAAAGATTGGCATAATTTTAAAGCGTTAGAAGCTTTCCTATCTCGCACTTTTAGCTTCAATACCATAGAAGGTTTAGAAGCAAGCTTTAAAGGCTTAGCACCTAAGAAGGTCTTTAAAAAGTCGAAAAAACCTCAAGAGAAGAAAGTGAAAGCAGAAACGAAAGCGCCAGTAAAACGTCGAGGTCCGAGTAAGACAAAACTTCATACTAATAGCCAAGATGGTTTTGAACCTTTCAAAGTACCTAAGAAAAGTAAAGGTATTGCCTTAGACGATAAGGAATAATAGAAAAGACAGCTAAAAGGATAAGTACAGACAGGATGTCTATTAAAAAGAAGTAGTAAAAGCAGAGAGTTTATTAAGGTAGGAAAATAGAGTATTAAAGTAAGAAGCTATAACTTGCTTAGGTCGCGACTGCCCCTAAGCAGTTTGGGTCTTGCTTAGGGATAGTGCTGGTAGTGCTTTGGTGAAAAGACTTTTAATTGCAGTTGCTGCGGCTTTAAAAGTGGCTTTAACTGCCATTGCACGCATTTGTCTTGCACGGTTTTCGTAGTAGATAAAATCTATGTTGTTATCTAATTTAGCGTAAGTTTCAGTTGTTTGGTTTAGGCTGAAAGGGGCTAAACTATCGTATGTTGCTTTGTCCATTGTGTGCTCCAAGTAGTATGTTTTGTTGACATGCATATAGTAAAAATTTTAGTCGAAATTAACAAAGTATCCTTTTTCACGTCATTGATGAATTAATTTCACCTATTTGTAGATAGGGCGTTTTTTTTAGTGAAAAGTGTGTTAAAAATGACCTATAACTAAAGTATAAAACGGCATTTAAACTAAGGAGCCTGCGAATAAGTCCTCCCGCCTCAGCGTGTGGGTAAACACCGCTAGATTTATGGCGAGGAGCGCAACTTAATCGCAGGTTCCCTAGATTCCTCATAACTATGGAGTTTGAGATATTAATCGTTTACCCCCTTTAAATACGCTACGTTGCTTTGAAGCAGCTGCCCGTCACGGTAGTTTTATTAAGGCTTCCCATGAACTTTCTGTTACGCCTTCTGCTGTGAGTCATCAAATCAAAGCGCTTGAAGAGTTTTTAGGGATAGAGTTATTTTTAAGGACAAAACGAAAAGTACTCTTGACTGAAGCAGGAGCTGATTACCTAGAGCCGATAGCCTCAATATTTCGGCAGCTTGATGAAGCCACGACTGACTTGATTAATAAGCAGTCTTTAGGGGGGATTTTACGTTTAAGTGTTGCTCCAGCCTTCCTCTCTCGTTGGCTCATGCCAAGAATGGAGAGTTTTCAAGATCAATATCCTGATGTACAACTTGAATTAAACGCTTCTTCCGGCCTTGTTGATTTCTCGGCGGGTGATATTGATATGGCTATCTATTTTGGTGATGGTGATTGGCCTGATGTTGAAAAGCAATTTTTAAGAAACTCTGCCTTAGCACCTGTTTGTAACCCTAATCTAATCAAACCTCATCAACCAATCCGTACGCCAGATGATATGCGCTTCTATCCATTGCTGCATGTGGCCAAACGCAAAGAAGAATGGCACAGCTGGCTTAAGCAGAACGGCCTACAACCAAAGTTATTCCGACGTGGTGTAATGTTCTCGAATGGTTCCTTAACGGCAGCAGCGGCGGCTCAGGGGTTAGGTATAGCCTTAGCTGATCCAAGTTTGGTCGCTCCAGAGATTCATGAGGGCACTTTGCAGGTATTGTTTGATCAACATCTTAAAACACAAAGTGCTTTTTATATCGTCAATCAGAAAGATCGTAAAATGGCCCAACCTATGGAGGCTTTTAGGTCTTGGGTCATTGAACAAATGACGGACGAAAGTGACAGTGAGTTTTAGATTTGAAAATTGTCAGAACTGTAGAATATCTTATTGATTTTGATGATGAATTTGGTTTAAAAAACCATGACCTTAAAGTCTAAAAACCGTATTCTTGATGACAGAAAATTTATCAATTCATGGGAGAAAAAAATGTCTGAGCTTTCAGTAAATAGCTATTTTGACAATCAGGTAAAATCCATTGCACTAGAGAATGCAGAAGGTGTGTCCACAGTCGGTGTTATGGCTGTTGGTGAATATGAGTTTGGCACGTCACAAAGAGAATACATGACAGTTGTATCTGGTCTGCTAACCGTTAAATTGCCTGGTGCTGAAGGTTGGGTTGAATTTAAAAAAGGTGAAACCTTCATTGTAGAAGCAAACCAAAGTTTTGGTGTTAAAGTGAGCGAACAAACTGCTTACCACTGTCGCTATGAATAAGCATTTATTGGCTTAGATTAGAAACAAAAAATGCGCCTTAGGGCGCATTTTTATTGGGTTGTAGCAGCTAAACTATTAAGTTAGCTTGACTAATGAATTAGCCAGCGACCACATTGATTAACAAGGTTAATCTGTCCCCAGGTTGAACATATTTCTGCCCAGTTACCTTTGGATTCCATTTCTTAATATCAGCCAGTTTTACTCTAAACTTACCAGCCACTTTCGCGAGTGAGTCACCTGGTCTAATGGTGTAGATAATTTTCTTAGTTACACTACGACCAGTGCTGTTGACACGCTTTTCACCTTTTAACCAAACAACCAGTTTTTGGCCTGCAAATAACGGGTCTTTTAAGCCCATGTTATTCCAGCGTGCAAGTTGCTTAGAAGTGGTTTTATACTTTTGCGAGATTTTCCAAAAACTGTCACCCGATTTAACTACATAGTTAATTTTTATGCGGTTTTGACTTGGTGAGCGATTTTGCTTCGCTAGTAATCTTTGGTGAGAGCTTAATGTGTAGCTTTCAATCTTGCTACCTGCAACAGGTATCATTAACTGCTGGCCAACACGAATAAGGGTAGAAGACATCTTATTCACGTCTTGTAGTACGTTTACCGTTGTATTGTGTTGTTTAGCGATTAAAGCCAAGTTATCGCCAGACTCAACAGTATAACGAACCCAGGTAACGCGTTCATCAGCAGGGATAGAAACCAGCTTGCTTCGGAATGTCTTAGCCTTATCTACTGGGATCAATAATCTGTGAGGGCCTGTTGGAGAAGTTGCCCATTGGTTGAAACCAGGGTTTAGAAGGTAAACTTCATCAATACTGATGCCAGCCATATTCGCCGCTTGTGCCAAGTCGATTTGGCCACCAATATTGACTATTTCAAAATATGGCTCATTTGGCATGTCTTTTAGCTGGTAGTTATATTTTTCAGGATTTTTGAAAAGTTTACCAAGAGCAAGTAATTTAGGTACGTAAGCTCGGGTTTCTTTTGGTAGCTTAAGTGACCAGAAGTCAGTTGGCTTACCCGCTTTTTTATTACGACGAATCGCACGAGAAACTGTACCTTCACCTGAGTTATAAGCAGCAAGAGCGTGTAACCAGTCACCTTTAAACATCTTGTTCAAGCGAGTAAGGTAAGCAATAGCGGCACGGGTAGAGCCGACAATGTCACGACGACCGTCATACCACCAATCTTGAGCTAAACCATAACTACGACCAGTTGATGGAATAAACTGCCAAGGGCCTGATGCGCGACCATGGCTGTAACCAAATGGATCAAATCCACTCTCCACAATAGGTAGTAACGCAATCTCTAGAGGAAGGTTCGCTTTTTCTAGCTCTTCAACAATAAAGTATAGGTAGCGAGAACCACGACGTGAAACACGGTCAAGGTAACTTGGGTGTGAAACAAACCACTTTAGTTGGCTAGAAATTCTAGGTTTGTTCAGCTCTAGGTCAAGCGCAAAACCAGATTGCATACGTTGCCATAAATCTATCGGTGGAAGAGGTTCAGGAATGACTTCTTCTACAATCGCTTCGGCTTCTACTTCAGCTTTTTCAGTATCAAGATTGGCCAATTCCTCAGGAAGTGGAATATCGTCAATAACTGCTGGCGACATGGCAACATCGCGAGTATCTAGAGGGAAAACCAGTGCATCTTCTGTTTGATTGTTTTCATCAGAAGAGTCAATTACATTCGCGTCTAGATTAGACGTGGCTGTATTTTCCGCATCGATCGCTTGGGTTCCTGCTTGATCTTGCTCACTGGTTAACGATTGGCAACCGGTTAACGCAAGGCAAAATGTTGCTGCAATAAAAGTTTGTTTAGTCATCTAGTCATTTTTAGTTGGCAAATTTCGACACATTTTATAGTGCAAACCACTCAGGTCAACTAAAAGCTGTCTTTTGCTTTACGTATTTGTGTAAACCTTGCATCTTTTGTCTTGCCTACTTCTTGATCTAATTGCTTAGCTGCATTGTTCGAAACTTGATCAATGTGAGCTCGAAGAAAGGGATTAACCTCTTGTTCTATAGAAATTTTTGAAGGGAGAGTGGGTAAGTTTTGAGCTCGTAAATCTTGGCATTCTTGCTCATATCTAATTAAATTTTCGTTATTTTCGTCGAGAGAAAGGGCGAAAGAATAATTTGCTAAAGTATATTCATGAGTGCAATAAATTAAGGTGTCTTGAGGTAATTGAGCCAACTTTTCCAAAGAATCCAGCATCTGCTTTGGGCTACCTTCAAATAATCGACCACAACCGCCACGAAATAATGTGTCTCCACTAAAGAGAATCTTGTCCTCTTCTTGGCTTGAGCTGAAATAGCATAAATGATCGAGTGTATGTCCAGGAGTCGCTATGACTTCAAATTCACGACCCAGTACTGAAATAGTATCACCATCGACTAAAGCTTGATCAATAAGCTTCACCAAGTGCGCAGGGCCCGCGACATGGCAATTAAACAGCTTTTTAAGCTTTGCAACGCCACCAGTATGGTCAGGATGATGGTGAGTAATTAAAATGCCTGCCAAGGTCAATTTATGTGCTTCAAGATAAGCGAGCACAGGTTTGGCATCACCCGGGTCCACAACCCAAGCTTGTGAGCTATCATTGTCGGTCAAAATCCAGATATAATTGTCGTTAAAGGCTGGAATGGGATGAATCAAAATAAATCTCACTTTTCAGGTGTCAAATGGGGAGAAAATTACTCGTTTAAGTTATCCTATCAAACTGAGTAATGATACAGGTCAGCAGAGTAAATTGTATGGCGGACAAGCAAGTTAGGCAATTTTTCCAGCAATGGTACCAGTCTGAGCTCGGCCAAAATGTATTAAAGCAAGAAACAGAATTGTTAGATCGCCTGCTAAAAGAAACAGTGGGTTATTATCTTTTGACGCAAAGTCCGCTTAAACAGTTGGATATCTCCCATTCACTTCTTCGTACCAAGCTGATGATAGCTCCCTGTCTTGAATTGGGTGCGCCGGATAACTTGATCGTAGCTAACTCTCACGAATTGCCAGTCGAATCTGATGGTATTGATGTTCATATCTTGCATCATACGCTAGAGCTGTCTGAAGACCCTCATGGAGATCTGCGTGAAGCGGCTAGAAGCCTATTGCCAAGCGGTAAACTCATTATTGTGGGTTTTAACCCTTGGAGCTTTTGGCGAGCAAAACAGCTTTTTTCAAGCCGAGGTTATGCTCCTTGGTGTGCCAAATTTATTGCTATGAAGCGTTTGGAAGACTGGTTGAAAGTAGCAGGTTTAACATTAGAGAGTACAGATTACCTGTGTTATACGCCTCCTTTTAAATCAGCGGCATGGCAAGCGCGTTGGCAGCCTTTAGATTCTTTAATGTCTATGTCAAAGCTAGCGCTTGGCGGTGTTTATGTTATTACCGCCACAAAACAAACCCATAGACTTATTCCACATAAACCACGTTGGCGAAGAGCTTCTGTTCGAGTAACTCCGTTAAGAAAGCCAACGGTGAAAGAGATTAAACAGTGAAACACGTAGTAATTTATACAGATGGTGCTTGTAAAGGAAACCCAGGGCCTGGTGGTTGGGGGGCTTGGATTACCTTTGGTGAACATGAAAAGCGCCTATGTGGTGGTGAGAATGACACAACCAATAACCGCATGGAATTAAGTGGAGCAATAGAAGGCCTCAAAGCGCTGACTGAAGCCTGTAAGGTAACTTTATATACTGACTCCTCTTATGTACAAAAGGGGATTACACAATGGTTAGCAGGCTGGAAAAAGAAAGGTTGGAAAACAGCATCCAAGCAATCTGTAAAGAATAAAGACTTATGGCAAGCTCTGGATGATGAATGTCAAAGGCATGATATAGAGTGGAAATGGGTGAAAGGGCATGCGGGTATCAAGGGAAATGAAATTGCTGATGAACTTGCTAACCTAGGCATAGAGAAGATAAGAGATTAATTATGAGACAGATAATTCTAGATACGGAAACAACGGGTATTGACCCAAAGCAGGGCCATAGAATTATTGAAATTGGTTGTGTAGAAATGGTGGACAGGAAGCTCACCCAGAATCACTTCCATGTATATATCAATCCAGATCGTCAAGTTGAAGAAGAGGCTTTTCAAGTTCACGGAATTGGTGATGAATTCCTCGCCGATAAACCGAGATTCCATGAAATAGCACAAGACTTTTTAAATTATATTCAAGGGGCTGAGCTTGTTATTCATAACGCGCCCTTCGACGTAGGCTTTATCGATCATGAGTTTGCAAAGCTAGGCAACTTCCCTAAGGTTGCAGACATTTGTTCTGTTTTTGATACTTTAGCTTTTGCTCGAAATAAGCATCCGGGGGCTAAGAATAACCTTGATGCTTTATGTCGACGTTATGGTATTGATAACTCTCACCGTGAACTCCACGGAGCCTTATTAGACTCTGAGATCTTGGCTGATGTTTACCTATTAATGACCGGTGGGCAAACCAGCTTAGGTTTAGGTGATGACGACGATGACATGATGGGAGGAGCTGCCTTAACGATTAAACGATTAAGCCCAGATAGACCTATGTTAAAAGTGCTAAAAGCAAATGATGCTGAATTAGAGCTTCATAATGAAAGGCTTGATCTAATCGAGAAAAAGGCGGGTAAAGTACTCTGGCGTGACCTTAATTAGGTTTTTATAAGGTCACATGGCTTAGTTGTTTTAGTGAATAATGTGATTACTCGGTAATCGCATTTAACACACAAATTTGATTACGACCATTTTGTTTTGCTTGATAAAGCGCTTTATCTGCGGCTTCAAATAATTGTTTACAGTCAGATTGAGAAACCTTATCTGCTTCAATATGCGCCACTCCAAAGGTCGCTGTGATTGAAAAGTTTGATTGCTCATTTAAGGTGAAACGGTTTTGAGATAACTTTGTTTTAACTTGTTCTAGCAAAAACTCACATTCTTGTTGGCTTTTATTGTTAAAGCAGATCACAAATTCATCACCGCCAAAGCGGCCGATAATATCTTTCTCCCCTAATGTGTCCATTAAAATCTGAGCGAAGCCAGTTAACGCTTTATCGCCCGCCTGATGACCCAGTGAATCATTAATGCCTTTAAAATGGTCTAGATCACACATACATAAATTGAAAGCAAGCTTATCTTGTTTGTGTTGTAGCAATGCTTGATCAAATAGATCAAAAAAGTAACGTCGGTTAATCAATTTAGTTAACGGGTCATAATGGGCGAAGTAGTTAATTTCTTGTGTGGCGGCATCTCGGCTAGCCATGATTTTAACTATCATATAGAGCAGTAATGTACCTAATAAGAAGGAAGAAATATTAAGTGTCACCGTACTTCTGATGACTTGGTTTTCATGTTCTTCAACTTCTTCAGCTGCTTCTTGAGTAAATCTTTGTAGGTCGTCTCTTAAGTCGATTAGCTCTCGTCTTAGTTCCACTTCTTCACTATTAAGTAAGGTAATTAAGGCAGGGTGATACTCTCCTTGGCTGGATTTAAGCGCCTCCATCATATCGATTACTTGGTAATGGTATTGTGTATGTTCCAAGCTGATTTTATTGAGTGTCGTGATAACACGTGACATCTGATCACGCATTATTTGGCGGCTGTCCGTTAACATAGGCTGAATAAAGGCAATCAGTTCATCAATGGTTTGTTCGAACTTTTCACCGCTCCTGATAAAACTGCCTTCAAGAGTGTCTAATACGATTAATCTGTGATCTTGGCTTAGCTGATGTAGCTTTTCGATCAATAAGGTTTGCTCAAATTGACGATCAATCAGAGGTAGTAGCTGAGAAATAAGAGGTAAATCACGGTTAGCAACATCGTAAAACTCATCTTTAATCTGCTGCATTTTGAAGAATGAAAAAAGACCATTTACAACAATGAGTAGGGCAATGAGAAAGCTCAAAAGAAAAATGAGCTTGTTACTTTTACGATAGTTGATCATGTCTTTTTAAAGGTGCTTATTTTGGCTGCTAGTTATGGGAAAGTGAGCCATAAAAATGCTAGCTCGTATTTAAATAAAGCGCTGCCAGTTATGCTTTATAAACAATATTTTGCAGCCCAAGTTTAAACTAAAATATTTAAAATGATATGGCATTCATAAAAAAGCAAAACTTCTCCATAAAGCGCGGATAGAGAAAGGGAGGAAAAAACGAGTTAAGGGATGATGGAGAAAGAAAAAACTCATTCACTAAGGGGAGAAGTGAATGAGTTTTTAGCATTAAAAATAGCGTCTTACTTCAACTTGAATGTAGTCATCATTGCGTAATTGATAGCTGCTATCTTGTGTATCTGTATTGGTGAAAACTCTTGCTTGAGTTTCGATAAACCAATCGTCATTTAGTCGGCGGCTGCCTTCTAAGCTGATAAATTGGCTTTGATTATCAAGGTCGAAACTGATGCTTGAGATAACCTCAGTTCCTTCAATATCATTAAGTACCCATCGAGTCCCTAAGGCTAGGTCATTCTGATTAACTGTTGCTTTATCGCCATGCCTATCGTCGAATTGATACTCAACAAAAACACCTAAGTCTGAGACAGATTCGTTGATGCCAACATAGGTATATTCAAAGCCACCCACAGCGGCAGTATTTCTATCATCGCCTTTATACTTAATAGAAATACCTTCTAATTTGAATAACCAATCTTCATGAATCGCTTGAACATCTAAGCCGGTTTGCTGAATCTGGGCATAATAAGGCGCAAGTCCTATGACCTGATTGGAAGAGTTAGTAATGGTTTGAAATTGGGGATCTCTTGAGGTGCCAATAAATTGGCTTAAACCCACATCCCAATCCCCATAGACTTGAGACCATCTTGCAGCAAAATCAATATGCTCATCTTCTTTAGATGACTGATATCTAACCGCATCTGTATCTACTCTAAGTTCGCTTCTTAATCGACCATCACTACCGGTGAAAGTACGCTCGCGAAAGCCAAATAGAGCAAAGGCTTCAAAGGTACCCCAGTCTCTTTCCATCAAAACGCTAAGCATAGGCTGGCCAAGTTTATCCTCGCCATCTATGTCCTCTACGGCATCATCTTGGTTGACGATATCCACTAGGTGTAGTGTTTCAGTAACCCCCCAGAATACTTTGCGTACACCAGCGTAAACTTCGTAATCTTGATAGCCGCGCCAAACATAAAGTTCACGAATATCTAGGTGGCTTCTTTCACTATCTTGCTCGTCATAACGGCCAAAGGTTGTTGCAACAAACCTTTTGTTTCCATCATCCCAGTCACGGTAATACTCAAGATTAAAGGCAGTGGAAAGGCTGCTGTCATCTTGTCCAGAATAAAGGGCATCCTGGGGGAAATAACGAGCTTCCAATGCACCATAACCTGTCAATTCACTATAGGTATCCTCATACTCATCAGCCATAAGGGCTGATGAGTAGTTTAGAGACAGTAAACTGGCAAGAGTAAGGGCCGCAGCAGGTAATTTTTTTACTTTTAATAAGGGCTTCAAACTCATCATCTTTATCTCTCGTTAAGGTTACTTAGCGCGAGCTAAACTGTTTTTTGTGAAATCTTTTTCACGGAAGCCATTGGAGAATTTCCAGCCTTGGTAGTTAAGCTCAGTTGATTTACCTGTTTGGTGGTTAATCATTAGCCAGTTATCAGCGCGCCAAAACTTATTCTCATATTGATTGTAATTAGACAAGGTAAGTGTCTTTAATAGGTCTGATTTACGATCATAAAAATCAATCTTAAAAGCACGATATTCTTGTGTATCTATCCACACATTTTGTACCGAGTAGCCAGACTTAGGATCAACTGGATCTCTTTCTATGACAAAGTGATCACGGCCATCAAGAGTTTCATTGCGTAGGTACTTATAGGTGTATTTCTCGACTTCTTGTGAAGAGATGTCTTCGAAAGCAAACTCACTGCCCATGAAAGGGCCAGACTTGTTGCTAGATGAAATACGTTTTACACGCTTTAGAGCGGGTAGGTAAAGCCATTGGTCATCCGAAGTGGTCTTATGAGTAAAAGATAAAAAGGCGGTGCCTTTCACATCTCTTGGGTTGTCAAAAATAATGAGGGCTTTATCGCCATCATTATCTTGCTCTAGGGTTTTGCTGCGCATACGACGAACACTTTCTTCACCGTATTTGTTTCTAAGAACCATGGTCATCTTGGTTGAGTTATCTGCAAAACCAAGATCACGTTTGTCTGCTTCAATTGCTATGTCTAGCCCTTTTTGTTCAGCAGGAGATAGGTCTGCTGCTACAAGGAAAGTGCTACCGAAGAATAAGCTACCCGCAACGGCTAAGGTGCTTAATTTAGTGGTTTGACTATTAAATATCTTTTTCATTTTATTCACCTTAGTTTGCTGCTGTGAAGCGAGTGTTTGAATCATTTGATGCGTTTTCTTCTTCTGTTTTATAGGCTTTCTTGTCCAGTTTTAATAACAGAACAGGTAACAATAAGAAGTCAGCGATTAATGCCATAACGATAGCGATAGCGGTTAATACCGCCATATTTGAATTCATACCGAAAGATGATTGAGCCAGTACGCCAAAACCTGCAACCAAGATGACAGATGTTACTATGATGGCAACACCCACCGATGAAAACGCATAACGTACAGCTTTTTCGGCGGACATACCTTGACGACGAACCCTTAGATACTTACTTAAGAAGTGGACCGTATCATCTACAACAATACCCAGTGCCATACCCGTTACCATGGAGACAGCGACATTCACTTCACCAACGAGTAGACCCCAAAGGCCGAAGGCAAGTGCGGCAGGCAGTAGGTTAGGGATAAGACTCAAGAAACCTAGTTTGACGCTACGAAGCGCGATGCCAATCAATAGGGAGATAAGAATCATAGCGACCCCAGTACCTACTAGCATGCCTTCAATGTTTCTATCGGCAATGTAGGAGAACATGATCGCAGGACCTACGCCATATGCGGTAATACCTGCATTATCTTGCAGCCATTGAGTACCACGTTCTGCAATCGCTTTAAGCTGAGTCGAGCCAAGATCTTGCAAAGACACAACAATCTGAGTGGAAGACTTACTTACATTAACCTGATTGTTAAGATCCAAGCCGTATGGCAAAGATAGCTCGTAAAGTAGTAGGTATTGAGCTGCGAGTTCTGGATCTTCTGGTAAACGGTAGTAGCTTTCATCATCCCCATGAAGGTTCATGTTAAGACGTTTGAATGTATCACTAATACTATTTACATGGATAACTTCAGGCTGAGTACGTAGCCAAGTTGTAAAGTTATCTAGTTTAGCTAGGAAAGCAGGGTTGCTGATGCCATTATTTTCACCGCTATCTAGAGAGTATTGCAGCTGATAAATACCAGTCAGTTCGTCGGTGACAAAGTCGGAATCAACACGGAAATCTTGAGTCTCATCAAAATAGCCAATGAAATTATCTTCAAGTTTGTTCATTTGAATTGAGCTAACAAGCACTAGGGTAATCAGGCCAGAACCCAGCAGGATCTTTCTTTGATTATTAATAACATAGTCCGCAAGCTTATCCATGCTAGTACCAATCGATGTGCTGCTTTTCGTTGCTTTAGCAGGCAAGATAGCCATCAATGCAGGTAGTAGCGTTACCGATAAGAAGAAGGCCATCATAACGCCAACGGCTGTGATATTACCTAGATCGTGAAACGGCGGTGCATCACTAAAGTTCATAGATAAGAAGCCGATCGCAGTCGTTACCGATGTTAAGAAAACAGGGCCAAGGTTTACCTTGATACTTTCTCTTAGAGCATCATGTTTATTTAAACCACTTCGCATACCTGCGAACATGCTGACTAATATGTGGATAGAGTCGGCGACAGCGAGTGTCATAATAATAGTGGTTGCAGAAGCAGAAGGCGGTGTTAGTTGAACGCCAAAGTGACCAGCGAATCCCATTCCTGCCATCATAGAAAGCATGATAACAATAACAGCGCTGACAGTTGCGCTAATAGAGCGAACAAGAAGATACATGATGGCAATGATAACCAAGTACATGATAGGTACTAAGGTAGACATGTCTTTCATGGTTGCTTCAAAGAAAGCATTAGACAGCATTACCATGCCAGTTAAGCGTACATTTACATCATATTTAGCTTCTATTTCTGCTGCTAACGCTCGGGCAGCATTCACTGCTTGAGGCGCTTCATCGAGCGATTTTTGTGGCATTTGGAAGGTAATATTAACGCCAGAGACAGTGCCCTCTTTGTTAACAATACGATCAGCCAGCAGTGGCTCACTTAATGCAACTTGCTTTAATAGCTGAAGATTAAGCGCATCGATATCTTTTGCACCTGTTACCAAGTCTTCAACAATCAGGTCATCTTCTTCAGCATAGGTGTGCTGGAAGTTGCTAATTGAGTCCACTCTTAAGGCGAAAGGCAGTAACCAAGACTTTTCAGTTAGCTCTTCTACTGCGGCTAACGCGTCGTTAGAAAAAGCATTGTTGTCTTTTGGCTCGATCGCAAAAAGGACATTATCTATCTTTGTATAGGTACGTTGTAGCTGTTCAAACTCTTGTAGTTGCGGGTTATCTTCACTGAAGAATACGCGGTAATCATTGTTAAAAGCTAACAGTCTAGCCCCACTTGCAATGAATAAGGTAATCAAGACAGATGCGATGAGCACCAGCCAGCGATTACGTATAAGCCAATCCGCGTAGCGGCTAGCCCAATCTGATGTTTTCTGTGAAGGTTGCATTTTAATTGCTCCTACAAGGTGTTAGAGTAATCTATACCAACCGCTCGGTATGTTATTGGCTAATCATTCCGACCGTTCGGTATGTGAAAAGTTAAATAAAAACACCTATTAAGGTGTTTTTATAAAGGGAATCTTTTTTGTAACGACTAAAGTTTTAACGTTCTAAGGTATTCGATAAAGGATTCATGAAGCTTCAACATACATTCGGATGAGCGACAGCTTTTAACTATGCTACCTATGCCTTGAAAGCTTGAAATGATAAACCAAGCTGTCTGTTCCACTTTTAAATCCGGTTTCAAAGTATTGTTTTCTATGCCTTTCTCAATGGCTGTCATCAATAGGTCGCAATGAGTTTTGTACATATTTGAGGTGCACTGTTGAAAGCCTTCATCTGTCGCAGACATTTCTTGTGAAACGCTGTTTACAGGACATCCTTTCATTATGTCATCGATTGAACAATGAGCTTGGAACCCAGCTAACATAAGGCGAATACCTTCAACCATGTCGTCATAGGCTAGTGCTGTACGCCAATGGCCCAAATATTCTTCAGCATAAACTTCATCAAATACTGCATAGCCGAGTGCTTGCTTATTAGCAAAGTGGTGATATAGCGCACCCTTAGAGACTTCGGCTTTTTCAAGAATTTTAGAAAGGCTAGCTGCTTTAAAACCATACAAGCGCATCTCTTCAGCAGACACCTCTAAAAGGTGACGACGGGTTGCTTCTGAATCACGAGAGTTTGACATAAAAAAACCTATACCTTGAATAAAGTGAAGTCTACAAACCGATCGGTCGGTTTGCAAGTGTTAAATCTTAAAAAAACATCAAATTCCATTATACAAAAAGTTAAGCCTTTGTTTTAAGTAGATTAGAAAAAGTGACATTTTTGTCACAAATAAAGGCTAAAAGCCCTTATTTCGTGCAAAATCTCTGACATCTTGATCACAATTGATGAGATATAGTACGGATTTTCTTCTTATTATTCAGTGTCTATGGTTTGGCGCTTACGAAAGTATTCTGACTTTTCTCTGTTGCCGCAAGTGCTCATACGGCACCAACGTCGTCCTCGACCTCGGCCGGAATTCAAAAATAACCATGTGCAACGGCCACACTCTCTTAGCTTGCTAATATCTTGAGTTCTTAAAAAGTTGTCTAAGGACAGATAAAGCGTGTCTACTAACCCGTTTGAAACCTTGGTATTTGATTGCCACTGATACTGGTTGTTTTCTCTAACAAAAGACGCACGGGATATGGCCGCCTGAATACCAAGTTCAATCGGTTTAGGTATCTCATGATTTGTTGGCCTTGATAATAAGTCTTTGAACATGACATGGAATGCTTCTCTAATCATATGAAGCTCTATTAAAGCCGCGTTAGACTCAGCTTGGCCATATTTGTGCAGGCTTGCTTTATGCTGAGCATTAAAAAGAGGAGAAAGCTCGATCCAATTTAAAAAACTTTGCCAATCATGAATATGACTAACTAATCGGCTTTTATCTTGATCCTCGACTGTATTAATGAAATCTAAGATGGGGTGCCCACCAATAAAACTATCCTGTGTTTTTAACATGCTCAAGTAACCTATTAATTCGAAATAACGGTTGTTGTTAGTCTTTTATCATTATAACCTTTAAATTCAATTTAATGGTTTTTTAGAGGTCCATATGCTTAATTTACCTAATCGCTTTCTTTTTGAAGGGCAGAGTGTGGCTTGGGGTGTTATAGGAGAGGGTAAGCCTTTAGTGCTTATCCATGGAACACCGTTTTCATCTCAAGTTTGGCGAAAGATAGCGCCTTTACTTGCCAGTAAATTTAAAGTGTATTTTTTTGACCTACTGGGCTATGGCTTATCTGAAAAGTCTGATGATCAACAGGTTTCCCTCGAAGTGCAAAATAGACTGCTGGTGGCTTTGTTAAATGAGTGGGAACTGACGGAGCCTGAAGTGCTTTGTCATGACTTTGGTGGTGCCACAGCGTTACGTGCTTACTATCTAAATGGCATAAGGTATGCCAAATTAACCATTATTGATCCTGTTGCAATTGCCCCTTGGGGGTCTCCTTTTGTGCAGCATGTGCGAAAGCATGAAGCGGCTTTTAGTGGTTTGCCTGAATTTGCTCACAATGCATTATTAGCTGACTATCTACAAACATCTGCATACTCAGAGCTTATGAAAGATGCGCTTGAAGTTTATATGACACCTTGGCAAGGAAAAGAAGGGCAAGCGGCATTCTATCGACAAATTGCGCAAATGGATCAGGTTTACACGGATGAAATAGAAAACCTTTATCGGCCGATGGACAATGTTCAACTACTTTGGGGGGAGAAAGATGAATGGATACCTCTTTCACAAGGTAAACGCTTTGCTCAGATGGTGGCCAATAATCAATTGACTGTCGTCCCTAATTCAGGACACCTCATGCAAGAGGATGCGCCAGAGGCCATTATTGCAGCACTTTTGCTCTAAACCTGATTAGTAGGTTCCTTACTTGAATAAAGCGATAATGACGAAAAAAGCCACTCAAATTAATCAGGTTAAACTTGAGTGGCGTAATCTTATTGCTATGCTGTAATTTACTTAGCGTTCTACGGATTTCGCTTCGTTTAGTTGGTTTTTCTTAATGATGGAATCGTAGTAGCCGGCGAAAGTTGGACGTTCAAAGTGCTTACCGTCCCCAGGTTGGGCTAACAATTCTCCTTCGTGCCAAGCTAGCTTGCCGTTACATATGGTTGAGGTTGCACAACCATTTACAGTCATGCCTTCAAAGATATTGAAATCAATTTTAGACATCTGGGTATCAACACTTAGGGTCTTACTCGAATTTGTATCCCAAATAACTAGGTCAGCATCAGAGCCAACAGCGATAGCGCCTTTTTGTGGGTAGATATTGAATATCTTAGCTGTGTTGGTTGAGGTAATAGCAACAAACTCATTTGGTGTCAGTTTGCCTGCGTTAACACCTGTTTCCCAAAGTACCGCTAAACGTTCTTCAACCCCCGCTGTACCATTTGGAATTTGAGTGAAATTATCTTTACCCATGGCTTTTTGTTCTGCACAAAAAGCACAGTGGTCCGTCGCTGTGGTATGTAGCGTGCCAGATTGAATCCCTTTCCAAAGTGCATCTTGGTGGAATTTAGGTCTGAAAGGAGGGCTCATTACATGAGCGGCTGCTCGGCCCCAGTCAGAATCTTGATAAACACTGTCATCAATTACTAGGTGGCCAGCTAGACATTCACCATAAATAGTATGGCCAGAGTTTTGTGCATACTGAATGGCATCGACCGCTTCTTTTGTCGAAACATGTACTAAATAAAGTGGCGCGCCTAACGTGTTAGCAATACTAATTGAGCGGTTGGCCGCTTCACCTTCAACCGAAGATGGGCGAGAAAGTGGGTGAGCTTCAGGACCCGTAATACCTTGTTCTAATAATTGTTGCTGAAGGTGATAAACCAACTCGCCGTTTTCGGCATGTACTGTTGGCATGGCGCCTAATTCTAAACAACGACTAAAGCTTGCTACCAAGATATCATCGGTCGCCATGATGGCATTTTTATAGGCCATGAAGTGTTTAAAGCTATTTACACCATAGTTCTGGGTTAGCTCTGCCATTTCTTCTTTAACACTTTCATCCCACCAAGTAATGGCAACGTGAAAACTGTAGTTCGCATGGGATGACTGGGCCCAGTCTTGCCATTGGTGGTAGGCTTCAATTAAAGACTGCTGAGGACTTGGGATAACAAAATCTATAATAGACGTTGTACCACCTGCTAAGGCTGCTGCTGTGCCTGCTGCAAAATCATCTTTTGCTACCGTCCCCATAAAAGGCAATTGCATATGAGTATGGGGATCTATACCTCCAGGCATAATTAACTTTCCACTGGCATCGACGACTTGTGTGTCTTTATCAATTTCTAAGTCTTGACCTATTGCGGCAATTTTACCGTCTTTACAATAAATATCTGCTTGATAGCTAATTTCGTGAGTGACTATGGTTCCGCCTTGTATTAGTAAGGACATGGCTTCTCTCCCTAAGAGCAATTAAAGAATAGGGCACCTAATACAACGAATGAATAGGTGCCTAATTTGATAAAAGATGAATTATTGAGCTGAGGTTGCACCATCAGATATGGCTTGGTTTTGCTGTTGACCTGCGACAAAGTAATAAATAACGGCACCAGAGATGGCACCAGTAAACCAACCGTAGCTATAGAACCAGGTCAGTACATCAAAGGTTAATGAGATAACAGTGACGGCTACAGGCAGGCAGAAGGCAATAAAGCCAGCGCTATTAAACAAAGGGTATTGATTGTCTTTGCTATAAAGAGAAACAAGATCCAGTTGTTGGCGTTTGATTAGGAAGTAATCAACCATCATGATGCCAGCGATCGGGCCTAATAAACTTGAGTAGCCCAGTAGCCAGTTAGAATACATACTCTCAACACTGACATCTGAAACAATCCAGCCCATCTTTTTCATCAGTTCCCAGCCCATCAGCAGAATACCGACAACCCCTGTCATTAATACGCCACGTGTGTGGTCTATGTATTTAGGCGCAATGTTTTGAAAGTCATTCGTTGGTGATACTACGTTAGCTGCGGTATTGGTTGAAAGGGTGGCAATAATGATTAGGAACATAGCAATAGCAACCCAGAATGGGCTGTCTATTTTACCAATAAGACTGATAGGGTCTGATACGGTTTCACCAACTAGGTTAACGGATGCTGCGGTTAAAACAACGCCGAGTGCAGCAAAGAAGAACATAGTAATAGGTAGGCCTATGATTTGACCTATGATCTGGTCTTTTTGTGATTTTGCATAGCGACTAAAATCAGGGATATTAAGAGACAGCGTCGCCCAAAAACCTACCATGGCGGTTAAGCCTGCAAAGAAGTAGCCCCAAAAGCCAGCATCCGCTGGACGATTGGCTGGAATCGCAAGTACTTCTGAAATCGATACTTTATCGCTGGCCCAAAACATCAACCCAAGACCGACCACTAATAAAAGAGGAGCAGATAATGTTTCAAGCCACTTAATAGATTCTGAGCCTTTTATAACGATGAAAATATTCAAAGCCCAGAATATAAAGAAGCCAATTACTTCTCCTACAGAGCCTAGGCTTGCCCAGCTATCTGAAAAAGAGGAAAAGAGTAGATGTATCGCTAATCCGCCAAACATGGTTTGAATACCGAACCAACCGCAAGCGACAAGACCTCGGATTAAACAAGGAATATTTGAGCCAACTATACCAAAGGAAGAACGTAATAAGACAGGAAAGGGAATACCGTATTTGGTACCAGCAAAAGCGTTTAATGTGAGTGGTAAGAGTAGAACGACATTAGCAAACAAGATGGCTAACAAGGCTTCGGTAACAGATAAACCAAAATAAGCAGTTAATACACCGCCAAGGGTATAGGTTGGAACGCAAATAGCCATGCCCACCCAAAGGGCGGCTATGTTTACTTTATTCCAAGTTCTTTCTTTTACTTTGGTGGGCGCCAGGTCGGCATTATAATAATCACTTTTTTCTAGATCTGGCCCCACTTGGAGCTCATAAAAATCATCTACTTTAACTGACTTACTGGACATGACACTTACCTCATAATCGTTAATTGGATGTGACAAAAACTACCTATTGAGCAAATCTATTTTCTTACGGTTAACCCTCAGATTTGTTTGCTTTAAAGGTAAACCCCATGCAATTGCCCCATGGGGTTGTTAAGCAGACGTTTTTATTGCTCTGCAATACGTTTACTTGCTTCTAGCATTGTGTGTAACAGTACATTGGCACCTGCTTCACACTCTTCTAAAGTGGTTGATTCGGCTTCATTATGGCTAATGCCGTTGAGGCAAGGGGTAAAAATCATCCCAGTTGGAACGAGATCCGCCATGTAGCAAGCGTCATGACCTGCACCAGCATAAATATCCATGTGAGAATACCCCAACATTTCTGTTGCCGCTTTAACATCATCAGAAGCATTAAATTCGACTGGTGCAAAATACCAAAATGGATCTACTTCAATTTCAATATTACGCTCTAGTGAAACTTGCTTACAAAAAGCGAGTAATTCCTGATGCATGGTTTCAAGTACGGTGGGGTCAGGGTTTCTAAGATCAGCACTAAAACTGACGCGTCCTGGAATGGTATTACGTGAATTTGGATAGACATCCATATAGCCAACTGTACCTAACCCATTTTCGTGACGGTGGGCTATTTTCTCCATTTCACTGACTATCATGGCGCTTGGAATAAGGGCGTCTTGTCTGAGGTGCATAGGTGTGGTGCCTGAATGGGATTCACGACCTTGAATTTTGATGTTGTACCAGCGAATACCTTGACCTAAACGGACAACGCCAATGCTTTTCTTTTCATCTTCTAGAATGGGGCCTTGCTCGATATGGGTTTCAAAAAAAGCACCTAAATGACGGCTACCTGGTTCATCTTGACCTTTGTAGCCAATACGCTCTAGCTCATCACCCAGTCTTATGCCGTTAACATCGGTTTTATTTAATTCGGTTTCTAAATCAAAGCGGCCGACATAAACCCCAGAACCTTGCATGGCCGGTTGAAAGCGAGAGCCTTCTTCATTTGTCCATACGGAGAATTCCATGGCTGTTGGGGTTTGAATATTGTTTTCATGTAAGGTTCTAAGCACTTCAACACCAGCAAGTACACCAAACACACCATCAAACTTACCACCTGTGGGCTGAGTATCTAAATGACTCCCAGTGCCAACAGCGGGAAGAGAAGGATCTGCTCCTTCACGACGAGCAAAGACATTACCCATCTTATCAACACTGATTTCGCAACCTGCTGTTTTACACCAGCTAACGAACAAATCCCTTGCTTGACGATCTAGGTCTGTTCCTGCGAGGCGGTTACAACCTCCTTTCTCTGTGGCACCAAATTGTGCCATTTCCATTAAAGTGCTCCATAAACGATCACCGTTAACTCTTAAATCATTCATCTTCTTTCCTCAACTCAGTCTCAATTTATATATTTTTTATTTTAGTTTTTAAAATAAATTAAAGTCTTCCAGTTCCCATGCAATGCAAGGTAAATAGGGGCTTTAAGGCAACTTATCTTTAATATTTTAATTTACCAAATGGTCAAAAAAACATTCAAAAAAATATGACTCGATTTCAATATTTAATTGGAGTCTGATTTCACAAAGCTAAATCTATGCCAAAAATAAGTTTGATTAAAGTGATGAGCTTTTTACTCAGTGTGAGTTAATAAACTTTAAAATTTATTTAAGCGTTAATCAACTCTATGGATTCGATATAATTAATAAATTAAAAAATATTAATCTTTAGTTAACGGATTACTTAATTAAAAGAAAATAGTTTATAGAAAAGGAATGGCTAATATTCTCTTAGGCGGCGTACTATCTGACTATTTCGAAGGCTTGAAGTATGCTATGTTTGCGGCAATTTCGCATCATTGATACATATTTAGGACACTCTGTCTGATGATAATGAAAACACCACGAAAGCCATCAAGTAACCGAGTATTACTTGAAAATCGAATTTTACGTGCTGCAGAGAAGGCGTTTGCAACCAAGGGTTTTAGTGGAACCTCTATGGAATCCGTGGCGGACTCTGCCGGAATATCGAAACAAAATCTCATTTATTACTTTTCATCCAAAGAGGCGCTTTACCACAAAGTGTTGCAAGTTATTCTAGATTTGTGGGTCGAGAAAATGGTGTTTAGTGATGATGAAGATGCTTCACCAAAACAGGTTATCGAATCCTATATTATTGAAAAGCTTGCACTTTCTAGAGACTACCCTGATGCCTCTAAAGTATTTGCACATGAAATAATTAATGGTGCTCCCGTTTTAAAAGATTATATGGTGAGCCATCTTAAGCCTCAGTTTGAACGAGATGTACAGTTGGTTAAGCGTTGGATTGCAAAAGGGTTGATTGATCCAGTTGAACCTGAGCATTTGTTTTTTACCATTTGGGCGTCGACTCAAACCTATGCAGACTTTTCGATTCAGATTCAACTACTGATGGGTAAAACCAAGCTAGAAGCGGATGACTTTGACGTAGCGGCTAAGTTCTTATCAAACTTCGTGCTTAAGGCCCTAGGTGCACAAAACGAATAATTTTTTGTTTTCTCTCTTCAGCTAGAGAATTCTCGCATTTTATCTTATCAAATTGCTTTTTTTAGTATTTAAAATTAAAGACTAAAAAAAGCAAAAAAACCTTCAAAATCAAATTCTTCTTTTAAAAACTAAATGTCGGTTTCCTATTTTTCGTGTTATTTAATTTGGTTATTAAATTTACGTTATTCTGACATTTAAATAAAAACTTTCTCGCTCTCGATTTAAGAAAACACTTTACCTTCAAAAAATAATTGTGTTATTTATAAAATTATACCAAATGGTAAAATTTTTTATTTAACGAAAAATCTTATTTTTTTAGATCTTATATTCGTTATTAGGTAAGAGTTGAAATACCTTGTGACCATATAGTTTGAGGGTGAGTAAATGCTTAAAAGAAGTGAGGCTTTACAGCTAGAAGGGATTACAGGACCTGATTTGTTCTCCTTGTGCCAAAATGCAGGGCGAATCAGGGATGAGCACTTTGGCAGAGTGCTCACCTATTCTCGAAAGGTATTTATTCCACTGACCAATATGTGCCGTGATACCTGCGGTTATTGCACTTTTGTTAAAACACCAAAATCTGGTGAAGGCAATATTATGTTGCCAAGTGAGGTGCTAGAGACAGTTTTAAAAGGTCAAAAACAAGGCTGTAAAGAAGCGCTTTTTAGTCTGGGAGAAAAGCCAGAAGCAAGGTATCGCTATGCTAAGGATAAGCTTGCTATGTTGGGCCATGACGCCATGTTGGATTATGTGCGAGAACAAGCCCAAGCCGTTTTAGAGAAAACTAGCTTACTACCTCACATCAATGCGGGTGCCATGAGTTTAGCTGAAATGCGAGCGTTAAAACCCGTAGCGGCCAGCATGGGAATGATGATTGAGAGCACAAGCAAACATCTAATGAAAAAAGGCCAAGCCCATTTTGCCTGTCCTGATAAAGAGCCCGAGATACGCCTGAATACGCTGAAATATGCAGGCCAACTAGATATTCCCTTTACCACAGGTATTTTGATTGGCATAGGTGAAACCTGGCAAGACAGAATCGATAGCTTACTCGCTATTAATCAAATCCATCAGGAATATGGCCATATTCAAGAAGTCATAGTGCAAAACTTTAGAGCAAAAGCTGGCACTGAAATGGCAAAGCACCCTGAACCCGATTTAGATGATATGCGCCGCACCCTCGCATTAGCGCGTTTAATTTTAGATCCGTCTATTAGCTTACAAGCACCACCAAATTTAGAAGAAAGATATGGCAGCTATGTGTCTGCTGGAATCAATGATTGGGGTGGTATTTCTCCAGTTACTCAAGACTTTATTAACCCTGAGAGGGCATGGCCACAAATTGATAGTTTGGCAGAAGCTTGTCGTGGTTTGGGTTATGACTTGAAAGAAAGGCTAACCGTATACCCGCAATATTTGGATGAAAAGCGTGGCTATCTAGATCCTGCATTAGCATCGAGAATGCCTTTCCTTGCAGCACAAAATGGGCTAGCAGCAGAGCAATGGAAAAACTTTTAATTGGTTATGAGAGAGAAATTTAAAATGAAAAATAATAATCTAATCAATGCTCAACAGACAGAATCAACGTCAGCTTTATTTCACTTTGAGCAAACTGAGAAACAAAAAGATGCCAGTAGAGACTCACTTATACCCATTAGCAAAGATGCTAGACACCAATTTTTATTAGCCTCAAATGCTGCCTACGCCAAACAATCTAAGCAGCTCGTCGCCAAACTTAAAACGATAGATTTACCTACTGCGGAAATACTTTATCAGGCGCTAAAAGGGCAAGAAATCAGCGTGGAACAAGGGACTTATTTATTTAAGGCTGAGCAGAGTGAGTATCAAGCTTTATTGGAAACGGCAGATTTAGTGAGACAGCAAAGGTGTGGGGATGACGCAAGTTTTGTCATCACTCGCAATATCAACTTTACCAATGTGTGCTACATGGGCTGCCGCTTTTGCAATTTTGCTAAAACAAAAGAGCAAGAAGGTGCTGAGTTTTTAAGCTTTGATGAAGTTGCAAATCGAGCTGAAGAAGCTTGGAACCGAGGAGCGACAGAGGTTTGCATTCAAGGTGGTTTACATCCTGATATCGATAAAGACTATTATAAAAACCTTATTATCGCTGTTAAAAAACGTGTTCCTGATATCCATATCCATGCTTTTTCTCCTTTTGAAATTTGGTATGGGGCTAAAAAAGCGCGTATGACGCCGCAAGCCTTTTTGACTGAATTAAAGGCTGCTGGTTTAGGTTCTATGCCAGGCACTGCTGCAGAAATCTTAGATGTTGAAGTACGTAAGCAATTAACTAAAAACAAACTAACCACGGAAGACTGGGTCACCATTATTAAAGCGGCCCATGAAGTTGGGGTGAAAACTACTTCAACCATTATGTATGGTCATGTTGACCAGCCTCACCATTGGGCTGCTCACCTAGGTTTACTAAGAGATATCCAAAAAGAGACCGGAGGAATTACCGAGTTTGTGCCTCTAGGTTTCATCCATTATGAGACCAAACTTTATAATGATAACCCTGATTTAGTTCGCCCAGGGCCGACTCGATTAGAGCATTTTAAAATGCATGCCGTGGCGAGACTTATGTTGCAGGGCCATATAGATAATATCCAAGCGTCTTGGGTAAAAATGGGGCCAGAAACTGCGACTCAAATGCTACAGGCTGGGGCAAACGATCTGGGCGGCACCTTGATGAACGAAAGTATTTCTCGTGCTGCTGGCGCCAAACACGGTCAGGAAGTTGTGCCTGAAATGATGGTTGATAATATTCATAAAGCCGGTCTGAATGCCACAAGACGTAGCACTTTATATCAAACCTTAGAAAGATATCCTTCTCCTAAGCATGCTCTTAATACCAATATTCCTAGAGCATCTGAGCAGATTGACCTCTTGGGGGTGGTTTAATTATGTTAAATCACACATCCCATAAAGGGCTGAATGTTTTGTTATTAGCAGGTGGCGTTGGTGGTGCAAAAGCTGCTGAAGGGCTAGCTAAAACAGGACACAAGGTCACAATTTTAGGCAATATTGCCGATGATCAAGAGTTTCATGGACTATGGGTATCGCCAGATATCGATACATTGGTTTATAGCCTTGCAAATGTGATTGATAGAAACCAAGGTTGGGGACTGAGCGGAGAGTCTCATCGAGTATTAGATAGACTTGAAAAGCTGGGTGCGGATACTTGGATGTCACTTGGTGATCTTGATTTCGCCACCCATATCTATCGCACTCAGGCTCGCAAAGAAGGTGTACCTGCTTCTGAGATCGCCGTATCAATCGCTCAAAGTTTTGGTGTCAAAATCCCCATACTTTTGCCGACTAATGAGGTGGTTCAAACTCAAGTAGAAACGGAAGATGGCTGGCTTTCATTTCAAGAATATTTTGTTAAAAAACGCTGCCAGCCTGATGTTAAAGCCATTCGTTTTGAAGGCATTGAGCAGGCGAAACCTACTCCTGAAGCCTTAGCCGCTATTGCAGAAGCTGATGTCATTGTATTTGCGCCAAGTAATCCGATTGTCAGTATCACACCAATTCTTAATGTGCCAGGTATCAGGGAGGCGATTAAAGAGAGTGCAGCGAGAAAAGTGGCCGTTTCTCCTTTTATTGCGGGTAAAACGGTGAAAGGGCCAGCAGATAAAATGATGGCAAGTGCTGGTGTGGACGATGGGCTTTTAGGCGTTGCTCAACTCTATCAAGGCTTGGTTGATGACCTTGTAATTGATACCCAAGATTCTGCTTTCATCGACTTGCTAACTCAGATGAAATACGGGGTTCTTAGTCGTAACATCTTGATGCAATCCCTTGCCCAAAAACAAGCTTTAATGGCTGACGTTGTGAACTTTGCTTCTTCGAAATTAGATACTAATTTGCAGGTGGCAGGATGAAGACGATCAATCTTGTTATCCCTATGAAGGCACCAGCAGAGTCTAAACAGAGATTGAAATCAGCTTTAGGTCGGGATCAACGTTTCAAGCTTGCAATCAGCCTTTTTGAGCAAACACTGGCTTTCTTTCATCAACACTTTAATCACCTTCCTATTTTAGTGGTGACAAGTTCTGACTTGATCGCGAATTTAGCAAGACGATATGAGGCTAATGTTTTGCTTGAGGAGCAATCTGATGGTCTTAATTTAGCCTTAGAAAAAGCAACTCAATGGAGCATAGAGCAAGGCTTTGCTAGCCAGCTTATTTTACCTGCGGATATTGCCTGTCTAAAAGTCGAAGAGATCGAGAAATTGCTTCATTTTGAGATGGGTAAACAAGGCGTTGCTATTGCAGTTGCTAAGGATAAGGGGACCAATGCTTTATTGTGTTCTCCCCCAGATGCCATTCCTTTTTGCTTTGGATTTGAATCTTCAAAGGCACATCAAATTGAAGCTTTAAATAAATCCTTAGATTGTCATTTATTAGACCTTCCATTTCTCGGTCAAGATGTTGATTTACCTGTAGATCTTGCTTATCTAAAGGCGCCTTTGGATGCTTTGAATCGCATCAATTTAATCTCTAAAAATACCTTGATAGGAGGGCAATATGCCAATCTCAATGGATGAAGAATTAAGTGTTTTTAGACTGCCAAACCTTGCTGATTTTAAGCCAGGTGATGATGCAGCACTCGCTATTATAGAAGCGGTTAATCAGCTCGAATCGCCACTGCAAGAAGGTGATATTTTGGTGATTGCGCACAAGATGGTGTCTAAATGTGAAGGTGCTGTTGTCAATCTGCATGAGGTTAAAGCTAGCCAAGATGCGATTCAGCTAGCCAAAGAAGTGAACAAAGACCCTCGAAAAGTAGAGGTGATCCTATCTCAATCTAAGCGCATTGTGAGGGCCATTAAACGCCCTGATCAGGAAGAAGGTGTGCTTATCGCTGAGCATAAACTTGGTTTTATTTGTGCCAATGCAGCGGTAGATGAATCAAATGCAGATGAGGTAAATCAGTTAATAACCTTACCTGAAAATCCAGATAAAAGTGCAAGAGAGATTTGCCAACGCCTTGAAGAGGCATTTGCCTGTCGTATTGGTGTGGTGATCAGTGACACTTTTGGAAGGCCATGGCGTTTGGGCCAAACCAATGTGGCAATTGGTCTTGCTAATGTGCCCGCTATTACTCACATGCTTGGAGATCAAGATGCCTTTGGCCATGAATTAAAGGTGACAGCCCCTGCTTTTGCCGACGAATTAGCAGGCGCATCGGGTCTTTTAATGAGTAAGAGTGGTAAGTGTCCCGTCATTATTTTTCGTGGTCTAGAGTGGCAAGCCGAGGATAGTCATGCCTCTGATTTGATCAGGGCAGCAAATGAGAACCTTTTTAAATAATCGCAAATTTTAATAAACAGTGTTGAAGACAATCAATGTGAGGGTAAAGGATGAGTATTGCAATTATTGGGGGCACAGGGCCTCAAGGTAAAGGCTTGGCATTACGTTTTGCTAGAGCTGGAATTGATGTTGTTTTAGGTTCTCGTGATGGTGAAAAGGCGGCTAAAGATGCTTCCCAAATGAGTGAATTGTTGCCAGCGGGTAGTGCCAGTATTTCGGGTATGGGCAATATAGAAGCGACTCAAGCGGCTGAGGAGATGGTGATTTTTGCCGTGCCTTTTAGTGCGCATGAGGCAAGCTTGTTGAGTTTGAAGCCTCATTTAGCAGGCAAGATATTAATCGATATTGTAGTTCCTCTGGCTCAAGGCAATCCAAAAGCGGTTGATATGCCTTCTGAAGGGTCTGCGACCGAAGCAGCGCAAGCACTTTTGGGTGAGGATATTCCTGTTGTCGGGGCTTTGCATAATGTCTCTGCTGTGACCCTCAATGATTTAGAACACGAGATAAATTGTGACGTTTTAGTTTGTGGTAACCAACTTGCTGCTAAGAAAAAAGTGATGGCACTGATTGATGTATTGGGTGTACGCACCTATAACGCTGGCCTTGCTGATAGTGCTCGTTGTATTGAGGCAATTACGCCGATTTTAATTCGTTTGAATATTTCTAAGGATGTGCCTTTTTCACATGCGGGTATAGGGGTGCTGCCACCTCAACATGACTAGATAACTTAGTTGTGCTGACAAAGGTATTTAACGGCTTTTGACATTATTCAAGAGTGGAACAGATTGTTAGACGTAAATGTAAGTAGATGAAAACAATAAAAACTTGAAGACAAAGAGGAATAAAGAATGGAATTTGGTATTACTTTTAAAGGCTTCGTGAGCCCAAATCGTGCTAGAAATTTAGTGAGACAAGCCGAAGAAGCAGGCTTTGATTATTGCTGGTTCTATGACTCTCATATTTTGTGGCGTGAATCATTTGTTGCTATGGCTATGTGTATGGAGCATACAAAAACCATGCGTTTTGGACCTTGCGTAACTAACCCTAATATTAGAGATTGGTCTCTTTCTGCTAGCCTTTATGGCAGCTTGGCAGCGCAAAGTGGCGGCCGTTTTGATATTGGCTTAGGCCGTGGTGACTCATCTATGAGGGTAATGGGTAAGAAGCCAGCACCTTTGGCTCGTGTGGCTGAATTTACACATAAAGTAAAAGCCATGGTTCGCGGTGAAGAAGTTAGTTATGGAGAGTGTGAAGAGCCTGTTAAACTACCTTGGGCTGATGGCTATGAGTTACCCGTTTGGATTGGTGCATATGGCCCTAAAGCCCTTGCTACTGCAGGTGAAGTGGGTGATGGTGTCATTTTGCAAATTGCTGAACCCAGCTTGATCACATGGTTTAAAGACCAAGCTATTACAGCGGGCGAAGCTGCCGGTAAAGACATGTCTAACTTTAAAGTTCAGGCTGCTGCTCCTGCTTATTTCGGTAAGATGGAAGATTGTGTCGAACACACTAAATGGTTCCCAGCTATGGTAGGTAACCATGTGGCAGATATCGTTGAGAAATATGGTGCTGATTCGGGGCTTGTGCCAAAGAGTCTAACGGATTATATCGAAAACCGTAAAGGTTATGATTATTCAAAACATGGTCAAAGTGATAACCCTTATCTAGATTTCATCTCTGAAGATATTGTTAAAAGTTTTTGCGTTTTAGGCGAGGTGGATGATCATATTGCGAAAATTCGCAATCTTGAAGAAGCGGGGACCACTCAGTTTAATATCTATTTAGATAATGGTGATGAAGAAAACATCATTGCCCAATACGGTAACCACATTATCCCTGAATTTAAAAAAGGGTAAGTTCTAAGCTTTCTTGCTTATGTGGCACTGTCATTTTAATAGCAGTGCCACTTTTCCTCTCTTCATTCCTGCTTGTTTATTCCCAAAGCGTTAACCTCTTGTTGTAGATATATAATTTTTTGTAATTCCACGGCATTAAATCCTTCCTATCAATGTGTTTTTTTAAATCCCTACTAATATTTACTAAGACAAAAAAATTTTGATTGTCTTAGATAAGAAAACTTTATCAGGCATTTAAAAAGAAAGGCTTAGTTAAGGCTGTTTATGATAAAGAAGTCAGAAAATGCGTTACATAAAGGCAGTGGGAAACTACATTGGTACCACTGGTTAGTTGTTGTTTTATCTCTCGTTTTAACCTTGAGTGCTTGGCAAGTGACATCTCGTCTAGCGGATCAGAAAAGTCAGATCCAATTTGATTTCCAGTCAGACCTTTTGGTCGAACTCGTAAAAGAAAGAATGCTGAAATATGAAGATGCTTTGTGGGCCGGTGTTGCTGCCATACACTCCCAAAACAAAGTTGTTAATACTAAAACATGGAATGCCTTTGCTAACGCTTTATCGATTGAAGAAAAGTACCCAGGTATTAATGGTATTGGTGTTATAGATTATGTCGCACCCGATAAGTTGGATGATTATCTTGAAGAACAAAGACAACTTAGGCCTGATTACCAAATTTACCCGACCCACGATAAAAATGAGTATTGGCCAATTACCCATATAGAGCCTGTTAAACTCAATAAAAAGGCTGTGGGTTTAGATATGGCCCATGAAAAAAATCGCCACACAGCCTCGATAAAAGCGAGGGATACCGCATCGGCACAGATTACTGGGCCGATTATTCTCGTTCAAGATGCGAAAAAAACGCCGGGATTTTTGTTTTTCGCACCTTACTATCAATTTGTTCAGCCCCCTAACAGTATTCCTTTAAGACGCGCATCTTTTATCGCTAATGTCTATGCGCCTTTTATCATGGAAAACCTTATGCGAGGCACACTAAAAAATGAAAATCGACTTGTTAACTTTAAAATCAGTGATGGGGAAGACCTTCTTTATGATGAGTTAAAGCCAAACTCTGAAGGATATGATGTGTCTCCTTTATTTTCGAAAACATTTGAAGTTGATATGTATGGCCGTAGTTGGACTTTTGAAATGCAATCAACAATACTCTTTCGGCATCAAGTTTCGAATGATCAACCTATGATGATTCTAATAGGAGGTATTAGCATTGATATTATGTTGCTTATTCTATTCATTGTACTGGCCAGATCGAATAAAAAAGCCATTCTTTATGCGGGTGAGATGACCCGCGAATTGAAAGTGAGTGAGAAAAAGCTCACAACAACCATTAATAGTATGCGTGACATACTCATTACGATTGATAACTCAAATAAAATTCTAAGTTTTAATAAAGCAGCAGAAATTGCATTAGGACTTAAAGAGTCTGACGTGATTGGTCAAGACATATCCGTGGTACCTGATCCTAACCTAGTTACATCAGATAGTGTTGAGAAACATTACTTAAATGTGAAAGGTAAGCACACCTACGAAGAGAAAAAAGTTATTAATGTTGCTAACAAAGAGGGACGGTTGTTACCTATAGATTTAACCATTACTAAAGCCAGTTCAAATTCTACTAATTATTATATTGTTCTTATTCGTGACCTATCGAATGAAGTGAAAATCGAGAAAGCATTAGAAAGTTCTGAGGCCTTATTGGATACGGCCGTGAATGCTTCTTCAACTGGATTTGCTATTTTAAATCTAAACCTAGAATTTATTGAATTAAATAAATCGATTTGCTCATGGTTAAGTTTTAATCGGAGCGACCTGATAGATGAAAATTTTAATAAGATATTATCGAATGAAGGCTCTTTGATAATTAATGACATGATAAAAAATATGCTAAAGCGTAAGCAGTCTTCTATTCATGTTGAAAGTCAATTTATCAATAAAAATGGCAGCTATATTTGGGGCTTACTGACCGCAGCATTAGTAATTGATAAAAATAATGTTATTTCTAATATTGTTATTCATATTGTAGATATTCAAAAAGAAAAAGAGCTTTTACAAAACCTCATTCAGCAAAATAAAGCATTAGAGAAGAGCAATGCAGACCTAGAGCAGTTTGCCTATATAGCATCTCATGATTTGAAATCGCCATTAAATGCAATTCAACAACTGGCTCACTGGATTGAAGAGGACTGTGAGAAAGTCTTACCAGAAGAGTCTAAAAATCACTTAAGCCTGATGATAGGCCGATCTAGCCGTATGATAAGGCTTTTAGATGATTTACTAAATTACTCCCGTGTTAGTCGCTATGAATATAAATATGAAGCACTTGAGTTAAAGCACCTTGTTTCCGATCAGTTTAGTTTAATTGATAAACCAGATGAATTTACGTGTATTTCATCTAACTCATATTTATTAATTCCTAGGGTGCCATTTGAAATTATTATTCGAAATATATTATCTAATGCTGTGAAACATCATGATAAAGATAAAGGTTTAATAGAAATTAAATTTAATAAAACCGATACAGATCAAATTATTACAGTTACCGATGATGGTCCAGGTATTCCACCGGAAATGCATAAAAAAGTATTAGAAATGTTTCAAACACTTAAACCTAGGGATGATGTAGAAGGAAGTGGTATGGGGCTAGCTTTAGCGAAAAGAATAATCAATCACTACAATGGTGATTTATCCATTGAATCCGATGGTGTGAGAGGGACGTCTTTTATTATTCGTTGGCCATTACCCAATCAATAACGCTTTAAATTGAGGTTAAAATGAGTATTACAATTTTATTAATCGAAGATGATGATGTTGATGCGATAGGAATTAAAAGAAGCTTTGTGAAAGTTGGGTTAAAAAATGAAATAGTAAGAGCAAAAAATGGTAAGGAAGCTCTGAGTTTATTGAAAATGGGAGTTGTAGGTTATCCTTTTATCATTCTCTTGGATTTAAATATGCCAATGATGGATGGGTTAGAGTTTTTAACTTATTTACGTGAGTATGAGAAATTTAAACAAAGCATAGTATATGTTCTAACGACGTCAAAATCTGAGCAAGACATTGCGCTAAGTTTTGATAAAAATGTGGCAGGTTATTTTATCAAAAATGAAGTTGGAACGGGTTATGATTCCATTGTTGAATTCTTAGGGGCTTACATGAAAATTGCCCATTTTCCTAAATCAGTGTAACCACTGTTTTTAAGGAAGTCATCTTGAATGTGTTGATTGTAGATGATGATAAGGTTGATCAGGAGCTTGTCTTAAGAGCACTTAGGAAGAGCCACTTAGATGTTTCTATTGATACAGCTAAAACGGTCGATGAGGGTCTCGATCTCTATCAAGAGCATTCTTACGATATTATCTTGCTTGATTATCGTATGCCTGAACGTGATGGCACAGAGATGATTTATGAACTTACTCAGTTACCTACAAGTTCAAATACTGCGATTGTTATGATGAGCTCGTCAGAAGATGAGCAGCTTGCAATAGATTGTTTAAAAGCTGGTGCACATGACTTTTTAATGAAATCTGAAGTAACAGGTGTCAGGTTAAGGCGGGCAGTACTTCAAGCGAAAGCGCGATTTGAGTTAGAGCAGCAGCTAGCCGAAAGTTATAAAAAAGTTAAGATTTTGGCTGAGTCTGACCCTTTAACAGGTCTTTCTAATCGGGCTTACTTCGAACACTCCTTAAGAATCAATATCGTTAACAACATTCGAGATAAGCATAAAATTGCTCTTTTATTAATTGATTTAAATAATTTGAAATTCATTAATGATACCTATGGTCATGATGTTAGTGATAGGTTACTGCTATTAGTTGTTGATAGTATTAAATCTTGTCTAAGAGGCAATGAACTGTTTGCAAGGCTAGGTGGTGATGAATTCAGTATTTGCTTATCTAACCTAGATACAGCTGAGGACGCCAGTAAGGTTGCTACTCGTGTGGTTGAAACCTTAACCAAGCCATTCTTGATTAATGAATCTGAAATCCACTCAACAGCCAGCGTTGGCATCTCAATTTATCCCGATAACGCCACAGATTTTGAAGAACTTTTTAAACAAGCAGATATTGCTATGTATCGAGCGAAGAAATTAGGCCGAAGCCGAGTTTGTTTTTTTGAAGAAGAGATGCAAGAGCAGTTTTATTTACGTGCACTATTAGAGAAAGAGTTAAAGCAAGCTCAAGAGTTAAGGCAATTTTTGTTACATTATCAACCCATACTTAATCCTAAGAATAAGACGTTATTTGGCTTTGAAGCTTTGATACGCTGGGGAGTAGATGGTCGCTTACGCTCACCACGAGACTTTGTACCCGTTGCAGAACAAACTCAACAAATGGTTAGTATTGGACGCTGGATAATAAAAACAGCTATCTCTTCTTTGGGTAAATTTAATCAAGGCAGGGAAAACTTGCTGGTGATGACTATCAACTTGTCTACTATCCAGTTTCACGATGTTAAATTAGTGGATTATATTCAAAAGTGTCTAATTGAATATAAGGTCGCTCCTAGTTTAGTTGCATTTGAGTTAACTGAGAGTGCTTTTTCCGAAAAATCACATCACTCAATTAACATTATCAGAGAGCTAGATAAGTTGGGCTGTAAAATCGCATTGGATAACTTCGGCAAAGGCTCTTCTTCTGTTAACCATTTGAAAAAGTATCCTATTTCTTTGATTAAACTTGATCGTTCATTAATGCCGAAAAATCTAAATGACAGCCAAAATATGGCTTTAATCAAGGGGCTAACTGTCATGTTACAGCTGTTAAAGCGTGAGGTAGTTGCAGAAGGTGTCGAGACGGAAGCGCATATTGCCGTGTGTTCTGAACTTGGTATTAACTTGATGCAGGGCTTTTATTTTTCTGAAGCTAAAGGCTATGAGGAAATAGTGCAGGATTATCTGCAATTAGATGATTAAGCTCATTTATAAGTTTACTTCAAAATTGAGGCTTATTGATCCTGATACAAACCTGATAGAGCTATCAGGTTTGTATTTGCAGATTTTAACTAGCAAGCTTGTGATCTAATCACTTTCTTATCCTAGCCATGTTGATTAATGGTTTTAATAATATCCGCTAACGCTTGATCTGCTTCTTCATTTGCTACTTGGCAAGTACCTGCATTCATATGACCACCGCCATTATAGGCTAGGCATAATTCACCCACATTGGTGTTAGAGCTTCTATCTAGAATGGATTTACCGATTGCAAAAACCGTGTTTTGCTTTTTTAGGCCCCATAGTTTATGGATAGAAATATTACAGTTAGGGAAGAGTGCGTAGATGATAAAACGGTTAGTTGCATAAATCGTTTCTTCATCTAGAAGGTCAAGCACAACCAGGTTGTCATGACGTGTCGCACAACGGCGAATTTGCAACTTAGCTTGTTCATCATGATGACGATAAAGCTCGACTCTTTCTTTCACATCTTCCAGCTCTAGAATCTGTTCGATGGTATGGTTCTTACAATAGTCGATTAGCTTCATCATAAGCTGGTAGTTAGAAATACGGAAATCTCTAAAACGACCTAAGCCTGTTCTCGCGTCCATAATGAAGTTAAGCAATACCCAGTCTTGTGGGTTAATGATTTCTTCCTCAGAGAACTGGGCTGAATCGCCTTTATCAACCGCGTCCATCATATCAATTGAGATGCTTGGGAATTTCTTCCAACCACCATAATAGTCGTATACCACTCTGGCTGCCGATGGCGCGTTTGCATCTATAATATGGTTTTTAATATCCGCATCATTTCTAACTGTTTCGCTTAAGTGGTGGTCAAAAGCCAGATGACAACCCGCCACATAAGGTAGGTTAGTGGTGATGTCGTTTTCTGTGATTTCTATTTTCCCATCCTGCATGTCTTTAGGGTGAACAAATAAAATATCATCAATAATATCAAGGTCTTTTAAGAGGACGGCGCAGACTAAACCATCGAAATCACTACGGGTAACAAGGCGAAATTTTGTTTCAGACATGATGTTTTCCAAATAGTTGTATAGAGAGTGCTACTTTCATATAGATTAAAGAATATAGTGAGTTCACCATACAAACAATATAATAATAGTTAAATTCAAATTTCATTCATTTATATAAGGTATTGATTTATATAAAGAGAATATCTATAAAAAGTCATGTTTATTTATGAAAAATAAAGTTTTCAAATGCTAATAAATGTTGACTCAACACTTCATATCCTTTTTTGTTTAAGTGTAATTCATCATCGCAAAAAAGTTCAGTTTTTAAGCTTTTATCCTGTTTGATAAAGGCTGAGTAAATATCGATAAATTCTGTATTGGGCCTAGTGAAAGCCAATCTCTCCAACAATTTATTCACTTCAATGATTTCTTCATGATGCTTCATCCTAGCTGGGCTTGGTTTAACACTGACAAGTGCAACAGGAAGGTCTGAAAAGTGTTGATCAACTTTTTCTAACAGCTGAATATAGTGCTCTGTGATCTGGTTATAACTTTGTCGGTTACCTATATCATTATCACCTAGGTAAATAACCAATGATTTTGGCTGACGAGCTACCACTAAACGCTCAAAATAATAGACACAAGCTTCAAGCGTTGCGCCACCAAACCCAAGATTTACTGTGTTTATATGGCCTAGATTATGTCGTAGGTCATCCCAGAGTTTGAAGGTAGAAGAACCATAAAATGCGACTGCTTGGCTTTGATTGGATATTTGCGCAAGCTGACTTTCTAGGGCTCTCACGTCCGATTCGAACTCAGCTTCAACTTGATTGAGCTTTAACATATTAGAGCGATATCCGGGCTGGTGGCTCAAAGAAGGCGTAATGGCTATTTCTCTAGCAAGCTGCCTAGCTTCATTAACATAGCCTTTAAATTCACTTTGATATTTCTTCAAAAACTTAGAAAGTGCATCTTTGCGGGTAAGATTAACTCTATCCGAAAGTTTAAATGCAGGCTTGATCACGACAGAATATATGGTGTGATCGACTCGCTTATCAAAGTTTGCAACGGCAATAGGTACAATCCAAGGTTCTTCATTTAACAGGTTTGATTGAGTTAAAGAAAAGGCAGACTCACCAAAAGTAGAAGGAGAGTCTTCCGTTGAAAAACGCGCGCCTTCAGGGGAAATAAGTAAAGGGATATGATCATTGATGACATTCGTTGCATCTTGAAGAAAGCTATTATTTGCCGTGTCATCCTGGCTTAATGATTGCCAACTATCAACAAAGATATGGCCAAACTTGTGGTAATAATCGTCCCGCCAGTATTCATTTTTTTGGCTACGACCAACGACCCTTAACCCTGTCACACCATACTGGTTATCTATGATTAAAGAGCTTATAAACTGAGCATCTAAAGGAAAGTTAAAACCGTTAGGTAAGGTGGTGCTTTCAGCATTGGCTAGGTGGTTATATATAAACAGGCTACCCGCTTTTTTGGGAAGGTTTTCTAAACCTTTAATTACATAAGGGACTTTTTCAAAGGCTTGCTTAAATAGTTGGGCATTCTCACGCCTGATATCCATTTTAGGGGTATCTGAGTCCAGTTCTTTGACTCTGTCGTAGGCCTTTTGTAATTGTAGATAAAATCCATTTTCTCTTTGCACATCTTTTAAAATATCAAGACACATGCCGGCAATGGTTTTTTCTAAAGCACTGCCAAAGTGAAGGCTTTGATATAAGAGGCCAAAGGCTTCATTTGTGGTGATCTGGCTCTTAAGTAGTTCGCTGATTTTATATAAGGGTGAGCTGACCGATAATAGTGCCGCATTTTGTGCAATAACATTACTTACGGCTGTGACTTCGTTATTAAGGGTTTGGGATAAGAGCCTCATCCTTGCTGCCAACAAATGTGTACCGACTAACCAAATTAAGCGATACCAGTACTTATGTTTAATCTTAGGTGACATCTCTAACAGTTGATCTAGCTTTTCTTGGGAGATATACAAGATGCTGCTATCTCTGGAAGCTATGATAGAAGTTCGATTATTAATATTTTGATTTGGCGCTGTCCAACTAAGTACAGTCCCCCTTCGTGATATCGTTCGTGTGGTTAAGGTTCTGCCTTTATTTGTTTGGTAACTAACAATGACCTTACCCTTGATCAAAAGGTATAGGCCATCTGATACTTTTTCTTGTTGGCTAATAATATCGCCTTGATTCACTAAGAAAAAACTACCAGATTTACTGAAAATGCGTTTTTCTTGTTGGTTAAAGCCTTCAAAAAATGCGCTCGACTTAATTAAGTCAAACGCCTCTTGGGCAGAAAATTTATGATGACTAGTTGGTTCTAAGGGTCTCGTTTCATCAAAGGCTAAACTTTCGTTCGAGAAAAATGGGCGTGTTTGGTTTTGAACCTCTTCTAATACGGGCAGGCAAGAAGTATAGATAAATGACAAGATATCATTGCCGAACTCAGGGTTTTGATTAATTAAGGTGGTGAGGGGCTGTATTGGCAGCCTTAGTAACTGTGTTTTTTTATTCGCTATGTAAGTTGTTGTATAGCGAGCAGGTGATCTAAATGCAGACCAGCCTATGGGAGTGTTCTTGATTTTGACACTGCCAATATTGTGCTCAACATTATTTTCTTTTAGTGGAATAAGTGTGCCGAGTTCCCCAGATAGAAGAAAATATAAATGCTGGCCAATATCAAACTGCTTAACTAAATACTCATCTTTTTCCAGCTCTATAATGTCGGCAATTTGAATTAAACTGCTAATGACTTCTGGTGCTGCTTTCTCAATAAAGGGCAGTTGCTTAATTTGCCTTGTTAAATTCACAGAACGTCCTCTTCTTATGACTAAATTTAGCTGGGTCTTTTAAGGGTTAGTTTTTCATTTAAAACACCATAATCACTACCGCCTAGTCGACTTAGGGGCGATAAACCTAAACTATCTATAAAATATCTGCCTTCGGCTTCACTTAGGATTGAATCTTCAACATGAATGTTCAGCACTTCTAGATAGCAGGCACTTTGGTTTTCACTTAGTTGATGTACATCATATAAGCGACAGTGCATGGCAACTTTAGCATCCGATAATCTCGGTAAATTTGGGCTAAAAGGGGTGAGCGTTAACCCTTGTTCACTCACTTCTGACTGACCATACTTTAAGGTTGCTGCACTTGTATTAACATCTTCTGCATTTTGCACACTAGGAATATGCAAAATGCATTCTTTATCTCTTAATAAGTTGGTTTTTGTATCTTTGTTCAGGTTTTTTTCTTTGTTACCTATGGAAACTACCAGTAAAGCTGGCTCTGAGCTTAATGCGGCAAAGTAAGAAAAAGGCGCTAGGTTGAAGCTGTCTTCTTCATTCGCTGTCAGTATCCATGCTATGGGCCTAGGTAACACTGTTTGAGTGATTAAATGGTACCTCTGATTTGCCGACATTTTTTCTAGTTCAAAAATCATACTTAGTTTCTCAATTGAATCCCGATATCTAACATTATTCTTTTTGCATCAATTTGTTAATAGACTTGCCGAAGTTTCGGACTGTGCTAAACCTTAGTTATGGAATCAACAAAAACTTTGCCAATAATAGGCAAAGAGTAATCTTGATTATAGGGGACAATAACATGAGTATATTTGACCATGTTCAATCTCGTTATGATTCTCAGCAAGACGAAGAGATGTCATTAGACGAATACTTGAACCTATGTAAAACGGATGTTGGTGCGTATGCAACACCTGCGGAGCGCCTGCTAAAAGCCATTGGTGAACCTAAGATCATAGATACATCAAAAGAACCTAGGTTAAGCCGAATTTTTTCGAACAAATTAATTAAACAATATCCAAGTTTTGAAGCTTTTTACGGTATGGAAGAAGCAATAGAAAGGATAGTTGCTTTTTTAACACATGCTTCTCAAGGCTTGGAAGAATCAAAGCAGGTTCTATATCTGCTTGGGCCTGTTGGGGGTGGTAAATCCTCGCTTGCTGAAAAGCTAAAAGAATTAATGCAAAGTGTTCCTTTCTACGCGATTAAAGGATCACCTGTTTTTGAATCGCCTCTGTCTGTATTTGATGTCAGAGAAGATGGCGATATTCTTAATGAAGTCTATGGTATTCCAAGACGTTACCTTAAAGGTTCTATGTCACCATGGGCAACAAAACGACTAACCGAATTTAACGGTGATATTAGCCAGTTTAAAGTGGTTAAGGTCTATCCTTCTATTCTTCAACAAGTGGCTATATCAAAAACAGAACCTGGTGATGAAAACAACCAAGATATATCTGCATTAGTAGGTAAGGTTGATATTCGTAAGCTAGAGTTCTTCGAGCAAAATGATGCTGATGCCTATAGTTTCTCTGGCGGCTTATGCCGAGGCAACAGAGGTATCATGGAATTTGTGGAAATGTTTAAAGCACCTATAAAAGTGCTGCATCCACTTCTAACGGCTACCCAAGAAGGTAACTACAATGGTACTGAGGGGTTAGGTGGTATTCCATTTGATGGCATTATCTTAGCTCACTCGAACGAATCTGAGTGGCAATCATTTAAGAATAATAAAACCAATGAAGCTTTCATCGATAGGGTATATACCGTCAAGGTGCCTTACTGTACTCGTGTCTCTGAAGAGATGAGTATTTATCAGAAGCTTTTGGAGCATAGCTCTCTTAAATCGGCACCTTGTGCTCCAGATACATTAAAAATGCTTGCTCAGTTTACTGTCTTATCTAGGGTGAAAGAGCCTGAAAATTCATCAGTTTACTCAAAAATGAGAATCTATGATGGTGAAACATTAAAAGATGTGGATCCAAAAGCGAAATCTTTGCAAGAGTATAAAGATGCTGCTGGTGTTGATGAAGGGATGGATGGCCTATCAACTCGTTTCGCGTTCAAAATTTTATCTAAGGTGTTTAACTTTGATCCAATTGAAGTTGCTGCTAACCCAGTTCACCTTATGTATGTTCTTGAGCAGCAAATTGATCAAGAGCAGTTTGACCAAGAACGACATGATAGATATTTAAGAAGTTTGAAAGAGTATCTCGCTCCTAGATATGTCGAATTTATCGGTAAAGAAATCCAAACTGCTTATTTAGAGTCTTACTCTGAATATGGGCAAAATATTTTTGACCGATATGTAACTTATGCTGATTTCTGGATTCAGGATCAGGAATACCGTGATCCTGAAACTGGAGATATTTTAGATAGAGCATCAATCAATGATGAGCTTGAAAAAATCGAAAAACCAGCGGGCATTAGTAACCCTAAAGACTTCAGGAATGAAGTGGTTAACTTTGTTTTAAGGGCGAGAGCTAATTACAACGGTAAGAACCCATCTTGGTTAAGTTATGAAAAACTCAGGATAGTGATTGAGCGCAAAATGTTCTCCAATACGGAAGACTTGTTACCTGTTATCTCATTTAGTGCGAAATCTTCGACCGAAGATAAAACCAAACATAATGAGTTTGTGAAACGTATGGTGAAAAGAGGTTATACCGAGAAACAGGTGAGACTACTTTCTGAGTGGTACTTGAGAGTGCGTAAGTCACAGTAAAGAAAACCCAACAACACTTCCTATGTTGGAAGTGTTGTTAGCCTATTTCAGGCATTGGTGAGAAACCAGTGTCTCTTCTTTAAGCTGCATAGGAGGTGAGCCCATGTCTTATATAATTGACCGCCGCCTGAATGGAAAGCACAAGAGTAGTGTCAACCGACAGCGATTTTTACGCCGTTACCAAAAGCATATTAAAAAAGCGGTAGAAGAAGCTGTTAACGAAAGAAGCATTAAAGATTTGAACCGTGGTGAAAAAATCACCATACCACAACAGGATATACACGAACCTTCTTTTGGTCATGGCCAAGGAGGAACTGGCTCCATTGTTCACCCAGGTAATAAAGAGTTCAACACTGGAGATCGTATTCCAAAGCCACCTAGTGGTGGAGGGCAAGGCAGTGGTTCGGGTGATGCCAGTGATCAAGGGGAAGGGGAAGACGATTTTGTTTTTCAAATCTCACAAGAAGAGTTTCTCGACTATGTTTTCGAGGACCTTGAATTACCTAACCTTTTGCAAAAAGAATTAAAAGAAATTAAAGAGTTTTCTTTAAAACATGCGGGTATCGTATCAGACGGTACACCATCTAAATTGAACATAGTGCGTTCTATGCGAAATGCTCAAGCACGCCGTATTGTTATGAGTAGAAGTTCAAAACGGCTTTTACTTGAAATTGAAGAGCAGATTGAAGAAATTGAAAAAAAAGATGCTGCTCTTAAAGATGAAAGCTTGCTGAAAGAATTATTATTACAAGCTGAACAGTTGCGTCAAAAAATTGATAAAACCCCTTTTCTAGATAGCTATGACCTTAGATACAACCATCATGTCAAAGAGCCTAAACCAAGTAGTCAGGCGGTTATGTTCTGTATTATGGATGTGTCGGGTTCTATGACCCAAGAAACTAAGAATATTGCTAAACGCTTTTATATTCTCTTATATCTATTTCTTCGCCGTAATTATGAAAAAATAGAAGTCGTCTTTATTCGGCATCATACGAGTGCAAAAGAAGTCTCTGAAGAAGAGTTTTTCTACTCAAGAGAGACTGGTGGCACCATAGTGTCGAGCGCACTCAAGCTTATGGATAAAATCATTCAAGATAGATATCCATCCAATGCTTGGAATATCTATGCCGCTCAAGCTTCTGATGGTGATAACTGGGATGATGACTCTGATACTTGTCGTAAAATCTTGGAAGAATCCATTATTGATCAGGTGCAATATTTTACCTATATCGAAATCACACCAAGAAACCACCAGAGCCTTTGGTATGCTTACGAGCAGGTTCAAAATACACACCCTAGCTATTTTTCCATGCGCCACATTACAGACCTGACCGATATTTATCCGGTATTTAGAGATTTGTTCCAAAGGAGGTTGCATGAGTCAAGCCAAAAATAAGCGGAATTTCTTGTCAACAGGATCTGATTGGACATTTGATTTAATAGAAACCTACGACAAAGAAATCGGCAAGATAGCAGCAGAGTTTGGTTTGGATACCTACCCAAACCAAATTGAAGTGATTAGTTCTGAGCAGATGATGGATGCTTATGCGTCTGTTGGTATGCCATTGGGCTATCACCATTGGTCATATGGTAAGCAATTTTTAGATGTTGAACAAAACTATAAGCGCGGCCGTATGGGGTTAGCTTATGAGATAGTGATTAACTCTTCTCCTTGTATTGCTTACCTTATGGAAGAAAATAATATGATGATGCAGGCCTTGGTAATTGCCCATGCCTGTTATGGCCATAATTCTTTCTTTAAAGGAAATTACCTTTTTAAAACCTGGACAGATGCAACGGCTATTATCGATTACCTTGTATTTGCGAAGAAGTATGTTCAAGAATGCGAAGAAAAATATGGCATAGAAGATGTTGAGCTTACTTTAGATTCATGTCATGCCTTGATGAACTTTGGGGTAGATAGGTATAAGCGTCCTGTGCCTCTATCAGCAGAAGAAGAAAAAGCGAGAGTTTCTGAAAGAGAGCATCAATTACAACAGCAAGTTAACGACCTTTGGCGCACTATCCCTAAGTCTGATAAGCCTGGAGATGGTGAAGATATTAGAGAGTCTTTCCCTAGCGAGCCTCAGGAAAACCTACTTTATTTTCTAGAAAAACACGCGCCTCTTTTAAAACCATGGCAACGTGAATTAGTTCGGATTGTGCGCAAAATGGCGCAATATTTTTATCCTCAAAGACAGACTCAGGTAATGAATGAAGGATGGGCGTCATTCTGGCACTACACGCTTGTTAATAGCTTATATGACAAAGGCTTAGTAGAAGATGGCTTTATTCTAGAGTTTTTACAGTCGCATACGAATGTGGTTTATCAACCTTCTTTTGATTCTCAGTTTTACTCTGGCATTAACCCTTATGCTCTTGGTTTTGCTATGTATACCGATATTAAGAGAATTTGTGAAAACCCAACACAAGAAGACAGGGAGTGGTTTCCTGATTATGTTGATAAGCCTTGGTTAGAGGTTTTAGATTTTGCTATGCGTAACTTTAAAGATGAGAGCTTTATATTGCAGTTCTTATCACCAAAGTTAATGCGTGATTTCCGCTTTTTTGGCTTAGAAAATGATGTGTTAGATCCTTTTGTTGAAGTTAAAGAAATTCACAATGACGAAGGCTATCGTTTACTAAGAGACAGATTGGCACAACAGTACAACTTGAGCTATCGAGAGCCTAATATACAGGTGCAAAAAGTAAACATTTTGGGAGATAGGAGCTTAGTATTAAAGCACACTATGAATGGTGATCGACCACTTAATGAGGATACAGTTGAAGTGTTAAAGCACTTTAGACGTTTATGGGGGTTCGATGTTAGGTTGGAATCATGGGGCAAAGATGGCTTAGTAAAAAGCTATACCTGTACCGACGATTCAGAGTAAAACAAACTGAGTAAACTAACTAGGGGAAAGTATTTAATGTCTGATGCTTTCCCCTTGATTCTCTTCCCTAGAATGTGATCTCATTTGTTGTTTAATATCTTGAGCAACATTTCTTTTATGAATAAACCCCAAATAATTGATGCCATTGTTAGCATGCTTGAAAAGCGGTTTGAAACTGCCGCGGCAGCAGCCCTTCAAGCCTATGAAGCGGCTACGGATAAAGAAACTGTCGCAGAAAATAAATACGATACATTTGGTTTAGAAGCTTCCTATTTAGCCCATGGGCAATCTCAGAGAGTGATTGAATGTGAGAATGATTTAAAACACTTTTTAGCTACTGATTTTAAGGTATTTAGAGAAGATGATGAAATTGCTATGGGGGCTTTGATCCGCTTAACACATGACTCGGGTAAAGTGATGAACTGTTTCATATCGCCTTGTGCTGGTGGACAAGCATTTGAGTGTGGTGAAATGAATGGTATTTTGATCACACCTAATTCACCTATGGGGAAATCGTTAATGGGATCCTTCCTTGAAGATGAAATAAAAGTGGCGATTGGCCATGAGACCAAGTACTACGAAATTACCTACCTTTGCTAATTTAATATATTTTTAAGCTGTCCATAGATAAACACTCGAATCATTTTTTTAGCTATGTTATTTTGCCCGCCCATTTTTTAAAACGAACTGTATAGGCTGATAAATAAATGATAGCTGGATTTGACTATGGTACTTCTAATTGCGCGATATCAGCTATTTCAGGTGACACTCAAGAGGTTGGCCTTGTTGAGTTAGAGCAAGGTAAATGCTTTGTACCTTCAACTTTGTATGCTCTAGAGCGTGAACTGATTGTTGAATCTGTGGCGCTGAATATTAAAGATGCCAACTATAAATCTGAGTTTCTTCAGAATCGTAAGAACCAGTTAAACATGGCTCAAAGGGTGAGGCGAGAAGCTGATATACAACAGGATGAGCAAAGCTTGTTCTTTGGGCGTGATGCTTTTGCCCAATATTTAGCTCAGCCTGATGAAGGCTACTTTGTAAAATCTCCTAAATCTTTCTTAGGTGGAAGTGGCTTTAGAGCAGAGTTCATTCATTTCTTTGAAGATGTTGTGACTGCTATGATGCAAAACATTAAGCAGCAAGCAGAGCAGAGTTTAGGCCACGAATTACTTCATACAGTTGTTGGTCGTCCTGTCAATTTTCAAGGCATTAATGCGGATAACGCTAACCGACAAGCGTTAGATATTTTAACAACCTCAGCTAAACGTGCTGGTTTTAAGTCTGTTGAGTTTCTGTACGAACCGATTGCTGCAGGTTTAGCGTTTGAGAGCCGTCTAGAAGATGATAAAACCGTATTAGTAGTAGATATTGGTGGTGGTACGAGTGACTGTGCCATGGTTCGTATGGGTCCAAATTACCGTAATAAACTTGATCGTTCAGCTGATTTTCTTGGTCATACAGGTGAAAGAGTCGGCGGTAATGACTTGGATATTCAACTAGCAGGCAAAAACCTTATGCCTTTATTTGGTATGGAATCTAGCTTGAAAAACGGTCTTCCTATGCCAACGCAAGTTTTTTGGGATGCGGTAACAACTAATGACGTAAGTGCTCAAGCAAGTTTTAATAGTTTGCAAACACAAGTACATCTTGAGCAAATGTATCGTGATGCGAAAGAGCCAAATTTATTAGAGCGTTTTATAAACTTGCGAGAAGAAAAGCAAAACTTTCATCTTGTTAGAGATGCAGAGCAATGCAAAATTGCTTTGTCTGATAATTTGATTCATACCTTAGATTTAGATTATGTTGAATCTGGCTTAACTTGTGATGTTTCTCGTGACAGCTATGCGGATCGCATTCAGCCTCCTTTAACAAAAATGCTGAACCTAATGGAAGATGTAGTAAAGCAAGCTGGTGTACAACCGGATCTTGTCTTTGTGACTGGTGGTTCTGCTCAATCACCAGTGATTAGAGAAGCAATTGCTCAAAGGTTAGGACAGGTTGAGATTCTTGATGGGGATCATTTTGGTAGTGTGGCCGCAGGGCTAGGAGTCTGGGCTAACAAAATTTACGCCTAGGGAAGCTGCTATTATCTTAAACCCTTTAACGTGATATTAATGTTAATGGGTTTAAGCTATTAAGTCATGATTCTATATCGAGTTCGGTCTGCACCGCTTTAACACCACAAAACATCATCACTAGGTTTCTCATGCCAGTATCTATATCTAGGGCGTGAAGACCCTTAATAGTTTGATCAACTAACGCCATATAGCGCTGCATATAGTTTAAAGTATTAATATTATGACGGCTTAGGGCACTTTCATAAAAAGGGATACGCTTGTCCCAAATTCTTTGTTTTTGGCAGGCCTGCCTAACTGGCATGCTGGTACTTGCTTGAACCAGTTTATCTAATGTTTGTATCTCGCGATTCAGTAACCAAAGTAGGATGTTGTTATCAACCCCTTCAGCACTTAATTGCTGTAAGCAGTGTAATGATTCTTTCACTTTACCCATGAGAATTCGATCACTTAAATCATAAACTGAATAGCGACTACTATCAGAAACAGATTCAGCTATCATTTGTTCATCAATCTTGCTTCCAGGACCATGGGTTAAGACGAGTTTTTCAAGCTCTTGTGATAGAGCAAGTAGGTTGCCTTCATTACGCTCACAGATCAAAGCAGCGGCGTCACGAGTCAGACTTAGCTCTAAACTAGTGGCTCTCTTTTGTAGCCATTGACCAAGGCGGTTGCTTTCAACAGGCCATATTTGAACAAAAACACCTTGTGATTCAAGCTTGGTGAACCACTTAGTTTTTTGGCTGCGGCCATCTAATTTAGGTAAGGTAAGCAAAATAATATTATCTGTGCTTAGTTCATTTCCTAATTGAGTTAAGGCTTTAGTATGTTTCTCTGAAAGTTTGTCAATTTGTATATCGAACAGACGCTGAGAAGAGAATAGAGACAGAGCTTGGTTTTCTTGGATAACTTCTTGCCAATCAAACTGGGCATCAGCGACAAATCGTAAGCGCTCGTCTATGCCCTTGCTTGGGAGTATACGGCGAATAGCATCACTGGCTTCTTGAACCAACAAAGTTTCATCACCAGAGATAATATAAATCGGGTGAATTTGCTTATTAATCGTTTGTTCAATTTGCTCTGTTTTAACTTTCATCTAATGGTTTTCTTAAGCTTATTCTGCTGATGTTATAAAGGGGAATAAGCGAGGTCGTTTACTAGCTGTTTTGCTAGATCTTCCGCCATATCTTGCATTTGCTCTTTATTGTAAGCAAGCACAGTATCGTCGCTGGCATCCTGATTAGATAAGGTTCTTGATAGGGTTACTATGCGAGGCCCATACAAAGATTTTCCAGTATTATTACGAATAAAGTAACTTACCTTTAAGGTTCTTTCTCTTTCAGTGACATCATTATTGCTAGCGGTTGATAAGGCTCTATCGGTAAAAGTGATTTTTAGGACTTTTAGTTCAAGTACTGAATCATCAACTTGGGCATCTTCATCAATAATGGAAACATCAGCAAGAATAAGCGCTTTATTAAGCGATTGATTAAAACTTGGCATCTCACTTTGGGAGTTAAGTTTAAGATTTTTAAGGGCAAGAGGGATGGGCACTTGTCCTTTTAGATGGAAACCACATGCACTAATGAATAGTGCAATAAAACCAATGATGAATGCTTTCGTACTGAATGATATGGATTGCTTTTTGAGCTGAGTAAAGGCCATTTATTTATCCCAATATAGAATGAGAGAGGGTGAGAAACAGATTCTCACCCTCTAGCCGTACTAGTTTGCGACTATGTTTACTAGTCGACCAGGTACTACGATGACTTTGCGAACAGTCTTGCCTTCAATAAACTTAATAACATTTTCGTTAGCAAGTGCTAAGGCTTCAATTTCATCGTTGCTTGCATTGGCAGATACAGACATTTCTGCGCGTTTTTTACCTAATACTTGGACTACGATTGTAAGCTCATCTTTGATAAGAGCGCTTTCATCAACTTTTGGCCAAGGCGCATCTACAACGTTAGTCTTATGACCTAGTGCTCCCCATAACTCGTGAGAAATGTGTGGCACGATTGGAGAAAGACATAAGGTTGCAGCTTCTAGTGCTTCTTGCTCTACCGCTAATCCAAGCTCTGATTTGTCTTCGAACTTGCTGATTTCATTACATAATTCCATCAGTGCAGCAATAGCCGTATTAAAGGTCTGACGACGTTCAATATCATCTGTCACTTTTGCAATGGTTTCATGTGTTTTACGTCGTAGCGCTTTTTGGTCTGAGGTTAGCTTGCTTGTATCAAGTTCACCGACTGTACCTGCATTAGTGTGGCGGTAAGCCAGAGACCATAAACGGCGTAGGAAACGAGAAGAGCCATCAACACCCGCATCATTCCATTCAAGTGATTGCTCTGGCGGCGCAGTGAACATGATAAATAGACGTACTGTGTCAGCACCGTACTTCTCAATCATTTCTTGAGGGTCCACTGTGTTGCCTTTAGATTTAGACATCTTAGTACCATCTTTATTCACCATACCTTGAGTAAGTAGGCGTTTAAATGGTTCGTTAGATGTGACTAGACCTGCATCACGAAGTAGTTTGTGGAAAAAACGAGCATAAAGTAAGTGCAAGATTGCGTGTTCAACACCACCGATATATTGGTCAACAGGAAGCCAGTAGTTTGCTTCTTCTGTTAGCATCATCTCATCACTTTCAGGGCTGCAATAACGAGCATAATACCAAGAGGATTCCATAAAGGTGTCAAAGGTATCTGTTTCACGTTCAGCCGCCATGCCATCAAACTCAATGGCAGAAAATTCTGGGTTGTTTTTGATTGGAGAGTTAACACCATCCATCACAACGTCTGTTGGAAGTTCAACAGGCAGTTGATCTGCAGGTACGGTTTTAACTTCGCCATTTGGCATGTTAATCGTTGGGATTGGTGTTCCCCAATAACGCTGACGGCTAACACCCCAGTCACGCAGACGGAAGTTAACTTTAATGTCACCTATACCTTGGGTTTTCATCCATTCACTTACCGCCTTAAATGCAGCACTGAAATCTAAACCATCAAATTCGCCAGAATTACATAGAATTCCTTTTTCTGTGTAAGCAGCTTTAGTTAAATCAATCTCTTCATTTGCAGCTGTGATAACTTGCTTGATTGGTAAACCATAGGCATTTGCGAATTCAAAGTCTCTTTGATCGTGAGCGGGTACAGACATTACTGCGCCTGAACCATAATCCATCAAGACAAAGTTAGCGGCATAAACTGCAATTTCATCACCAGTAATTGGATGAATGGCTTTAAAGCCAGTATCCATACCTTTTTTCTCCATTGTCGCCATATCAGCTTCTGTTGTAGAAGTCTTCTTACAGTCAGCAATAAAGTTTGCAAGCTCTGGGTTTGTCTCAGCGGCTTCTAGAGTAAGAGGGTGCTCTGTTGCTACTGCCATGTAAGTCACACCCATAATTGTATCTGGGCGTGTTGTGTAAACACTGATTCTATCTTCGTTCTTGTCACCTTTGCCTTTGATTGCAAAGCTGAACTCTAACCCTTCTGAACGACCAATCCAGTTACGCTGCATGGCTTTTACTTTTTCTGGCCATTCATCTAGTTGATCTAGATCGTCCAATAACTCTTGTGCGTAATCTGTAATACGGATGAACCATTGTGGAATTTCTTTTCTTTCAACTGTTGTACCACAACGCCAGCAACCACCATCTTCAACCTGCTCATTAGCTAGTACCGTTTTATCATGTGGGCACCAGTTAACTGCTGAAGTTTTTTTGTACGCCATGCCTTTTTCAACAAGTTGAGTGAAAAACCATTGTTCCCAACGGTAATACTCTGGTGTACATGTCGCAATTTCTCTATCCCAGTCATAACCAAAACCAAGTTGCTTAAGTTGGTCTTTCATATAAGCAATGTTTTCTTTGGTCCATTTGGCTGGCGCAGTTTGGTGTTTGATCGCTGCATTTTCAGCAGGAAGACCAAAAGCATCCCAACCCATAGGCTGGAGAACATTTTTACCCTGCATACGCTGGTAACGAGAAATAACGTCACCTATGGTGTAGTTACGCACATGACCCATGTGAAGACGACCACTTGGGTATGGGAACATGGAAAGGCAATAGAACTTTTCCTTGTTGCTATCTGCAACCGCTTTAAATACTTTATTTTCGTCCCAGAATGACTGAGCGATACTTTCTATGTTTTGCGGATTATATTGTTCTTGCATGACGGTAAAATTGTCCCATTTTGGCTTGATAAGAGCGCTTTAGATTCAAGCCTAGTGTTAATTATCGATAGAATTGTTAATTGTGAGCTATTTTATATAGATGAGGCACTAATTAGAAGGCACAAGAGGGTCTAGTTATGAAATCAGATAAAAAAGAAAGCAAAACCAATGAGGGAATCGTAAAAGAGACACGAAAAACACTGGAAGCGGCTAAATCATGGGTGGTTGATGATGCACATCTTGCTACAGCATATTGGCATCATAAGATGGGATACATGGAAGCTTGGGTGTCTGCTCATTGGCATTTGGTACTTGAAAAGGGGCATGATGCACTAGAAGATCTTGAAGAAATTGAAGACTTAGGTTTGTTGTGGTTGGTTGATCATGTTAATCAAAACCCAGTTCCTTTAGCCCATTGTCATACGGCAGGTAGTCGTTGTGAAGCAGGAGAGTATTTATGTATGTCTTGCAATCAAAATCAGACATTAGAAATAAGTACTGAATTAGAGGTTTGTGATAACTGCGGTTATGGTGTGTTCTCAAATCACCCTAAGTCTGCTGAAGAATGATTTAAATCACAGTTAGGCTCACATTTTACTAGATGAGACTCATCTGGTGAACCAGCTTGAATTGATGGAAGACAAAAGCCCTAAAACATCCCCCCAAGGTTTGCACAGATAACCTTTGCTATATTACTCTTGCTCTTGAAAAATGGTTTCAAGGATAGAAACTGCCGCTATAAATTGAAGGATGCCTCCTCTTTGTTATCCCTTGCTGCCATTTCATGTCGGCTAAGCCGAGTTCTCAGCTTTCTATCCCCCTAAAATTTATGTGCGGCTGAATAGAGCATGTTTTTTATGCTTGTTAATAAGGATATTAATTATGAAAATGAGCCAACCGCAAAATGTTGCGGTCATATCTCAAAGCGCAAAGCCTAGAGAAGCGTATTTTAACCTTGCTAGGTTTAACCCTGTTTTACTCTTATCTTCTGCTGTCATACTGACTGTCTTACTTGTGTGCCTCTTTGCTCCTGAATGGGCTAAAGGTATTTTTGTGGGAGGTAGACGTTGGTCTGTGATACATCTTGATTGGCTCTTTATGCTAAGTGCAAATCTATTGCTTAGCTTTAGCTTAGTCTTGGCTGTTTCGCCTTTAGGTAAAAGAAGGTTAGGTTCTGAGTCTGTACAGTTTTCAAATTTCGCATGGTATTCAATGATTGTAATGACAGGCGTTGGCTTAACCTTGGTATTCTGGGGAGTAACCGAGCCTGCTGCATTTTATACTGATTGGTGGGGAGTGCCTTTTAACCAAGAGGCGAGGAGCCAGGAAGCGGAGAACCTGGCATTGGCTGCCAGTTTATACCACTGGGGCTTACATCCTTGGGCTATCTATACTGTCATGGGGCTAGCCATTGCTTATGCTACATATAACAAGGGCTTACCTTTAAAGTTTAGTTCTATTTTTTATCCATTTTTAAAACAACAAACACACAGGTTAAGTGGAAATGTGCTTGATACCTTGGCTGTGGTGGCAACCGTATTTGGGGTTGCCACCACTATGGGACTAGGGGCAAGACAAGCGGCTAAATCCTTAGAATATTTATATGCCATACCTAATACCCTGATCAGTCAGAGTGTTTTGATTCTTGTTGCAAGTCTTCTTCTCTTTTTAGTTATGCACTTGGGGTTAGTAAAAGGGATTAAAAAATTCAGTTTGGCTAATTTGATTTTAGCTTGTGTATTTGCGCTTGCGCTAGTTATGTTAGCTGGCTTAACTAATGCCTTGTCAGTGTTAGGTATTACGGCTTTTGAGTATGCGAACAACTTTATTGCCTTCAGCCAGTGGTCAGAACGAACTGATCTTAAGTTTTTCCATGGCTGGACTATTTTTTATTGGATTTGGTGGTTTTCTTGGGCGCCTTTTATTGGTTTGTTTATTGCCCGAATTTCAAAAGGTCGCAGTATTAGAGAATGTGTTTTTGCAATTCTTATTATTCCAAGTCTGTTTTCATTGTTTTGGTTTAGCGCTATAGGTGGTATTGGTCTAGAGCAAATATCTCAAGGCATTGGATCGATAATGGAGCCGAGATTATCACCAACTACTGCCTTATTTAAAATGTTAGAAATATTGCCATTTACTCAAGTGCTGGCTTTTATTGGAATAGTGCTTGTGCTGATTTGCTTTGTATCTACAAACAATGCGTCTGTCTATTCGCTTGAGTTGTTAACAAGAAATACTAAGCAGATTAGAAGCAAAAAAGTGAGTCAGTTTTGGGTTCTAATTCAAGTTTGTGTTGCATTAAGCTTATTAGTGTTTGGTGGTAAAAAAGCCCTTGAATCAGCCCAATCAGCATCACTACTTATAGGTGTTTTATTATGCTTTCTGCTGTTAATTGCCAGTGTAGGTTTGATTTATAATCTCAAAAAAGACAAGCTCTAGAGTCCATTAGACTGACAAAAAATGCCAATAAAAGAAAAGCCAAGGTTAAAGCACCTTGGCTTTTTAGCTTCAATCTTTAGCTTTGATTACGTAATAGAGTAGATATAAAGCTATGAGTGAAAAAAGGAAACTCAGCACAATGAGGTTGCCGTAAGTAACATAGGGAGTAATACCTTTTAAAAGTTTTACGTCTGCAGTTAGGCTTGAGCGAGTAAATTGTGGTAGCTGTTTTATAATGTTGCCTTTCTCATCCATAATTGCCGTAACACCGGTATTTGTTGCCCTGATTAAATATCGGCTACTTTCTTTGGCTCTAAATTGAGCTATCTGTAGGTGTTGTAAGGGTCCTATGGACTCACCAAACCAACCATCATTGCTCACCGTTAATAAGACATCACTGTCTCTCACCATATTTCGCACTAGGTCTGGATAAACAATTTCATAACAAATAAAGCTAGATATTGCCCATTCGTCAATTTGTAAGCTTGGTTGGTTAATCTCCCCTTTTTGGAATGAGGTCATTGGTTGTCCGAAGATATCAAAAACTGGACCGAGTAAATCTTGAAAGGGAATGTACTCGCCAAAAGGAACAAGTTTTTGCTTAAGGTATAAGCCAAAACCATCACCGAATGTCCAAAGGCCATTATAGAAACTGCCTTGGCCAATGTCTTTATCGGGGGATTGAGTAAAAACAGGAACACCCGTGATTAAGCTGGTATTAGACTCTTTTAATACTTTATCGAACGGGGCTAAAAAGGGTGCCACTTGATGATGTAAATAGGTGATGGCGGTTTCTGGCCAAACAATGAGGTCACTATCAAGGTGCTCTAGACTTGCTGCCTGATAATAGTCGAGAGTTGGCCCAGCGTTCTCGGGTAACCACTTTTCATCCTGCTTAATATTGCCTTGAATTAAGGTTGTTTTTAACTTGCCAATTTCCTGACCAAATTCGATAGGGGTGTTGTGAAGATACAAGCTTGTTCCCCACGCAAGCAATATTGTAATACCTAAGAGGGATTGTTTTTTTAATCCCTCAAAAAAAGCGGCGGCAGGGAAACTAAAGGTCAAAATGGCGAGGCTGGTTAACAGCCATATCCCACCAATAGGTGATAACTCGAATGCCCACGTTGTATGTAAGCTATAGCCAGGTAATAACCAAGGGAAACCTGTAAATAAAGTACTTCTCAGGTATTCAGATAAAAGTAGGCTGACAGTGAAAACGAGACTAATTGGCCAGTGTTGAAATCTTGTTATGAGTTTCCAAGTTAGGCTGAAGGCAAGTGCATAAAAGCTTGCCAATACAGCGACAAAGGCGAGAGTAATCAGAACTGAGAGGAGCCAGCCTATTTGCCCATAAGTGGCAATACTGACATAAACCCATGAAATACCAGCGCCAAAAAAACCTAACCCTAACGCGAGACCACTTCTAAAAGCTGTTTTTAATGTATCTGCTTGTTTGATAAACCAAATACTAGAACAGATGCTAATGGCATAAGCTGGCCAAAAATTAAAGGGAGCGAAGGCTAATACGCCAAAGACACCGCTTAATAAGGCAAATAAGTAATTAACTTTATTGCCATATTTTGCTTTGCATTGGTTAATGAGCTCGCCACATTTCGTTAGCAGATTAAGAGGAAATGTATGAGTTGTTAAACGTCCATGTTTCATTATTAATTAGGCAAAATCTTCAGCTTCAGGAAAAGTCACCTGTAACGTTTTCACACGACGACCATCTGATTTCACAACTGTGAAGTTAATATCGTCAATTGCGATTTCCTCTCCACGACTTGGTACATGGCCAAACTGTTGAACTATAATGCCGCCAATAGTATCAAACTCTTCTTCACTGAATTGTGTTTTAAAGTACTGGTTAAAATCTTCAACCGCATAAAGTGCTGGTACATGGTATGTGCCCGGAGACTCAAGCTTTTGCACATCTTCATTTTCTAACTTGTCAGTTTCATCTTCGATTTCACCAACAATCTGTTCTAGAACATCTTCGATTGTCACTAAACCAGAAACACTGCCATATTCATCTAATACAATCGCCATGTGATAGCGCTTGGTACGAAACTCATTTAACAGTACATTTAAGCGTTTACTTTCAGGAATAAAGTTAGCTTCTCTTAATCTTTCTAAAAAGTCTTCATTAGTGACTTCGCCTTCATTAAAAAGAAGAGGAAGTAAATCTTTTGCTAGTAATACACCTAATATTTCATCGGAATCTTCACCCACAACAGGAAAACGCGAGTGTGATGATTCAATGATTTTTCTCAAGGTTGTTTTTGGGTCATCATCTGACTTGACTACCACCATCTGAGAAGGGGGGATCATTATGTCTCTTACTTGAACCTCGGATACCTCAAGTGCGCCTTCGATAATTGTGAATGCATCCTTGTCGATAACTTCTGATTGAACAGAAGCTTCCAGTAGATTGATAATATCTTCTCTACTTTTTGGTTCATCATTAAAAGCCTGACTTAGGCGCTCAAACCATGATTTTGGCTGTTGATCGTTTGAGGGACTCGATCGGTCTTCGCTCATAGTAGTCTGATCTCACTCATTTATCAGATAGGGATTAGGAATGTTTAATTGCGCTAGTATGCTTATTTCTAAGCTTTCCATTTCTTGCGCATCATCTTCATTTATATGGTCATAACCAAGTAAATGCAAGGTACCATGAATTACCATATGTGCCCAATGATGAAATAAGGTTTTATTTTGATCTTTTGCTTCAAGTTCAACAACCTGCTTGCAAATGATGAGATCACCCAAAAGTGGGATTTCTATTCCTTCGGGCACATCAAAAGGAAAAGACAATACATTGGTTGATTTGTCTTTTCCTCTATATTGATGGTTAAGCTGTTGGCTTTCTTCTTCATCAACAATACGCACTGTTAATTCGAAAACAGTGCCGTTTTGAGAAAGTGCTGGTGCAATCCAGTTTGCAAAGTCTTGTTCACTGGGTAGGTTATCAGTGTTCTCACTTGCAAGTTGTAAATCGAGATCTAGGTTTGTCATCTTATTCACTGTCTGCATTTAGCATTTCTGCTTTTTCTTGTTGAGCTTTGATATTGGCTGCTTTTTTTGCTTCGCGCTCTTTTTCTTGCTCTTCATCAAAGGCATCATAAGCTTCAACAATGCGTTGTACAAGTGGGTGTCTGACAACATCCATTGAACTAAATTGAGTCATGCTAATGCCTTTGACATTATCCAAGACGTGCATGGCATGAGCTAGTCCAGACGAGGTGCCTCTTGGTAGATCAACCTGAGTTCTATCACCAGTAATAACGGCGGTTGAACCAAAGCCTATACGAGTCAAAAACATCTTCATTTGTTCTCTTGTCGTATTTTGAGATTCATCAAGAATAATAAATGCATTATTCAGTGTTCGTCCACGCATGAAGGCTAAAGGTGCAATTTCAATAACATTTTTCTCAATAAGCTTATCAACTAGTTCAAAGCCGAGCATTTCATACAAGGCGTCATAGAGAGGGCGTAAATAAGGGTCGATTTTCTGGGTAAGATCACCCGGCAAAAAGCCTAGTTTTTCACCTGCTTCTACGGCAGGACGAACCAACATAATTCGTTCGACTCTATCGCTTTCTAATGCTTCTACTGCGCAAGCTACTGCTAGATAGGTTTTACCTGTACCAGCAGGGCCAATACCAAAATTAATATCATTCTGGCGGATTTGCTTAACATAGCCCTGTTGGTTACGACCTTTTGCCTTTACATGTAGTTTACGTGTTTTAATTGTTTGGAATTCAGGTGTGCTGTCTTTTGACGATAAAGCCTCTACCGCAGATTCTTGTAAAAACAAATGAATCATTTGCGGGCTTAAATCGGCTTCAACCAATGCTTCACGGTACAAATTTTCAAGCAAGGTTTTACAGCTTGATAAAGCCTTTTTATCAGCACCTGTGATGGTAAAAAGCTCTCCACGATAACCTATCTCTACTTCAAGTCTTTCTTCGATAAGCTTTAAATTACTATCAAGTTGACCACAAAGGTTAGCGAGTGCTGCAGCTTGTGCAGGCTGCAGTCTTGTATGTAGGGTTGCTAGTGTGTCCAAGAGTTACCTTAAAACGAAAATGAATGTTAAAAATTAAGCTAGTTCAAACTCTAATTCTAGTTCAGAGCTGATCATCTCACCTAATAAAGAATTAGGATAAGCGTTAGTGATAATAACGTCTGCAAATTTACCAACAAGCTGAGGTTCGACAGCCGAGAAGTTAACAATTCGGTTGTTTTCAGTTCTACCTTGCATTTGTCCTGGGTCTCTGGGCGAATAGCCACTGACAAGAATACGTTGGGTTGTGCCTATCATAGCTTGGCTATAGTCGTAGGCATGCTGTTTGATACGACGTTGAAGTATCGCTAGGCGCTGCTTTTTCACGTCTTCAGAAATGTTATCTTCTAAATCAGATGCTGGAGTGCCTGGTCTTTGGCTGTAAATAAAGCTAAAGGAGTGGTCAAACCCGATTTCTTGAATCAGATTCATAGTATCAATAAAGTCTTCATCGGTTTCGCCTGGGAAGCCAATAATAAAGTCTGACGATAAGCTAATCCCTGGGCGCGCTTCTTTAATTCGATTAATTTTATCGATATAAGATTGTCTGTCATGACCGCGTTTCATTGCTTTTAGAATGTTGTCAGCACCGCTTTGAACAGGCAAGTGCAAGTGGCTGACTAGTTTTGGAATGTTTCTAAACGCTTCTATTAAGCTGTCAGTAAACTCAACCGGGTGAGATGTTGTAAATCGAATACGTTCCACCCCATCAATTTGAGCAATTGCACTGATAACATCTGCAAGATCAGACTCTATGCCATCTGCGTCTGTACCTCTATAGGCGTTTACATTTTGGCCAAGTAGGTGGATTTCACGAACACCTTGTTCTGCCAGCTGCATTACTTCAACAAGTATATCTGTGAAAGGCCTGCTTACTTCTTCGCCACGTGTGTAAGGTACAACGCAGAAAGTACAGTATTTACTACAGCCTTCCATAATAGATACAAATGCTTCAGCGCCCTCAACCTTTGGTGCTGGAAGGTGGTCAAACTTTTCAATTTCAGGAAAAGTGACATCCGTAATAGGGATGGAATTCGCCGCAGCATCAACCATTTCTGGTAATTTGTGTAAAGTTTGAGGGCCAAAAATCATATCAACATGTTTGGCCCTTTTACGGATTGAGTCACCTTCTTGGCTGGCAACACAACCACCAACGCCAATCTTTAAATCTGGATTCTTATCTTTTAGCTTTTTCCAGCGACCAAGTTGATGGTAAACCTTATCTTGTGCTTTTTCTCGAATAGAACAGGTGTTTAAAAGAAGCACATCTGCTTCTTCTGCGTTATCTGTAAGCTCCATTTCGTGACTATCGCCAAGTAAATCTGCCATACGAGATGAATCATATTCATTCATTTGGCACCCATGGGTCTGGATGAAAAGTTTTTTTGCCATTGTGATGTTAAGAACCGCGTAATTAATCTAGATAAAAAGGTGTCAGTTAGACTTGGTCGACATTATATGGAGCTTTGCTTTAGAAACCTAGACTAGAATACTAAACATTGTGTTTTTCTTAATATTTATGAAATGGGTCTTCATTAGGGTCGCTAGCTTGAACTCCTTATAAATTGGCTATTTATATGATGATTAAAATAATTATGTGTTTTGGATTCGCCTTTTAGTCGTGTAAAAACAAGAAAAACTACACATTAAGATCTAGTCTTGAAATATAAGAATAGGATTATAGGTATCAGTTTTCTCATTTTATCTGAATGGTGGATCTATTATGGGGCAAGTAGTTTGCAAAAACTTTTCTTCTTTAGATCATGAACTAAAGAAAGATTTGGTTGAATGTTATAAGGAAGCTCAGTTAGAAATTGAGGAAATTATCAATGATATTGAGGATCAGGGGTTTGCTTTTGATAAGTTAGATACGCTATTTAGATCACTGCATAGCATGAAGGGGAATTGCTCAGTATGTTTTCTTGACCCTCTTGTGGAGGTGCTTCATAAGTTAGAAGAAATCGTTGATGGAATGCGAGGAAGGTACATTGCTTATACCGTTTCCTTGGGTGAGTTAACGAATACTGTCATTGAAGAGGTTGGCGAAATCCTGCTAGAGATTTTTAATTCTCATGTCGTTGAAGATAATCAATTAACTTTAATGAGAGAAAAGCTGACCGAGTTATATGATTTAGAAGATGATGCTTTAAGGGAGAGTAAAGCAGAAGAAATATTGTCACTTTTGACAACGGAAGAGAGTCAAGATACTAAAGATGAGGATAAGGATGCCCTATTAGTAAAAGTTGAATTTACAACTGAACAAAGTAACGACATTGAACAGTTTAAAGCCTTGTCAGCCAAGCTAAATCGATTATTAGGTTACTCTCCTGAAAGAGGTGAACGAATCGTGAAATTGTGTCTCTTGATCAATAACGATTTAGCTAACCCTGTTGATGCTGCTCAATTAAGCGCCGCCGCTTATATGCATGGTATGGGGAGAGCCTTAGTGTTAAAAGCCCGTGATGATGAGCAAGCGAGAATAGCGGCAGAAAAAAACCATCCCATTGTAGGAGCCAAACTTTTAAGTAAGCATCCAGGGTGGGAGGAGGCTGTAGTGATTGTTAAAAGTCATGAAGAGCGCTTTGATGGGACGGGTTTTCCAGAAGCCTTAGTTGGTTCTTTAATTCCACCAGGTGCTTTTGTTTTGTCTATGGCGGTTAAATTCATTGATCTTGTTTGGGGCGCTTCGGGCAATGAATATAAATCGAGCGCTATGAAGGCAGTACAAAAAATTAACTTCGAGAGTGGGAAGCAATTTCCGCCTCATTTTATTGATGTGTTTAATCAAACGATTAGAAAAGTGTTAGTCGCCAAAAATCGGTAAGCATGAAAAAAGCCAGCAGTTTGCACATGCTGGCTTTTTAAAAGTGCAGAATTATTGCGGTAAAGCTTCTTGATCAGCTAAATCTTGAGTTAACTTATCAATCAAAGACTGCTTTAAAGTAAGCTGTTGTTGTAAAGACTCGATTCTTTCTCTGAGTACTTCCTGTTGTTTGTTTGCTTCAGCTAGAGATGTTTCCTCTTGGCTAAGCTTGTTTTGGCTAGCTTCAAGTTTTGCTTTTAAACTGGCTACTTCATTTTCAAGTCGTGTCGCATTATCTGTATTGGTTAGCTCTTCAATCAGGTCGACAATCATATCTTTCTGAACGCGTACAGGTTTGTCTCTAAAGTCTGATCCATCGATTGCTTTAGATATTTCAAGTAAACGGTTTTCAACTTCCAGAGCAACCGCTTCAAACTTAAGGTTAGAGGTAGATCTTAAACGCTGAACTTCATTGGCAATTTGTGTCGTGTGATCAATTTCAAACTTCACTTTTTTAGTCGCAGCAAGAATAACCTCTTGGTTACGTGCATTATTTTCTACTTCGCTGGTCGCCAAGGTCAATTCTGCTGTTACCTTGTTATAGCTAATAGGGGCGAGTGTTGCTATACCACTTTTCTTAAGTTGAGCCGCTTCTTTTTCTAATGGTTCGATGTTTACTTTAAGAACGACTCTTATTTCAAGTTTTTTTGCTGTATTTAAAAATGCTGCCTGTTTGTTTTGAGCATCACCAATATCGTTATCCGCAACATAGGCAAATAAGGCAACATAGGCATTTTTAACGGTACGGTAGTTTTGTTTGAAATGTTTTTCCGCTTCAATGCTATCAAGGTATTCCATCTGATCAATTGAATCTGCCAGAATAGTGTCTGCCTTGTCTTTCAAGTCAAGTAGCTTGGCATGATTGACTTTTACGATAGCTAATTTTTCGTTGTACTCTTCAGCATAAGTACCAGATGAGAAAATAGAGTAATCTTTTACTGCTTTAGCTGGGTCATCAGCAAAGTCTTCATAAACATCAACCGCTTTTGCCCAAGAGCTTAATGTTTCTTTGTAAATGCTTTTTGAATATAGCTCTAGCGGTTCAATTTCCTTCATCTTGCCTAACCAAAGCTCATAATCAGCTTTGGCTGTATTATAAATGCTTTCTGCCTGAACGCTTTCATCCACAGGCGAAATACTGCCAGCAACTTCTGCAGGTTTAGTGCTTGAGCTTCCACATGCAGTTAAGGCGGCACCAGTTACAATGACTAATGCACATTTTTGAAATTTGTTCATATCATATCCCTAAAAAAGACATTTTATTCTTGGTTGATTTAGTAAAGGTTAACATTCTGAGACAAATGATTAAAAAGATATTTGATTATTTCTAGTGCTTATAAGTTAATGCCGATAAAGGCTTTAATCAAGATAGATTTTAACCCTAGCTTTAAATGTATAAGCTTTTAAATGTCCCGTGAAGAAGTTATAAAAAATTGTTTTAAGAGAGTTTCATTAAATTACATAAAATTAGCCAGTAAGTGCCTTGACCTTAATTTTTTCTTCTATTTTTAGTAAATGGATGTAAAAGGATGAGGCTATGCAAGTATATACAAAGAGTATTCTAGTTAAGTTGTTTGTTCCCGTTATTCTGATATTTATCATAATGGGAATGGTGCTAGTAACTTACTTTTCTTCTGCTATGCGGGAAAATGTTGAAGATAGTGCGTTACCTTCTGCTATTAGCACGGTGCAACAATATAAGACCATTCGTGGTTACTATACTAATAATGTTGTTAAGAAGGTGCTAGCTGGATCTGATATGAGACCGCACTTTGAACACAAGTCTAATGCTAATCAAATACCTTTACCTGCCACCTTTATACACGATCTTAGCGAAGAATTTTCAAAACAAGGCATGACACTAAAGTTATATAGCCAATTTCCTTTTCCAAACCGTAAAAACCGTCAACTTGATGAGTTTGGGTCTCAGGCTTGGTCTCAGCTCAATGATGATCCAAAAGCGACAGTTAGTCGGGTCGAAACAATTGATGGACGTGAGGTTGTTCGTGTTGCTCTAGCCGACACCATGACACAGCAAGGCTGCGTTAACTGTCATAACTCACATCCTGATACACCTAAAGTTGGTTGGAAGTTGGGGGATGTTAGAGGTGTACTTGAAGTTCAAATCCCAATAGATGAACAGATAGCGGCAGGCAATGCGCTCAATCTAAATCTAGTTAGTTTCTTAGTGATTACTCTTATTGTCTCTTTATTAGCACTTATGTTTACCTTTAAGCGTTTGGTTACTGTCAGACTAAACAGTGTCAGCCAAGCTTTACAAGGGATAGCAGACGGGAAAGGTAACCTCTCACAAAGACTTGATGTTTCTGTTAATGATGAACTTGGTGCAATTTCTACCGCGTTTAATAGTTTTATGGAGAAAATGGAAGCTTCTTTAAATGTGGTTGCTAGTCAAGTTGGAGGACTTGTAAACACTTCAAAATCTTTAGCGGGTGTTGCAGAGCGCTCACAACAAGGAATATTAAGGCAACAAGAAGAAACAGACTTAGTTGCAACTGCTATGAATGAAATGACGGCTACCGCCCAGCAAGTTGCGGAGTTAACGTCTAGTGCGTCCCAGAGCGCGCAACAAACGCAAATTGACGCAGAAAAGGGTAAGCAAGTTGTCGTCTCGAATATGCAAGCGGTTCAGGCATTGTCGAAAGAAATGCAATTGTCTGCTGATGTTGTCACCAAACTTGAGGCTGATAGTCAAAATATAGGTGGAGTGCTAGATGTGATTCGGGGTATTGCTGAACAAACTAATTTATTAGCACTGAATGCTGCAATAGAAGCTGCAAGGGCAGGAGAGCAAGGGCGTGGTTTTGCAGTGGTAGCAGATGAGGTAAGAACTCTAGCAAGCCGTACCCAAGCGTCTACTGAAGAAATACAGACAATGATCACACGACTTCAGGATGGAGCGAAAGAAGCAGTAACTACCATAGTAAGAGGGAATCAAAGCTTAAATTCAAGTTTAGAAAATGCGGATGAAACAAATGCTATGATTGAGAGTATTGCTCAATCAACAAAAAGTATTTATGACCTCAATAGTCAGATAGCAGCGGCGGCAGAAGAGCAGACTAGGGTAAGTGACGAGATAAACCGTAATATTAGTAACATTGTGGATGTCGCGGAAAACAACACCCATGATACTGAGCAATTATTAACCTCAGTAGATAAAATTGCTGATGCGGTTAAGTCTGTGAATCAACAATTAAAAGGGCTATCAGACGATTAAAATTAAACTAAATAAGGTACTTATTAATGTTAATAAGTGCCTTATTTGATAGGTCGATTAAAAAGAGAAAACTTAAAAAGGGCAAACCGCGATAAATTTAAGCCAAGCTGTAGTGAAAGGATGGCTAAACTCAAGGCGATAAGCGTGAAGGTGGAGACGTTCATCCGCTTTTGAACACATATCATCATAAAACTCATCACCTAAAATAGGGTGGTTCATACTCTGCATATGTACCCTTAGTTGATGTGACCTGCCTGTGATAGGAAAAAGGGCGACTCGACTATTTCTTCTGTCCCGATTAATTAGCTTCCAGTGAGTTGTTGCTGTTTTCCCCCACTCTCTATGTACCATTTGCCTTGGGCGATTAGGCCAATCACAAATAAGTGGTTTAGAGATAGTGCCTTCTTGAGCTAGAACCGGGCCTCTTAAAACTGCTCGATATTCTTTCTGAACACGTCTTTCACGAAAGTGTTCAGACAAACGTTTATGGCATTCCAAGGTTTTTGCCACAATAATTAGACCAGAAGTAGCGTAGTCAAGACGGTGTACCGCATGGGCTTCTCCAAATAGAGTAAAAGCCCTATGCGTAATACTGTCTTGTTTTTCTACCCCGCGTCCTGGAACAGATAAAAAGTTCGCTGGCTTATTAATAACAGCGAACCATTCATCTTCATAGAGAATATTGAGCATCTCGTTTGCAGGCATATTTACTAAGGTTTTGTTGTCAAAATAATGCGTATCGCATCTAGGCGAATCTGGCAATCATCAATACGACTCAAACCTTCTTGTAAATTGTTTTCTAGGCGCTCAAGCTCATCATCTTTGATTTGATTGTTTTGCTTCTGCAATTCGATCAAACGATCAAGTTCGCCTTGCCACTTTCTTTGGTACTCTTGCTTAGCTTGCAAAATGATTGGCCTTGCTTGTTCATGAGCATTTAGTTGGTGGTTTTGTAGTAATTCAATTAGGTCTTTACGTAATGCAGCCACCCATTGTTCAGCAACGCGGTTAGGTACACTTTTTAGACGATCTGCCCACTTTTCTGGAGTGAACTGATTATGTAAAAATTTACCGTTAGCATCTGATAGTTGCCAAATAGGTGTCATAGGTAAAGACTGGCTCAATTTCAAACGAGGGTGCGCACTTGCTTCAATCACAAACAGGCTTTCTATTAGGACTGTGCCTTCAGGTAAGGCTGCAATCGGCATAGTTGAGGCTGTCAGTTTGCTTGAGTCAAAAGTATGGACTTCATCCATCAGCATAGAAATTAATGGGTGTTCCCATGTGGCAAAAGCAACATCTTCTCTCTGGCTTGCTTTACGGCGATTTAAGACTAAGGTTTTGCCTTCTTCTTCAATGCCTGGCAATGCTTCTAACATCATATCGGTAGAAGGGCGGATGAACCATTCGCTTTCATCACCTTCTTTTTCAATGCGGTCAGTATGGATGTTGAATGCATGGGTCACTTTTTCGATATATTCATCTAAGCCTACTGATGCGTTCTCTTCTATATTATCAATCAGCTCTTTTGCTCTTTCTGGGCGACAAGACGTCATTTCGAGCAGGCGATTTCGTCCTTGATCGAGCTGAAGTAATAGCGCTTGGTGGTAAGCTTTAGCTTCAGAAATTAAGGTGTCGTCATCGTCATTACCTTGTAAGAAACTGGCTAAGTTGTCTTTAAAAGTGTGATTAACTTTGTCGCCACAAGGTGTCGTATGACAGAAAGCATTCAAGGCAAGGTGATACCATTGATAAAGCCTTTCTTGCACTGTGCCTTCTATATAAGGCACATGAATTTTGACATCTTGGGTTTGGCCAAGTCGATCCAGACGACCAATGCGCTGCTCTAATAAGTCTGGGTGTTCAGGTAGATCATACATAACCAAATTATGACTGAACTGGAAGTTACGACCTTCACTGCCTATTTCAGAGCACACGAGTACTTGCGCTCCTTCAGGATCTGCAAAGTAAGCTGCTGCCCTATCTCTGTGAATAAGTGGCATTTGTTCGTGGAAATCTGCACTTTGAAAGCCTGCAAAAGTGAGTTGTTCACTCAGCCATTGAGCCATGTCTGAACTATGGCAAATAACTAAAACTTTATCGGCTTGGCATTCTAAAAACTCTTTTAACCATTCCCAACGAGGGTCTTCGCCCCATTTAGCTTGCTCTAAGCTATTTTGTGGAAAGACGGAGTCTTGGCTATAACTATGTGCTGGGTTTACTGCCAAAGGGTAATGGTTAAGTATTCTGTCTGGGAAGCCACCAATTGCCGCACGTGTATTACGGAAAACCTCACGGCCAGTTCCATGGCGATCAATAAGCCAACTAATGGCATCTTGCACAGCGGTCTCAAATGTCGCTTGATCTTTTACATTTAAAGACTGGAACCACTCTTTTGAACTGACTTCTTTTAAATATGGTGCAAACCATTTGTCCCAATCAGGACTTGTTTCTGGTTCTTTGCCTTGAGTTAAAGGCAAAAGTTGCTCAGCAAGAAGAGCCGCTTGTTTAAAATCTGCTTGCTGCTCCTGATACTGCGAGAAACTATGGTAGCTTTCTGGATCTAGCAACTGTAGACGAGAGAAATGTTCTTCTTCACCTGTTTGCTCTGGTGTAGCACTTAATAGCAATAAAGACTCTGACTTAGCGGCTAGGGCCGCTGCGAGCTGATAACCATTGCTTGGGGCTTCAGGGCTCCAGCTTAAGTGGTGTGCCTCATCGATAATTACCATGTCCCAATCAGCGCTTAACATTTGCTGAGCGGCTTTCCCATTACCTGCCACCCAATCAATAGGAGCAATGACAAGAGGTTGTTCTTCGAATAAGTTAGCGTCTTCATCCCAGCTTTCTTCGTAAGCGGCTTCATTAATTAATGAAAAATGCTGATGGAAGCGGCGTAACATCTCAACTAACCACTGATGCTGTAAATTAGTTGGAGTTAGGATGAGTGCGCGTTTACATAGACCGTTCAGCATTCTATGGTGAAGGATCAAGCCCGCTTCTAATGTTTTACCCATGCCCACTTCGTCACACAATAGGGCTCTTGCTTTAGGGCGGTTTGCAATATCATGAGCGAGATAAATCTGGTGAGGAAGCAGCTCTGCTTTTAACCCCATTAAGCCTCTAACTTCAGAACTTGCTAGTTTAGACTGATGATTTAATGTTTGATGGCGAAGGTCAAACCACATGCGTTTAGCAGGGGATAATGATAGTAAGGCATCGATTTCATTTTTATCATTGCGTGGGAATTGAATGATAGATTCCTCTATCCAATCATCGCCAATAAAATATTCAACAAGGCCGTCAATCTCTCTTACATCTTCAATAACAAACGCTTCATCTTGAAAGTAAAGCTCATCGCCTTCTGTCAAAGTACGTCTGACAAGGCTAGTTTGGGATACAGAGTAGTGTCGATCAATTTCTGACTCTGCAAAATGCACAGTGAATGATTTGGATTCTAACTCTACTATCATGCCGACACCTAGATCAGGTTCGTTACGGCTACTCCATCTTTGTCCAGTTTGGTACATATTAATTATTCATCCAGATTTGTAAGGGTCAAACTGCCTTGACATAAATTCGTCAAGGTAGTTTTCTGTTCTATCCAAGAGTTAGGTATGACAGCTAAATCAAAAATAATATCTGTATCAAAGTGTTTATTAATGACATCAATATCACTTTGTTCTAACCAATACTCTACCTTGCCTAATAAAGCGTAGGATATTTTTAGCTGTATATTATCCCTTGGAAAAATTTGTTGAGTTTGAGTGTTTGTTAGCGCTTCTTGTACCGCTTGGCTGTAGGCGCGAACTAATCCTCCAGCTCCGAGTTTGATACCACCAAAATAACGCGTAACAACGACACAGGTTTCGCCAAAATCTGAGTGTTGTAATACGTTTAACATGGGCTTTCCTGCCGTTCCTTTTGGCTCACCATCATCGCTTTGATCCCATAAATGTACATTGTTTGGGTGGCCTGCGATAAATGCTGAACAATGGTGGTTGGCATCTGGAAAGGTTTCTTTCACGCTTTGTATAAATGCTTTAGCCTCTGCTCTCCCTTTGGTACGGCATACCTGAGTGATAAATTGACTTTTTTTGATAATAAGATCAAAACGCTGAGGCTCAGTTGGGCTTAAGAAATAATCCATGTACACTTGAAAAATTAGTTTTGATGATTGATTTGTATAAGATTTTAGCAGGTGGCAAGTAAATGAATAATGATCAAGTTGCAAACATGATCGAGCCTTTTTCTTTGGCGATGACAGGCTTTTTTGTTGGGGTCATTCTTTGCATCGTGCTTTTTTTCGCTATTGTACATTCAATGCGGCGTAAGTGGCAGCTTGAGAAAGAAAAAAGTGAACAAGAATTACTAAAGCAGGTGGAAGTAAATCAAGAACTTGATCGAAAGTTGTTACATCAGTCCGAACTAATTCACTCAATGGAAAAAGAAGCGCTGATACTAGAGCAGCAATTCGCTGCGGCGCAAACAGTTTGGCAAGAAAAAGATACCTTGTTTCAATCGCAAAAACGTCAGATGGAAGTAGAGTTTAAACAGTTGGCGCAAGACATAATGCAGCAACAGCAAACTAAAATGTTATCTGAAAATGAAAAGCAGTTAGGTTCTTTACTGAACCCATTAGGCAGCCAAATTAAACATTTTCAGGAAAAGGTTGAGCAGAGTTATCAGGCTGAGGCAAAAGAGCGTTTTTCCTTAGTTCGTGAGATTAAAAATCTGCAGCAACTGAATCAACGAATTAGTGATGATGCGGCAGGGTTAACGCAAGCTCTAAAAGGTCAAAATAAAATACAAGGCGGTTGGGGAGAAGTTATTCTTGAGCGTGTATTGGAACGTTCAGGGTTAGAAAAGGGAAGGGAGTACCTAGTGCAGGTGTCTACCACAACTGAATCTGGAAGGCGTCTTCAGCCTGATGTGATTGTAAACTTACCTGAAGGTAAGCAAATTATTATAGACTCTAAGATGGTACTTATTAGCTATCTTGCCTATGTAGAAGCTCAAACAGAAGAAGAAAAGCAAAAGGCGTTAAAACAGCACCTTGAATCTATCAAACGTCATATTAAAGACTTAAGTGGTAAGGCATATGAAACCTTGCCTGGTGTAAAGAGCTTGGACTTTGTTCTCCTGTTTATTCCCATCGAAGCGGCTTATCTGTTGGCGATACAGGCGGATGCTAATGTATTTAGTGATGCCTTTGATAAAAATATTATTGTAGTTGGGCCATCGAACTTATTGGCAACCTTAAGAACTATTCAGAACATTTGGCGAAATGAAAAGCAAAGTCAAAATGCGGTCGAAATTGCTAAGCAAGCAGGTGCTATGTACGACAAATTTGTTGGCTTTGTTCAAGATATGGATGATGTTGGTAATCGTTTAGATATGGCAAGGAAAGGTTATGATAATGCCATGAATAAGCTTAACTCTGGACGAGGTAACTTGGTAGTTCGAGCTCAGCAATTAAAGGTGATGGGAGCGAAAACCAATAAACAAATCCCTGACTCGCACCTTGAAGAGTCTCAGACAAGTTTAGCGATAGATGACAATAAACTTGAATGAGATGCTATAAGGAATCTGCTTAGCTCTTAATTGTGTTCTAAGTAGCTGCTATTTGCTTAATCATTGCTTGAGAGCTCATCCTGAATGTTCCAAAGCAAGTTGACTGATTTAGCATAGCGAATATTCATGCTGTCCATCTCTACACTAGCAGTGGCTCGTTCCATGGATTCATTTTCTCTAAGAGATTTTGCATAGGCTATCAAGCTTACTTCAAGGCCTGAATCTAGGTAGTCGAGTTTAACCTTAGTTAAGTCGATATAGTGCTTATGTGACCGCATAAGGAAGCCCAAATCTGCGAGTATTTGATTTCTCGCAGGCAACTTTGCAATGGTTTGTTTGATTGTTTCATCATTCGCTAAAGAGTTTAAATCTATGTGAATAAGAATGTCTTCAACCTTTGTATTATGTTGGCGAATTTTGCTTGATACTAGTTCCCCTAAATAATGGCCTTCACTAGCACTAATATGTTTATTCACTTCTAAACGCATATCTAAATAGACTTTACCTGCCATGGTTCTTGCTCTGATATTACTTGGCACTGCAAGTGGTTCTATACTCTTCGCACATTCAATAATGCTATGCATTGTTTCTTTGTTTGGTGCTGTATCTATCAGTTCGGCCAATGTTTTCCAAATGGTGGTAATAGCGATCTTAGAAATAAGTAATGCAATAATAATGGCTGCAATTTTATCTAGCCAAGCATGGCCTAAATAAGTTCCTAGCATACTCACTAATACAATGAGTGAAGAAAGTGAGTCAGTGCGGCTATGCCAAGCATTAGTAATGAGTAATTGGCTCTGTATTTTATCGCCCGCTTTTTTTGTGTAAAAGAAAATGCCTTCTTTGCAAATGATGGTGGCAATCAGAGTACCGACGCCTAGCCAAGTGATTTGTGCAGCACTATCTCTTAGCGCTGAGTCTAAACCTATGCCAACAGCTACTAATAATAGGATGAAGCCAAGTAGCAGATTACCTAAAGATTCAAACCTAAGATGGCCAAATTGATGGTTTTTATCGGGTGATTGGCGAGAAATTTTGAAACTAACAAGTACCATTAAGTCTGTGAGTAAATCTGATAGGCTGTGTATGCCATCTGCCATTAAGGCTTGTGAACCTGAAATACTGGCAGCAAAAATTTTTAAGAGGCCTAACAAGGCATCAACAGCACCACCTAATAAGGTTACTTTTTGTGCAAGCCTTTGTTCCGTTTCGATTTTATTCATTTTATTTGATTAATTTTTAAGGTAAGGTGAGTTAAGAAGGTAAAAAAATAGTTTATAAATTGCTTGCATTAAGAGGGATGCTAGAGCTGCTCTAGCTTGCCTGTATTTCTCCCCAACTTATCCACCTAAACTGTGGAAAAGCTAATAGCTGTGTGCTTAATTCTAAGAACTTTCATTTATAAGCTGAACTATATGAGTATAGTTCAGCTCTTTGTCCTTGGTTACTTCTCTTGTATGTCAAACCAAAGTTTGTAAGAGTCGTAAAACTGGCGCAGTTCAAGAGACATAAGTGCAAAGTTTGCATCTAAATCTGAAAGACCGCCGCCTTGAGAGTCATTAAAAGCTTGCTCTTTAATTGTGTCATCGAACTTGATCTTACGTAACGATAAGTCGTCATGAAGCACGAAATTAAGTTTTTCAGTCCATTTCAAGGCTAGGCTTTTTACTCGCATTCCTTGTTCTATATGGCGAGTAACATCTTCAGATAGAGGCTCTAATGCTTTAAAGCGAATGCTTGCTTTCTCTTCAGAGCCATCTTGAATCTCACATTCTTCACCTGTGTTTAGGCTTGCAGGGAGCTCATTCTTTAATAGCCAGTTACTCATTAAGCCGCTTGGAGACTCTTGTGCCATGAGTGGTGCCATGGGGAAGCTGCCAAGTGTAGTTTGAAGTTGCTTGAATAGAAGCTCTGTCATTGACGCATTGGTACTGTTGATTACCAGTAATTTGGCTTCCATATCCAAGTATGCCCAAATATCTGAGCGTTTTGAAAAGGCTTTCGGTCTTAGGGTGAAAACAAGCTCATCTTTAATGTCTGATTTTTCTTTACGACCAACTTTACGACCTTCCATTAATTCAATTTCGGAGATCTTGGTTTCTAGCTCTTCCCTAACGACAGATGAAGGTAGCACCTTCTCTTCTTTGCCAGCTCTAATAAGAAGGCATTTGTTGCTAGCAAGGTACCATTGCTCACTATTTCGAATTAAAGGCATCCAGCCAAAAGAGTATTCATCTTGACTGCCACACTCTTTTAAGGGGAAATCAGCAAGCTTGTCTATTAACTCGTTTGTATCAATTGCGTCTGTATCTGTTAACTGAAAGAACTGTACGTTTTTAAACCACATAATTAATCTACAACCGCCTCTTTAAAATGTTTACGGCAAACAGAAATGTAACGACTATTGCCACCAATCTCGACCTGTTCCCCCTCACGTAGTGGGTTACCATCACCGTCAATACGTATCACCATGGTTGCCTTGCTTCCGCAATGGCAAACAGTTTTAAGTTCAATTAACTTATCGGACCAAGCCAGTAATGCTTTACTGCCTTCAAACAATTGACCTTTAAAGTCAGTTCTAATGCCAAAAGCTAAAACGGGTATTTTAAGTTTATCGACCACCTCAGATGAGGCATAAACTTGAGCCTCAGTTAAAAACTGGGCTTCATCAATTAAAATGCAATCAAGTTTACTTTTATTTGCAAGTTGGCGGACTTCTTCCAGTAAATCTGTGTCAGGTTTAAAGGTTTGAGCGTCTGCTGCAATGCCTATACGAGAGGCTATTTTACCGATAGCTTCCCTATCATCAATGGCGGCAGTAAATAGTAAAGGTGTCATACCTCTTTCTTTATAGTTATGTGCAGACTGTAATAAAACGGTCGATTTGCCGGCATTCATGGCCGAATAATAAAAATACAATTTTGCCATAGGTTTATATATATCAAAGTGTTAGTTTAGTTTGGTTGCAGAGTATAACAAATACACCATGATAGGGGATTATATGTGGGGAAAAGCGAAACAAGTTACTGAATTAGAGTCAAAACTTGAAGCGAGTCAGTTAGATTGCGCCGGTTTGTCGACAGAACTTGATCAATTACAAGGTAAATACCAGCAATCACTTGCTGAGTTAGAAGACTTGTTAACCCGTAGGAAGGTGTCACCATTAGAATCTATGTATTTAGAGGCTATGTCTCCTTTTGATACTATGCGTGAATCTTTATCCAATAGTTTGGTGGATTTAAGCCAAGAGAAAGAAAATCTGGCTGATTTTAGCGAACTTGCTGACAGTAGTAATGCAGCAATGCAAACTCTTGAGACTGAAATAAAACGTATTCAAGACGGTGCTCGTGAAAGTAATGAGAGTGTTACTGAGTTGAAAACACTTGCGAGTAACATTACGCAATTTGTTGGAATTATTAGCGGTATTTCTGAGCAAACCAACCTTCTTGCTTTAAATGCTGCGATTGAAGCTGCCCGTGCGGGTGAGCAAGGCCGTGGTTTTGCTGTGGTAGCGGATGAAGTAAGATCCTTGGCACAAAAAGCTGGCGACGCAAGTTCAGAAATTGCGCAATTAGTTGAGTCCATTGAACGCAATACTGGTATTGCCGATGGTCATATTAACCTTGTGGTATCTGGTTGTAATAAATTAGTTGAAAGTACAGACGAAACCTTTAAAGGGGTTAAGACTGTTTTCAATAAGGCATTAGATACGCAAACAACTGTGAATAAGCAGAGTGTTCATTGCATGCTACATACGGCAAAAATGGATCATATGGTTTGGAAGGCTGATGTTCATCGTCATTTTGTTGAGCAATCATTGAGCTCTCATCATGACTTTGCTGATCATACTCAATGTCGTTTAGGGCAGTGGTATGAGGGTGAAGGGCGTGCTTTGTTTGCTGGTAACCATTCTTTTAAGCAGTTAGGTGAAGTACATGCAGACTTCCATCAACATGGATTGGCTGCTGTAACAGCTAAACAGGATGGGGAGCTAGAAAAAGGTATTGAACATCTTGCGAAGATGGAAGCTTCAAGCCGCCGAGTGGTTGATTTACTAACCCAGTTAGAATCTTAAGTTATTGACTAAGGCCCATCTCATTTATGAGGTGGGCTTTGTGTTTTCCGCTTGCTCTTGAGTTACTTTAAGTTGTTTCTTTGTTTTTGGCTTTGAATGCGCAAGAGAAACCTGCTGTACAATCCATTCGGCTCTTTTGATGCCTTCAAGTTCACATAATTGATCAAGCATTTCTAATACATTGCTTTCAAGTGTAATTTCTACGCGTTTAAGTCCCTGTTGCTTTTCTTTAAGTCGTTGATTTCGTTTATTTGTTTTTAATTGGTCTTTTCTTGTTAATGGACGAGTCTTAGGTCGGCCTCGTGTTTTTGAAAATAAATCTATAGTATTGCGGTCTGAAGAAGATTTTGCCATTTGAATATAATATCTGAGGTCGTTAGATTGTTATGGAAATAGAAGAAATAGAATCCATTATGTTGACAGTTTGTGTAACTGGCATTGTGATTTTTATGGGCTTTATTATGGTTGATTTAGCGCGCAAATCCAATGCTGGAAAGCTAGGAACTTTTGTTATTCTTGGTGGTTTGGGTTTAGGTGTGCTTGGGTTTGTGATGAAAGGTGTGATAGTAGAGTTAATTTTAGGGGTTAAGCTGTAGCCCTGATTTAACAAGAAATGACCCGTCACTTAGGTACGAGTCATTTCATATGTTAAGGATTACTGATTTTGCTGGCGTTGATTCATGCCGATAAAATCTAACAAGATTTCAGACGCTTCTTTAGAGTAAATATCTTCTGCATCTTCATCATTGATATCGTCTAATGATGTGATGAGCTCTAGCCCTAGGGCTTCACGGCGAGTATTTTCTCTATTTAACTGAGTCTCTTCGCTTTCTTCCCTTTGCTCAACTCTGTTAGTTTCATTTAATGAAATAGCGCTAAATCTATCTGATTGTTCCTTTATCTGATCAAGCTGCTCACTTAGGGCAATAAAGTTAGGGTTCTTTTCTACCCTTTGATTATGGCGTTGCTCCAACTCAGGTAAAAAGTTTGGAATGTCCCAATACACTGGATAACGGGTTTCCATGATTTTGTCCCAAGGCAGTGGGTTATCTAATGCGCTTTCTCCCACGCTGTTTTCATCTAGCATAGATGGAAAGGCGATATCAGGCATAACACCTTTATGCTGCGTACTTTCACCAGAAACACGATAGAACTTAGATTGAGTGATTTTAAGTTTACCTTGATCAAGATCTTGCAGTATTTGCACTGTGCCTTTACCAAAGGATTGGCCGCCTAAAATAAGGCCTCTACCATAGTCTTGAATTGCACCTGCTACGATCTCAGAGGCTGATGCACTCATTCTATTAATAAGCACAGCCATAGGGCCACTGTAGGTTACGCTTCTATCTTGATCGCCCAAGATGCTCACTCGACCTGCAGAATCACGGATTTGAACCACAGGGCCTGCTGGAATGAAAAGGCCTGTTAATGCATTCGCTTCTTGAAGTGAGCCACCGCCGTTGTTTCTAAGGTCAAGAATTAGGGCGTCAATACCATCTTGTCTTAGTTCTTCTATAAGGTTTTTAGTGTCTCTTGTTGAGCTCTTGTAATTACGGTCTCCAGCTTTAATTGCTGCGAAGTCTGAATAGAAAGTTGGTAGCTGAATAACGCCTACTTTATAGGTTTCACCATTTCTTTCGACTTCGACTATCTCTTTTTTGGCTGATTGATCTTCTAGTTTTACTTTTTTTCGTACTATCGTAATAATCTTATTGCTTTGGCCATCACTGTTAGAAGGGATTATTTCTAATAAAACTTTCGTGTCTCTTTCGCCACGTATCATATCGACAACATCATCCAGGCGCATGCCGACAACATCGATCATCTCTTCGCCTTCTTGGCCTACAGCAACAATCTTGTCATTTGGTTTAAGTTCACCCTGATTGTCTGCTGGGCCTGCTGGAACGAGCCTAACAACTTGTGTGTATTCGTCTTCTTGTTGTAGTACTGCGCCTATACCTTCAAGCGACAAGCTCATATTAATACTGAAGGTTTCAGAGGCTCTTGGGGCAAAGTAACTGGTGTGAGGATCAAAGGCTTCAGTGATTGCGTTAGCAAAAATTTGATACACATCAATTGAATTAGTTTGCTCCACTTGGTGCAATTGGTTGGTATATCGACGAGTTAAAGAGGTTTCAATTTTATCTTCTTCTTGGCTGTTTAGGCGCAAAGTAAGTGCTCTGTTCTTGATACGCTTGCGCCAAGTCTCTTGTAGCTCTTGTTCTGTTTCTGCCCAAACGGCTTGATCTGGGTCTGCGTTGAAGGTCTCTTCTTTGTCAAAATTAAATCCTTCAACCATGCTAGGCATAGCGTCAATAACCTGATTTAGTCTGGTTTCAACTCTTTGTGAGTAAATGTTATATATGACGAACGCATCGCTAACATCCCCAGAAGTAATTGCGTCATCAAAGCGATATCTGTATTTCTCAAACTGCTTGATATCTTCAGCTAGGAAAAAGCTTTTACTCGGGTCTAAAGAGTCTATATAGGCATCAAATGCGAGGCTTGAAATTCGATCATCGACTTGAGTTTTGTTATAGTGAATGCCTTCTAACATTTCGACTAACTGAATGGATACTTTTTTATACTCAGCTGGTGGCTTAAGTTCGTCAAAAGCCTGAAGTGAAGGTGACGCTAACGCACACCCTGTGAGAAGGCTTAACAATAATCGTTTATATTTTCTCGGCATATTTGTCTCTTTAAAGTTGAGTCTGGCGCATGTTGAAATCATATTAGACTCATTCGTTTATGGCCAGCTAATCTACGCAAAACTATTAATTATTTACTTAATTTTGTACAAAGGAAGTTATGGAAAATCAATCTTTTAATGCCTCATTGTTATCTTTTTTAAAGGCATCACCCACTCCGTTTCATGCAACTACTAGTATGAAGACAGCATTAGTTGAAAAAGGTTTTGTTGAACTAAAAGAAAATCAAGATTGGAACATTCAAGCTGGTGGTCGTTATTTTGTGCGCCGTAATGCTTCTTCCATTATTGCATTTACTACACCAAGCCTTGATTTTCATAAAACTGGCTGGCGCATGATGGGGGCTCATACAGATAGCCCTTGTTTGAAGCTTAAACCAAATGCTCACGTCAATAGATATGGGTATGATCAGTTAGGGGTTGAGGTTTATGGCGGTGTATTAAGACACACTTGGCTGGATAGGGATTTGTCTATCGCTGGACGTGTAAGCTTTAGCCAGTCTAATGGTGATATTGTAAGTCGTCTGATTGATTTTAAAGACCCAATTGCTGTTATTCCTAACTTGGCAATACATCTTAACCGTGGCGTGGTAGAAGGGTTTAGTGTTAATCCGCAAGAAGAGTTGCTACCTATCCTTGGAATGGGGGATAGTCAATTTGAGCTTGAGGAAATGATTAAGCAGCAACTAGAGAAAGAGTATTCAGATCTAGATGTTTCTAAAATTCTTGATTTTGAATTAAGCCTTTATGATCACCAAGCACCAGCGCTGGTTGGTTTGAAGCAGGAGTTCATTTGTTCGGCGCGATTAGATAACTTACTCAGTTGTTTTGTTGGTATGGCAAGCTTGTTAGAGGCAAGTGATGAAAGGCCGAGTCTGTTAATTTGTACTGACCATGAAGAAGTCGGTAGTCTTTCAACAAGTGGGGCGAATGGACCTTTTTTAGAAGATGTATTGCGACGCCTGTCTCCAGAGCCTGCCCACTATGTGCAAGCAATGAATCAATCTATGATGATTTCTGCTGATAATGCTCATGCTTTGCACCCAAACTATGCTGCTAAGCATGATAAATTGCATGCGCCTTTAATTAATTCGGGTGCAGTCATCAAGGTGAACTCTAATCAAAGGTATGCCACAAACAGTGAAACAGCGGCTGTTTATAAAAAGCTTGCAGCAGCTGAAGGTTATCAGGTCCAAACTTTTGTCGTACGTAGTGATATGGCGTGCGGCAGTACGATTGGGCCAATTACGTCTGGTGAAGTGGGTGTACCAACTTTAGATATTGGCTTGCCTACCTTTGCTATGCACTCAATTCGAGAGCTTGCAGGCAGTCAGGATGCCATTGGCCTTTATCGTGTTTTAAATCGCTTTTTAAAGTTAGAGACACTGATTAGTGAATAACTTTCTGGACAAATTAAAAGGGCGCTGTATGCGCCCTTTTTATTTGTTTTTTATGTCCCGTCCTGAATAAGGTTGCCACTTCCCAATTCATCATTTGGAGAGTGTTATGC